>DAHXKX010000134.1 GCA_027366165.1 Actinomycetota bacterium
CTCTGGCAACTTCGGCGGAGTTAACGAGCCTCAGGGGAGTACCTTCGGAACCTATCCGCTGGCTTCATTTGGCCAGAGAGCTATGGCATGGCTGATTGACATTGTCCTTCTCGCCGTTATCGGTGAGATACTCACCCGAATTAACCCATCGGAATCAAACGGGCTGTCCGCGCTGATAGACATTGGATACATGGTGGTTCTGCTCGGTGGACCGTATGGTCAGACTGTAGGTGCCAAGATCGCCAGGGTACGGGTTGTGAACATGAACGGCAGGCAGCTCGGATACTTGAGGGGAACCGCAAGATACTTCGTTTCCGGAATCAGCGCGATAATCCTCGGTTTGGGCTACCTGTGGATGCTGAAGGACCCGAAAAAACAGACCCTCCATGACAAGGTGGCTGGTTCGCTGGTCATATCGCTGGTCCCACAGGTTGGAGTAAGGTCGTTTGAAAAAGACGACCAGAACTCTCCGTTTAATTACTAATGAGGTGTTGTGACTCTACTCTGGCGACCAAACCTCCGTCGGTACCGGGCATTGCCTTCGCTGACAAGACGGGTCAATGTGGCTGCCCAGATCTTCAAAGCAAACCCTTGTGGTAATTGACAGTCCAGGAATTCAACAGCTAAGGTGATCTCCAACAAAAGACCGCGAGGTGCCCCTCAGGGGAGAATCGGGAAGCCGGTGAAAGTCCGGCACGGGCCCGCCACTGTAAGCGTGGAGTTTGTGCCTCATACCACTGGGTGCTTGTCACCTGGGAAGGTGGCGCAAATGGAGATGCGCAAGTCAGGAGACCGGCCTCGTCGGTGAAGACATAGCTGCCAGTGGAACGGCAGCACGGCAACGGGAGGCTTGCCAGGTGTTTGGAGCCGTAGTTTCGTGTTCCTTTAGTTTCTTCACGCGTGCGGATCTGTCTTGGGGGGAGGTGACCCAATGACTGCTGCAACCAACAAGCCCGCTGTGGCGGCATACCGCAAAGCGTGCCAGCCCACTGGCATAGGACTATCCCACTATGTTCTGGTGGTAAACACGCCGTTACAAAAAGTGGAGGAGAAAGAGACCTCAATTGGCCGCTAACTTCTTCCACATATCTACAAAAGCAACCAGTCCGTCGAACTGTCAGAGCCTTTCAAAGGCTCTGACCAGATTACAGAGGTTCGGCCGGTGACTGATACCCGCTCCGCCCAGGCCAATCCCAAGCTCATTAGATTCGACATCAACCATCTGGAGTACGAAGCCGTCATCGAAGCGGACACGGCATTCTGGTCTCTGGTGCGAAAGGACCGTTCATCTGAGATACTCGGCGATCCTGAATTCCTTGTCAACATAGGCGAGCGCATCCCGGCATTTGCGGAGGAGATGAACCATCTTCGCTTTGGGCTGGTGCCCTCGGTTGTCTATTTCAATCCCACCGAACGATGCAATCTCAACTGCACATACTGCTACCTGCCTGAAGAAATGCGCAGGCATGGCAAGAACATGCCTAGGGAAAAGATCTTCGAAGCGTTGGAGCTCTTGCTCGATTTCTTCCACCAGAAGATGCCCGCCGGGGACAAGCCGCAGCTGATATTTCATGGATCAGAGCCGATGCTCAACCGGAAAAACGTATTCTCCGCAATCGAGCATTTCAAAAATGACTTCATCTTCGGCATTCAGACAAACGGTACCCTTCTGGACCAGGAGGCGATCGACTTTATCACTTCCCGTGGCATCAGCCTTGGTCTGTCTCTTGACGGGCCTGTACCGGAGATAACCGATAGGACAAGACACACCTTCAGCGGTCACGGAATTCACGATCAGGTGATCAAGGCCCTGGAACGTCTGCGGGGTTACCAGAACTACTCAGTCATCACGACCGTCACAACCGAAAATCTCGAATACCTGACCGAAATGGTGGAGCTGTTCCACGACCTGGAGGTGCCAACCTGCATGCTCAACCAGGTCCGGTGCACCCTGCCCGGAGGAGAGAAGGTGCGTCCGGAAGACGACGTCTTCGCAGCGGCATATGTCAAAGCCCTTGAACGAACCCACGAACTCTATAGAGAAACCGGACGCAAACTGGTCGTCGCCAACTTCGCGAACATCATCCTTGCAGTGGTGGCCCCGACCGCACGCAGGCTCATGTGCGACATCTCCCCATGCGGCGGCGGCCGCTGCTTCTTTGCTGTCAACGCCAAAGGGGACCTCTTCCCGTGCAGCGAATTCATCGGACTGCCAAAGTTCGAAGGAGGCAATCTCTTCAGCTCAGGACTTGCAACATGCTTTGACACCGAGGCTTTCCAGAGCGTGACAGAGCGCATGATTGAAGAGATCGACGAGTGCGGAAGCTGTCCGATACGCCACTTTTGTGGAGCGCCCTGCCCGGCTGAAGCCCATGAACTCAATGGAGGAATCAATCAACGCGGCGCCTTTTGCGACTTTTACAAGGAGCAGGTGCGCTATGTCCTACGGCTCATTGCTGATGGGAAAGAGGACGATTTCCTTTGGGACAATTGGGACCAGGGGACGCCAACCGTCTTTGAAATGACGCTTAGTTGACATAATCGCCTCGCCAAATGGGATGTGGAGCGATCAGGTCTGGCGGACCTTTAAATGGGAAGGACACTGTCATCCTGATCGCGAAAATCCTTCCAGCAATACGAGCTATGTGGTGGATCGCTTCTTCTCTTCCACTTTGGCGACAAAGCGCGCTTTGTCAACGACGTACCTTTCGTGAGTGCCACGGGCGATGACGTCTTTGCCATCGTCAGCCTCCACATAAAAAAACAGCCGGCGTCCGTCGACTTCGGTCAGCTTAACTCGAGCCTTGACCTCAAAACCTGGAGGCGTCGGCGCCTCATGGCTAATGTTGATGTGGGTGCCAAGGGTCTGTTCTTCGGGCCAGTTGAGATGGGGGTCCAAGCACTTGACGCAGGCCCATTCCAGCAGACCGACGAGATACCCGGTGGCAAAAACCTCCGGCATCAGCTGGAACTCCTCGGCCTCAGGATAGAGAGCGGGCACTGTCTTTGACTGCGGAACGCGATAGACGAGCTCGTACTCGATCCCGGCATGCAACGAAGGCTTCACGGCGTTTCCCCTACTAAACTCGGTCAACTGCTCAGCTGGTTCCAGCCGAGCAGCAGAGTCCTACAGAACTGAAAATTAGCCGATACAACCGGTTGTTGTTTCGACGACGTTCGAATTCTACGCCAATTTTTGCCCGGAGTGCGAAAGAGGACTGTTCGCCGTTGCGATCGTGTGGAGCGATGGACCGAAACGGCTGAAGTTGCCTGAGACAGCCGTCGGAGCCTCTAATCAACCTAAGGGCCATGGCTTGGCAGCAACGTCTGCCAGCGTGATACGCTCCAAGACGAACAACAACGCGGATGGGCAGGCATAAGGAAAATGAGTGTTAAAACACCATTTGTAGTCATGGCAAAGCCGATTGGGCCGGTGTGCAATCTGAGGTGCGACTACTGCTACTACCTGCAAAAGAAGTCACTCTTCCCCTCAACCGAACGCTTCCGGATGCGCCCTGAAGTCCTTGAGGCCTACATCAAATCCTTCATCTCGCAAAGCCCGGGACCGGTTGTGCACTTTGTCTGGCACGGCGGGGAACCCACGCTGGCCGGCATCGACTTCTTCAGAAGTGTGCTCGAGCTTCAAGCCAAATACCTACCTGAGGGTTGGCAGTGTCTAAACAACCTTCAGACAAACGGCACCCGCCTGAATACGCAGTGGTGCGCCTTCCTCTCTGAGAACGGCTTCACCGTCGGGCTCAGTGTGGATGGTCCCGAACATTTCCACGACGCTTACCGGACCGATATACGAGATGAAGGCACACATAAAAAGGTCATGGAGGGGCTGCGCCAGCTTCGGGCGCACGGCATAGAACCGGACGTTCTCTGCACCCTAAATGCGAGAAATTCGGAGTTTCCCAGCGATGTCTACCATTTCTTTCTCGATCAAAAAGTCCGCTGGCTGCAGTTTCTACCCGTCGTCAGCCGACTGCCCGATGGATCCGTCGCGCCTTGGTCGGTTAAACCAGAGGTCATGGGCAACTTCCTCTCCAAGGTCTTTGATGAATGGATTCGCCACGATCTTGGCCAAATTGGAATTCAGAACTTCCTCGAGTGCCTGCTGGTGGTAGGTGGAAAACCCGCCAACATCTGCATCATGTCCGAGACTTGCGGAAGGGTTCTAGCCGTTGAACATGACGGAGGAACATACAGCTGTGATCACTTCGTCAACCCCGACAACTATCTAGGTAACTTAACCTCTGACCCGTTGTCAGAGCTCATTGAATCACCAAAACAAACGGCCTTTGGCCAGGCAAAAAAGGAGTCGCTTCCAACATATTGCGAAGAGTGCCCGGTCCTTTCCCTGTGTAACGGCGGCTGTCCCAAGGACAGGTTCATCCAAACCCCCGATGGAGATGACGGTCTCAACTATCTCTGCGAAGGATACAGGAACCACCTC
>DAHXKX010000135.1 GCA_027366165.1 Actinomycetota bacterium
GAGATTCGTACATGCATGTTTATCAGGTAATATGCGGTATCGTGACCAGAGGTGCTTTCGTGTGAAACGAAAAGTGGCTACCTTCTAAGCAGTTGGTCGCAGGTTCGAATCCTGCCGGGGGCGCCAAAAGTACAGCGTTAGACATCGAGTAAGGTGCTTCAACAAATCGTGTAATACCCCACCACCCTGCAGTTTCGTATCGATGAAATACTATCTCGAGGGTCCCGACTCCTCGCACCAGTCCTTTATAGACTACAACTGATCATGATTCTGAATTGAAATCACTTTCGGACACCTGACGGGATTTCCAACTGCCAGCGGGCCAGGTGTGTCAGTACAATGCAATTACTTAGGTCGCATTTCCTGGCACTAATCGACCTGAAATAATTTTAATAATGGCAGAGTCCGACAACATTACTTTCAGAAAATGGATTCTCATTCAAATGCACGGAATTTCGCGAATGGAATCATTCAGGCATATCCATTTCCATCAGCGAATTCACCATACATGTCCAAAATTTTCTAATAAATGGCGCCTGTACTAATTTCGCTGGCTAAAGTTGGCAAAGTCGTGAAAGCAGCATGGATGATCTCAAAAGTGAAGCCGAAACTAAAGATTTTCTCTAGAAAACGAGCCACATTGGCCGTAGTCATGGCAGGAGTAGCTGGTCTGACACAGCTTCTGCCTAGTGCCGCCCCTGCAAATGCCCAGACGATTGCCAACGCCAAAGCGCAGGCCGCAGCTATTGCAGCGCGACTCGATAGTCTTGGGGCGCAAGCTTCAAGATCACTTCAGAACTACAATCAGGCACAAACGTCATTGTTGCAGGTGAACCAGAAGATTAAGATCACTCAATCGCAGATTGCACAAACCCAAGTGGAAGTCACCTCATTAAAATCCAAATTGACAAAAGAAGCCATTAATGATTACATGACTGGCGGAAATCTGACCAGTCTCTACGTACTTTTCAATGACAACCCCACCCAAGCCACCGTTCGCCAGGAGTTCATCAACACTGTCACGAACTCACAGGCTGACCTAGTTGCCACCAACCAAGCAGCTTTGCAGAATCTGCATATCCAACAGGCATCCCTTAATACTTTGCAGCAGCGCGCAGTCACAGTGCTCAATCAGATGACCGTAGCCAAAAACTCTGCACTTCTAACAATTGGACAGGAGAAATCCCAACTAAATTCAGTAGATGCTTCAATCGCATCTCTCGTAGCACAACAGCAGGCAGCTCTAGCGCAACAAGCGGCAGCAAGAGCCAGGCAGATAATTGCGAGCTCAAGTTCAAATTCATTTAGCGTTCCGTCTAGTCCCAGCGGGTACGCCAATCCACTCAGAGCAATCAGTGCCTTGTCGCCTGAAAGAATCGATCAGGGAGTCGATTATCACGGCTATGGACCGATCTATGCCATCGGTACCGGCGTGGTTCTAAGCGTTTTCAACGGGGGGTGGCCTGGTGGCACGTTCATCACCTACCGGCTTTCACAGGGGCCGGCCGCCGGACTTGTGGTCTATGCTGCCGAAGACATAAAGTCCTATGTACAAATTGGTCAGAATGTGGACTCGTCCACCATTATCGGCACGATGTATGAAGGTTTTGATGGCATCGAAACAGGCTGGGCGGATCCCACTTCCTCCGGTGAGACAATGGCTCGCCACTTCGGCCAATTTGGAGGATCGAACTCCACCCAGTTCGGATACAACTTCTCCCAGCTTTTAAGGTCGGTCGGTTCCCCCGGAGGTATTCTGCAGAACCCACCGACAGGCACCTTATTACCTGGTTGGCCCATCTGGTAAATGTGAGGTTCCGGTCTCACTTACTGGCGTGGCCTGTTAACCATTACAGCACCGAAACATGCTTCGCATAGTGCTAATTAAGACTCAGAATTGGGCCTGGTCTTTTCACGAACTACTGCATCTCACCTTCAGCTGACACCGGTTTGAGCACTGAAGCGCATCCCGGTCAACGCCAGGTTGTCGTTCACGTTTCAGTGGATCCCGAGCCTGGACCAGTGTTTGACATTGGCATATTGAATGCCTCTAACCATGCCGGGAAATCACGAATGCTTGGCAATACAGCATCGGGGCGATATGACGAAGACGTCCTTTCCAAAGCATCGGCACTTGTCACCCCTGACAGAAGTAGAACCGTAACGGCACCAAGCATGCGGCCCAGCCTAACATCTTGTGCAGGCTGGTCTCCAATCACGACGATCGCAGACGGCGGCAAATTCAGCCGCTCCTGAACCGCCGTGACCATAGTTGGCGAGGGCTTTCCCAATACCGTCGGCCGGCGTCCAGCGGTATACCCAATGGCGAGAGCCAATGAGCCCGGGCCCGGAATGATCCGATCCTCCATCGGTTCTCCCCGATCAAGGTTGGTCACATAGAAACCGGCCCCTCTTCTAACCGCCTCGGCGGCCGCCGACAACCGCGTCAAGTTGATGTCAGAATCCGTGGCAACGAGCACAACCTCCGCAGTCTCTCCTTGCTGATCCGGCAGAACCTTCATCCCAGCTCTGCTCATACGGTCCCGAAGCGATTCGCTTCCCACAACATATATTGGTGACCCACAATATTTCTTGGAAAGAACATCGACCGACACGGTTCCGGCTGAAACAATCTCCTGCTCCGACACAGGCAGTCCAGCTGAGCGCAGTCGCTCACTGATCACCCGATCCGAGAATTCGTTTTGCTGGGTGCAGAAAACAAACCGATATCCGAATTCGCGTAAAAATTCCAGCGCTTCCGATGCACCATCGAGGACTTTGTTCGCCAACACTACTGTTCCGTCTATATCAAGTATTATTCCTCGAATCGTCATCATTTCTTCTTTCGCTACTCATACCATGGATGGACGACGCATCTGACACTCATCAGCGTCCAAGACTTTAGCGAAACAGAAGGATTCAGGCAAAAATGCACACGTAAATGGAAATACCAAAGTGACAGTTAACTGCCAAAAGGACTTCTTCATGCCAGACAATCCATTGTCCCACCCACAGCACGGCCCACCTTGATCACCTGCATTTCCTGAACACGGTGCCCTATGTCACTCTCCAATATCTGCTCATATGCCGATTCTGCTCACTTTTATGCCAATGGCTTCTCCATAACCATCATCCTCGATACTCTAAATGAACCTTTGTCACATCTGAAACCTGCCACCCACCCAATATCTTGACCGATGCTCGTATCCATGGCAGAGCCAGCCAACAATTGAACAAACTTTCAAAATCAACAAAGGCTGACACGTTGAGACTGGTCTCACTTGACATCGTCTGACCTAAGGATTTATTCCCACATCATCATGAACGCGGGGTGACGGGCAAAGATACGCTCCTTTACGCCGAACCTAATCCCATTCATGCCCTCCCGCATAGCCATCAAAACCCAGATGACTTTACGGGAGGTCCAATCTTTCCATCGTGACGTCTTACAGCCTATTCGACCTTTTTTTCACGACTCAGGTGGAGGCATCGGCGGCTCCAAGGGCCACCGTCCCCATACGGCGTAATGCAGAATAATTACTGCAGCTATGTAGTTGAGTCCACTCACACCTATCCAGAGTTCGACAGGAGCCTGTACCCAAGTCCCGGTCAAATGCCCCAAGGCCCTCAATCCAAAGTATATGACTCCCGTAGCAGCGATAACCAAAACTGCTGAGCCAAGTCGATTATTCGCAGGGTCCTCACTCTGAAATGGCCATGTTTCGAAAAGCATCGCTACGACAAAGATCGCCGCAATCGTGGAGCCACATGCACCAACGATAACTGGATCTTGCCACTTAAAGCCATCGAGAAGCACAAAGAAAGTGATCCAACCTCCACCGATCGTCGCTAGATGTGACGCAACGAGCCGGGCACCCGAACTCTTGATTCCAGCAAACGGCCACCCTCTGAACAGCACAAAGAATGACATCTGGTACACGACTATACAAAGAAGCAAGGCCGTGAAATCGATGGCGTTCATTGGACCCAGGCCGTTGCGCAGACCTAGAGCCGACCGTGCCGCAATAGGTACAGAGTTCCAGTTTGTAAGTAGGAAGTATATTGCAACTCCGACTACCCAGCTCAACACGAAAGCCGCAATACCAGAGGCTGCGGTGTGCATCTTATGCAATGGCCACTTGCCGGACACAAAGGTGAGCTGCAGCATAGTCACGAAGACCGTTGCAGCGATTGGAACAGTAAACGGAAATGTTGTCAGAATACCCTTGCTGTTTTGCTGGGCGGCATTGGCCGCAAACATCCCGTGCATGTTCAGATGCCCTAAAATAAGCAGGCCCAAGCCCGTCAAAATGACACCCGCTGCCGCAATCATGATGGTATGCGCCAGTCCGGACACGGCTCTTCCAAACCGGGAAAATGGCCACCCTCCCCACCAGATTGCACTCACCACAAGCGCGGGAAGCGCAAACGTTGAAATCGGGCCGAGTACCACAAGCGACGTCTGCGGTGACCAAACGATCCCAAGCACCGCGAAAACGATAGCCACAAGAATCAGTCCCGCGATTCCGACTGTTGGTTGAGGGCCTTGGCCGCTCTTTGGCGGAGCTGCGGCAGGAGCCGCAGCGGCCTCAGACACCAATTCGTCTGCCCTATCTGTAATGCTCATTGATTCGTCCTCTCTTATCAATTCCCCCAAAGGTCGACCAAGGGCGTATCCGGTCGTTGTGCGAGTACACATCGACCGGCATTGTAAAAGCAACCCTTTGGCTTCCTCCCAAAAGAGCTAGCAGGAAGACCCCGAACGAGCTAATCTCCCCACTTGACACTCCTGGGTCCTGCTTACTCGCCAAGTCTTGAGAAGCTAAACGATCCGCATCGGAACGCTCATATTTCCCACTAGGCGATTCATGATCGAAGTGGGTGAGGCAGATAACGGCGCTGCCTGCTTGTTGCGCCAAACTGTCTCCGGTCGCGTCTGAAGCAGATAGATTTCCCTGTCACCGGAGACACCTGGTCCAAGTGCCCACTCAATATCCTGGGGGGCACCGAGCGCACGCTCAACCTGCTTGCCCAGTGCCGCTATCTGAATCACTTCCTCTTCGGTCAGACAAGGCCTCATTTGCTCCACTTCCGGAATCTCGATTCGGCAAACCTCGCCAAGTTCGGGGTCGAACCGGTAAGCGATACCCTTAGGCGAGATCATCCTTGCCCGGATGTCAAGGGTCACCTTGTCCACGAAATATCGGTCGGGTGTCACCTCTCCTCCGACTACCGACAGACCTAAGCCGCATGAACCTTCAATCGAAATCTGCGACCGGTCTCCCGTTACCGGATCGATCGTTATCATCACGCCAGCCGCCTCCGCTGCAACCATGGTCTGAACAACCACGCCCATAGCGGTTTCGTCTGGATGGAGCTCGAACTGTCGGAAATACGAAAGAGCCTGAGGCGTGAACAGACTCGACCAGCATCGCAGCACATTTCTTGCCACAGCTTCCGGACCCTCAACCCAAAGGTAAGTATCATGTTCACCAGCAAATGAGGCCTCGGCAGCATCCTCGCTCACCGAGCTAGAGCGGACAGCCACCGGCAAAGAGCCCTGTGGACCCAATTCCCGATAGGCTTCCGTCAACTCGTCAAACAAGGGGTCCTGAAGTTCTGACTCCTCGAATAGGCTGCGAATCCGTTCTGAAGCCTCCCTCTGACTTTCCAATGTATCGGCATGACGGAGATTCTTCTGGATCGCGCGGTCAATTCCAGTGGCCTCAACGAATTCGCGATAGGCGTGTGTACTCACAGCGAACCCGGCTGGGACTGGCAGGTCTTGACGTAGCAAAGAACCAAGGCCCATCGCCTTCCCTCCCACCACCTCGGAGAAGTGGGCATGGCAGTCTTTGAGCGGCAGAATGTACTCCATTTTGTACTCCTTCACTACTAACTCTTTGGCAGAATTGTCACGAGCCCGGTATTTCCGTCAACTCTGAGCATGTCACCCGTCTTAATGCGTCTCGTACCTGTGCCGGTTCCCACCACTGCCGGAAGACCATACTCACGAGAAACGATCGCAGCGTGGCTCATCATGCCGCCAATATCTGACACAGCAGCTTGCACCTTTGAAAAAACGGGTCCCCAAGACGGAGCGGTGATCGGACAGACGAGTATCTCTCCCTGCTCGATACTGCCAATATCCGACGAACTCAGAACCACCCTTGCCCTGCCCTCCGCGGTTCCCGGCGAAGCCGGAACTCCCTGAATCTCATTTTCGGCCACGGTGTCTCCAAGTCCGAGCCACGATCTCACGCGATCCGTGGTGATTCCCCACAGCATGACGGTGAACGGCTCGGTAATTTCTTCCGGCACCGGTCCAAGGGCCGGTAGGGGTGCCCAATCGTGAAGTGCGTCGAAGACGCGCTTGCGCTCAGCAACCTTTTTCCGCCAGATCTTCTGTCCGCCGGAGGGGCCGCCTGACGCCCACGAAGCCACCATGTCGGCAAAGGCCTGTCCCACCTCCCAACGGTTCATAAAGAACATGTCTTCACGATCCTGGAGGAATCCTCCCTCCACAAGCCGGTCGCCAAATTCACGAATTTTGTTCCACCAGACAGTGTGGTGCCAGTGCTCGACGTAGAAGTTGTGGTCCTCGATATATGGAGCAACCACCCTGGCAAGGTTGATGTTCTCGTCAAACACGGCCCTATCTTCGTCCGTTGCCAACAGCTCCCTGTACTCGGATGTCAGCCGTTCACGCCTATCAAGAATCGCCTGCTTGGGGCGCTCGAGATTCTCTCCCTTCTCAAGTCTGTCGATATATCCGGTTAGCGCCGACCAGGGCACAGTCAAGTCATCAATCCACGACCGATGATGGTGGTAAAAACCCGCACCATTTGAGAAGTAGAAC
>DAHXKX010000005.1 GCA_027366165.1 Actinomycetota bacterium
CTGAAAGGTAACCCATTGGAACGGGCTGTGGTGAAACTACCTGAGAGAAGTCATCGATTCCTATTTTTGTGTGCGGCAATGCTCTTGTCGATCGCTCCGACGATCATGATAGCAATGCCAGCAGAAGCTGCTACTAGAACCACTCCATCGGTTTCAGTCAATAACTCACCAATCCAAGTTGGAACGATCCTCACGACGTATCCTCGTACCTCAAAGGGGTGCATTCTGCCGTCGAAGGGCCTGCCTAACGTAAAGCTCAATTGGAAGAGGCGGGCACCGACCCCGTACGTCAACGTTCGTTTGAACAAACAGTGTCAATTTGTTGTTACGGCGACTGGGACGGATGCGGCCGAAACACCGATTGGACCAGCTACGAATAGTGCCGCTTCCCCGTTGCTCCGACAAAAATCAAAGACGGGTACAGCACCACAACTCCAGTCAACCGCGACCTGTAGCTACCAGGACCATGTTGATGTCGTTGATTTGAGTAGTTTCACGACAGGCGCTGAAGTCACGAACTGGATGAATTACAATTATCAATGTGGAGGCAATACTTTGTATAGCGGTTCTACAAACTCGAACTGCTACTGGAACGCCTTGATAGGTTACGAACTGTATGATTGCAGTGCAAGTTGGGACTACTTCAACGGAGGCAGCGTCGAGTCGTACGGAAGTGGATTTGATCAGAATAATCCCTACCCGGGAGTCTTTTATCAGGGTGCGCTTGGTGTAACTAATACAATAAACGCGAGCACGTGGGAAGTTACTGCCAATTGTAGCTGGGGTGGTACCCTTGCAAACAGTGGTGATACATTTCACTGTGCATCCTACGCTGGGTAGCGAATCGGGGAGATCCAATACAAATGGTCCTAAGAATTCTTATATCCATGTTGGGAATCGTAAACCTTTATTACTTTGTGATGGAACTTCTTCATAACAATGGCTCCCCGTATGTGTATGTATTGTGTGCAATAACCTTGTTAGACTCTGGTGTTTGTTTCTCCTATGTGCGATATAGAAAAAATGGACTTAAACGACCAACGGCTACGTAATTCGCTTCTGAGGACAAGTTAAGGTCTCTGACTCTTGAATAATCACCTGGAAACAAAAACCCTTCTCATATTTGTGGTTCTGGCCGGCTCCCAAAAAATTGGACCAGTTGATATGGCCCCCGTTTATTGGACCACTGTCATGTGAGTGTGAACGGGTTCTTTACTGATTCTAGGGCTTCAAATTCAAACGGGGTGAGATAGTTCAAAGGACTGTGCCGTCTCTCGATATTGTAGAAATTTACGATGTAGTCGGCCATCGCGACGGAGAGTTCGACGATAGTGGTCCAGTATTTTCTGTCCAATAGTTCAGTCTGCATACGTCCCCAAAACGATTCCATTGGAGAGTTGTCGTAACAATCGCCGATGGTCCCCATAGATCCAACAAGGTCAAATCGGGCTATGTTGGCCGAAAAGGCCCATGAGGTGAACTGGGTTCCGTGATCCGAATGCAGGATCGTCCCAGGAGCCCTTAGCCGTCCAGTTGCAGCCATATTGACGGCGTCGTTTACCATGTCGGTATCTTGATGTCGATCGATGGACCAACCGACGACTACACGCGAGTAGGCGTCAAGCACTACGCAGCAGTAAAGCTTGCCTTCTCTGGTTGGGTGTTCAGTGATATCTGTCAGCCAGAGCCGGTTCGGTCCTTCTACTGTAAAGTCCCGTTTCACAAGATCAGAGCTGGTCGCGATGTTGACCAGGTTTCTGTGGCCAGCCTTTTTCTTTGGAAGTCCGAAGATCCCCAGTTCAGCCATGACACGACTGACAAGCTTTCGATTGACGATTAGTCCGCGCTCAATCTCAAGAGCTGCCTTCATGCGTCGCCTCCCATAAGTTTCCCGGGAGGCCAAGTGAATCTCGGTGACAATATCTTTGAGTAAAAGACGCCTTATGGACGAATCAGACGGATACCTGAACTTGTTGTCAAAGTACGTAGACCTGTTGAGCCCGACGATCCTACAGGCCTTCCTGGATGAATAACCCAGATCGCAAAGCCCAGCTACGACCTGGTATTTCCTTTTGGGCTCAATGTCAGCTCTCGGTCAAACAGTGCGCAGGCATCTTTGGTGAGTTGCAGTTCATCTTCAAGCTCTCTGATCCGTTTATGAGCTTTGGCCAGTTCGGCAGCTTCACAGCTCTTGGCACCATCTCTCAGGTTGGCCTCTATTTTCGCCTGAGCTCTCCATCTGAACAATGTACCTTCGCAGATTCCGGATGTAACGGCAATGTCACCTACACGTTCGCCTGCAAGCATTCGCTCACACAGGCTCTGTCTAAGTTCGTTGGGATATGATCTTGACACTCCTACCTCCAGGGCAAGTCGTGTCCATACTCTCACAACGGTGGTCCACTTTTCGGGGGCCATATCAAGTTGATGGGGACCCGCCAGTTCTAGGAGGCTTACCTGCACTAGTTCTTTCCTCCTGCGGAAGCCAGCCCAATGCTGCAACAGGTACCAGCACCACAACTATCGGGAACACAACTACCAATTCTGTGCCCACAACGACAACGTCTACGGTGGCACCTACAACAACTACGGCGCCGCCAACAGAAATCGTCCAGGCCCCCGGGATCACGGGTCCGCTCGTGCTCCACGGTAACGGATTTGGAGGTATTCAGTTTGGACAAGCCGAGTCCATTGTAATACCGACTCTTGTCAAAGTACTCGGATCACCTGGTACGGCAACACCTACCTCGGCTACAGGAAGCTGCACCATTGATTCTTATCTAAAGTGGCCGGAAATGACCGCCTACCGCCTACTTTTATCACCAAGTCTTCGTCGGCTATTCCACCGGATCTCTCGGTGGGAGATACCGAAAGATACTCAATGTGGTAACCGCAAAAGGATTACGGATCGGAGACACTCTCGGAAGCGCGCAACAAATCTACGGAAGCTCACTCAGCACCTCCTTTGCCCAAGGGGGAAGCTGGTTCGTAACGACTCCTGCGGGTAGGCTGGCAGGCTACCTAACCGCGGAGGTCAATCAGCACACTCCACCGCCTTTGATAGCCGACATAACGGCTGGCTCGGTCGGTTGTCCTGCTGCGTCCCCGTAAGCATAAAAGCGATTAGGGGATGTCGGCTTTATCTCAATTTGAAGCAAAGTTACGATGGAATCAATTTCTATCTAACTTTGGCTAATTTCAGTTGCTAATTGAAATGGGCCCGGTCCATGTTTTCCCGCCGTCTGTGGTGCGCCAGAGCTGCTCCTTTGCGGGAATTCATCTTAGTCCTTGGTGCTGGAATATGCGTTGAGCGGCCCCAGCCAGTGGCGTTGTAAAGCCAATCCAGGCCCACCAAGAAGTGCCGGAGTTACCGGGATATACCTGGTTGAAAGTTTGCCCTCCATTGGTTGTAAGCAGCAGTTGTCCAAATGGACCGGGCGACAGAACCGCAGTGGAGTCATTTGCCGGAGCAAGCATCGCCGAATTAACGAGTTGCCCCGTTTTTAGTGGCATCCAGTTCCTTCCGCTATCGGCCGATCGAAGGATACCTGCCATCATCCCGGTGGAACATACTGCCCAGATTACTCCTTGGGAACTTGCGCTTAGCTTGCCGCCAAACCCAGAATAACGTGGGCACTGTGAAACGGTGAAACTGCTTCCAAAATCAGTTGAGGTGAGCAGATCCTGCTGGCTTTGGTTTCCTTTCGGATTTGCTGATATCCACACCGAAGTTCCGTGCGCTGTCAATGAAAACGATATCGATTTCACGCATCGTGGCTTATATTACCATGCCGGAGTGAAGTGGCCTTTTGCAATGACCAGCACCTCGAGCAGACTGCACTCAGGCGAGGATCCTTCTAGCAAACGAAGGAACCCTGGCGGGTCCCCATCAATTAATCCAAGGCCTAGAGCATTGAATTATCCAGGGTCTGCCACGATCGTCTTGAGTCTGTTGTTCTTCTGCTTGCCAAATCATCCTGAGATAAACTGAGACCCTCTGGTGGTGGAGTAGGTACACACCCAACTAACGCGTTATTGCACTAGTGGGTTGATACGTCGAAAGTCTCCAGAAATTTGTAAGAC
>DAHXKX010000097.1 GCA_027366165.1 Actinomycetota bacterium
TGGCATCTTTCTCAGATGTTTGACGCCATGGAGCGGGGAGAGTTGCGCACCCTTTACGTAATCGGGGAGAACCCCGCTCAGTCGGAAGCCAACGTCAGCCACGCTATCAGCCTTCTCCAGGGACTCGAACACCTGGTTGTGCAAGATATCTTCTTGACAAAGACCGCCGAACTTGCCACTGTGGTACTTCCTGCGTCGGCAAACTGGGTCGAGTCTGAAGGCACAGTCACGTCCAGTGAAAGACGCGTTCAGAGGGTGCGAAAGGCACTGAACCCTCCTGGAATGGCCAGAGATGACATCGAGATAATTTGCGATATCGCCAAGAGACTCGGTCATGACTGGGGCCATCCAAACGCCGAGGAGGTCTGGGACGAGCTTCGAAGCCTCTCGCCCATTCATGCTGGAATGAGCTACAAGAGGCTGGAGGAGCTGGGAGGGATCCAATGGCCTTGTCTTGACGAGAACGACCCTGGCTCGCCATTCCTGCACGGGCGACTCTGGCAAGATCCAGTGATTGGACCACTGGCCCCATTCACCCCCGTAGAGCACGTACCGGCCATTGACACCTTGAGCGACGAGTTTCCGATACGGCTAACCACAGGAAGACGGCTTGATTCGTTCAACACCGGTGTGCAGTCAAGTGGCTTCACCTCACCATTGCGCAAGCCGGAAACACTCAACGTCTCCCCGGAGGACATGGACAAATTTGGCCTCGTAGACGGTGAAGTCGTCTCGGTTTCATCGAGGCGCGGCACCATTCACGCTCCGGTGCTGACTGACGCAACTCTAAGGCCGGGACTGGCATTTATGACGTTCCACTTCCCTGACGAAGTCGAAACAAATACTCTAACCATTGACGCATGGGATCCAAAATCAGGAACCGCTGAGTTCAAGGCGACGGCAATCAGAATTGAAAAGATTGCAGGTATTGCAGGCGAAGTGAAATCCTCATCAAGAGCGGAGGCTTTGACCTAATGGATTTGAGAACGTCGGGCGGACCGGCCTCCGCCAAGGAAAAAGAGGCCGTAGACAGCGTCATCTCGAAGCTCGAGAAGCCAAGTAGCGTGGAAACCAACGGAAAGATTGCTCACGTTTCCCATGGAATTCCGTTTGACAACAAGGGAGGCCAGCGGGACTTGCTTTTACCTGCCCTCCACGCGATCCAGGAAAGAATCGGCTGGATCAGCCACGGAGCCTTGGACTACCTCAGCCTTCAACTTGGGGTGCCACCAGCAGAGACTTACGGGGTGGCCAGCTTCTACGCCATGTTTTCTCTTGAAGAGACTCCCTCAACAGTGATCCATGCCTGCGACGACATTGCCTGCAGAGCTGCAAAGAATGCAGACCCTGCGGCATTCATGAACGATAAGTACGGGGAGCCTAACAGCGACCTAAACGGCCTCATGTGGATAAGAAGCCCATGTCTCGGCCGCTGCGAAGAGGGATCAGCCGCGCTAGTGCAAAGGGCCGGAGAACCGCATCGGCGGATACTCCTCGCGCCAGTCGATGCCAGTTCTCTTGCAGATGAAATGAGAAAGCCTTCAGACCAGTGGACCAGCACGGACTCGGCAAGAGTGCCCCAGAGGGGAACAGACGCTTCGGCTCTAAGACTGCTGAAGAGGGTTGGCGTAGTCGATCCGTTGTCGATCGACTCCTACAGAAGCCACGGAGGCTATGAGCCTCTTAGGAGAGCCCTTGACATTGGTCCCGAAAACGTCATTAGAGAGATAAAGGACGCAAAGCTGATGGGTCGGGGAGGAGCGGCATTCCCAACCGCTGTCAAGTGGGAATCCGTTGCCCGAAACTCCGTCAGACCTCATTACTTCGTCTGCAATGCCGACGAATCCGAACCGGGCACCTTCAAAGACAGGGTGATCATGGAACAGGATCCGTTCTCCATTGTTGAAGGTCTCACGATTGCAGGCTTTGCAACTGGGTCCGAAAAGGGCTACATATACATCCGTGGCGAATATCCATTGGGCGAAGAGAGAATCTCCAACGCCGTTTCAATGGCAATGAAAAAGGGACTGCTCGGAAGAAACATCATGGGCCGCGGCTTTGATTTTGACATTGAAGTCCGCAGAGGAGCCGGTGCCTATATCGCTGGGGAAGAGACTGCGTTGTTCAACTCAATTGAGGGAAAGCGGGCCGAGCCACGAAACAAGCCCCCGTTTCCCGCCCAGGCAGGTCTGTTCAACAAGCCAACGGGCGTTAACAACGTGGAGACTCTAATCAATGTGCTAGAGATACTCTCAATCGGCGGACCCGACTTTGCACAGATTGGAACTCCAGATTCCACAGGAACAAGGTTGTTTTGTCTTTCAGGAAGCGTAAACAACCCGGGCCTTTATGAAGCGCCTTTTGGCATCAAGCTCGGAGAGCTACTCGACATGGCTGGAGGCATCACAGCCGGGAAGGCGCTCAAGACCATACTGCTGGGTGGCGCGGCTGGATCCTTCGTCGGGCCAGATCAGCTTGACATTCGCCTCTCATTCGAGGGAGTCCGCGCGGCAGGTGTGACCTTGGGCTCCGGAGTCATCATGGTGTTTGACCAAGACGCGGATATGGACCAGGTCATCCTGCGAATTGCGCAGTTCTTCCGTGAAGAATCATGCGGGCAGTGCGTACCTTGCAGGGTAGGCACGCAACGTCTGGAGGAGTTACTCACCAGAATTGTCAATGGCACCACCATGGGCAGCAGAAATGACGAACTCGCATTGCTGGGGAAAGTGTCAACGGTGATGAGAGAGTCGTCGATCTGTGGGCTTGGCCAAACTGCCGCCAACGCGGTGGAATCCGCCTTCAAACTTGGACTCGCAGGGGGATAGGGAACTCAAAATGAATGACGGCATAGCTGTGGCAATCCGAAGATCGGTAAAGATCACCCTGGATGGCAAAGAAGTTGCCGCACCAGAGGGTTCCAGCATCCTCCAAACGTGTCGAAGTCATGGGATCGACATACCCACTCTTTGCTATCTCGAAAACCTGACGCCAGTAAATACCTGCCGCCTTTGCATGGTGGAGGTCGAGGGGTCGCGAACGTTGGTTCCTTCATGCTCACGCAAGATTGAATCCGGGATGGTCATTCGTACCGACTCCCAAAGAGTCTCGGACAGCCGCAAGATGGTGCTTGAACTTCTCGCTTCCTCGGTGGACATGTCCATTGTCTCACCGGAACTTGGCGCCTGGATGGAACGGTACCAGGTAGACAAAGAAAGATTCGGACCGCTGGCCGCCCCTTCCCAGATCGGGGATCGGGGAAAAACCCGTGCCGGACACCATCACAAGAACGATGGAACTATAGCGGCGACAGTCGCAGAGCCGACAAGGGTGGACAATAACCAGTACGTCAGGGACTATTCGCGCTGCGTCCTTTGCTACCGGTGCGTTGAAGCCTGCGGCACCGATGCGCAAAACACCTTCGCGATCGCACTTGGAGGGCGTGGATTTGAAGCCCACATTACAACTGAGTTTGACGTCGCTCTGCCCGAGTCAGCCTGCGTCTACTGTGGCAACTGTGTCGCAGTCTGTCCCACAAATGCCCTGATGTTCAAGATCGAACACGACTTGCGCCAAGTAAGCAAGTGGGACGAGTCGAAACAGACAATCACCCGCACCATCTGCCCATATTGCGGCGTTGGCTGCAACCTGGAAATTCACGAGCAGGACAACAGAATCGTAAAGGTTACTTCACCTCTTGACCACGATGTCACTCATGGAATGCTTTGTGTCAAGGGTCGTTTCGGATTTGAATTCATCAACGGCTAAGTATTATTTTCACTTAGGCATACGGCACCTGAAAATAGCGCAGGTAGCCCAACGACGCAACGCCGGGCCTCCAACTTAAATAAATCGACCGGGCATCGCGGCTCCGCCGCAATTAACCCGGTCGATTCAGTTCATGAGAATTAGCGGGCGTAGCTGCGCTTGTGCGGCTTCACATGCGCGCTTCTAAATCTCGACTCTGATCCATACTCAGCAGTGTTGCCGAAGGTCTCACGCCTGTCACGGCTGTTGCCCTCCGATGCCTGCCCGACACGTGATGAGCCTCCACTCCTGCTGCCACGAAATGACGGCTCGCCAGATCCGAATGACCGGCCTGCGCCACTACGGCCAAATCCGCGGCCACCCTTGGAATAACCGGAAGACCCGCCTCTGCCCTTAGACATCGTCTTGGGACGGATTTCAAGCAAGTCCTCGAATTCAATGGTCTCGTTTGCCTGGCTGGCCTTAACCAGCAAGCCCAAACGCGAATCACTGGGATCAACTGAATAAATCGGGACGGTGACTCCGAGCGACTTCTGAAGCCTCTGCACTTCCACACCCTGACGAGGTGTAAGAACAGTCACAACAACTCCGACTGCGCCACCTCTTGCTGTTCGCCCTGAACGGTGGATGTAAGCCTTGTGATCTTCAGGAAGGTCAAAATGGATGACAAGGTCTAAACCGCTGACATCCAATCCGCGCGCAGCAACGTCGGTAGCCACTACCACCTTCACAGAGCCTTTGATGAAACGCTCCAAAACGCGATTTCGTGCAGACTGGCGCAAGTCACCATGCATGGCGGAGGCACGGATTCCATACTCCACCAAGTGGTCCGCAACTTCATCGGCGCTACGCTTGGTCTTGACAAAGACAAGCGCTCTTTCTGCACCTGCGACCATAGTGGCAACCGCTTCAACCTTTGCCCGGTCGTCAACGGACACAAAGTACTGCATCATCTTGAGAGCACTGTCAGTTTCGGAAACAACCTCATGGCGAACCGGATCATTCATATACCGCTTGATCAATCGGTCCACGTCTCCATCCAGAGTGGCAGAAAACAGCATGGTCTGCCGCTCCGAAAAGGTCTGGCTCAATATCTCCTCGACCTGGGGCATGAATCCCATGTCGGCCATTCGATCGGCCTCGTCCAACACCACCGATGTGATTCTCGATAGCGAGACGGCTCGACGGTTCACAAGATCAATAAGACGTCCTGGAGTTGCCACCAAAATGTCCACGCCACGCTTGAGTGCCCTTATCTGCGTCTCGATACTCACGCCACCGTAGGCAACTGAAACTCTCACCTGCCTTGGTCCCGCAACCGAGGCCAGAACGTCCCTCACTTGAACGGCGAGTTCTCTGGTGGGCACAATTACTAAAGACCTGGGATGTTTTGGCTGCCCTTGCTCGTTCTGCTGGAGAAGCGCAATTCCAAACGCTAGTGTCTTGCCAGACCCTGTCTGGGCCTTACCGCAGATATCTCTTCCAAGCAAAGCGTCCTTCAGCGTAACCGCTTGAATTGGTAGTGGTTCGGTGATTCCCTGGCTGTTCAGACCCGCAATTATTCTATGATCGACGCCAAGAGACGCGAAACTTACTGTCATGATTTCCTTATTCCATTTGCGCTATCAAAAGCGACTTCTGCGATCTGAGTTCGTCTCGAAGATGACTCTTTAACCGCAGTGTATAAACGGAACAAAAGACGATCACAGATAGCTGCACAGTGCAGC
The DNA here is from genome assembly GCA_027366165.1 of Actinomycetota bacterium. Taxonomy (GTDB): domain Bacteria; phylum Actinomycetota; class Acidimicrobiia; order Acidimicrobiales; family Acidimicrobiaceae; genus SCQM01. The sequence goes on from DAHXKX010000097.1 coordinate 5,496, forward strand.
AATACGTTAAATCATTAATTTAGCAGCTTGACCAACATTTTCCGGCAGCCATAGCACCGCCTGAACCTTGAAACGGCGGAAAAGGCAGAGGAAGCTACTCGTCCAAGGAATGTCGAATGACTCCGTCAGCCCTGGCAGCATCTGCCACGGCGCTGGCTACAAGCGACACGACCGACTTGTTGAATACCGATGGAACAATGTAGCTTGGAACGATCTCATCCTCGGGCACCGCGGCCGCTATCGCGTTGGCGGCAGCCAACTTCATCGACTCGGTGATCGCGATTGCCCCGGCGTCCAGCGCACCCCGGAATATTCCAGGAAAACACAAAACGTTGTTGATCTGATTGGGGTAGTCGCTCCTGCCCGTTGCGATGACCGCGGCGATACCCTCTATCTCCTCAGGCATAATCTCAGGAGTCGGGTTTGCAAGTGCGAACACAATGGGCTTGCTTCCCATCCCCATGACATCCTGCCGGGTTATCAATCCGGGACCGGAGACACCCACAAAAACGTCTGCTCCAACCATTGCATCTGACACGGAACCCTTCACCTTGTACGGGTTCGTGTTTTCACCAAGCCACGCCTTGGGCCCACTGTCGCCTTCACGGCCAAGAAATATCGCTCCTCGCCTGTCGGCGACGATGACGTCGGGCACTCCAGCATTAAGCAGGATCTTTGCGATGGCTACACCGGCGGCGCCTGCGCCCATTATGACGACCCGGAGATCGGTCATCCTCTTATCCACGACTCTGAGGGCATTCCTGAGTGCAGCAAGGACAACCACGGCGGTACCGTGCTGATCGTCATGAAACACTGGGATATCCAGCTTGGATCTCAGTGCCTCTTCGACTTCAAAACATCTGGGAGCTGCGATGTCCTCCAGATTGATACCACCGAATGTTGGCTCTAGACGGGCTATGGTTTCGATCAGCTCTTCAGTCGAGTTGACGCTGAGGCAGATCGGGAAGCCGTCGATTCCGGCAAACTCCTTGAAAAGCTGGGCCTTGCCCTCCATGACTGGCATTGCTGCGTGCGGACCGATATTTCCAAGTCCGAGAACAGCTGTTCCGTCACTTACGATTGCGACGGTGTTGGCCTTGATGGTGTAAGTGTGCACCTGAACCGGCCTGTCCACAATCTCCATGCAAACGCGGGCGACACCCGGCGTATACGCCATCGACAGGTCATCCCTGTTATTGATGGGATTTTTTCCCCGCACTTCGATCTTCCCGCCAAGGTGAAGCCTGAAGACTCTGTCGAGAACACTGCGGATATGAACGCCTTCGACCGCTTCACAGGCCGCACGAATCTTGAGTACATGATCTTCGTCGGTGGCTAAAATGGTGATGTCCCTGATAATGAGGTCAGTGTATACCTCCACCAGATCCAGGCCAAGAATGTTGCCTCCAGCGTCTCCAATTGCTGTTGTTAGGCGTCCAAGAGCACCTGGGCGGTGTGAAATCTCCGCTCTGATTGTCACCGAATGAGACACGTTTGGGGTTGCCATAATCGCCGATCCTAGCCGACCTGCCACAAAAGCTTTGACAGATGCTACCTATCTATAAAAGTTATACATGTAAAATCTTCTGGGTTATTCTAAGAAGTCTATACAGTCTCTTGCTTGAATGGATAGATCGAAAAGGCTCAGAATTTCTTGGTAATGGTAGGCAAGGTAGCGTAATCAGTGAGAGAATTGCTAGGAACCCATAAGGTTACGGAATGTCGTTGTTCAAAAGATCTCGAAAACACCGGGGAAAAAACGTGATCCCGCAGCCGGGTAGCGAGAGCAACTACGCAAGAAATCAATCGGATCCAAACGATAATTCCACCAAGATCATCGATCTTTCTGAATTAGGTCATCACAGAGATCTCGGGCTGGATGACAGAGATCTCAGAGACATGTATGAAATAATGCTCACCAGCAGGTTGGTGGACCAGAAGATCTGGACTCTGAACCGAATGGGCAAGGCACCTTTCTCAATATCCAGCACCGGCCACGAAGCGATCCATGCTGGAATCTCCAAAGCCGTCAAGCACGGGGAGGACTGGATTCTCCCTTACTATCGCGACCTTGGCCTGCTATTGGGTCTTGGGATGACCCCTTATGAAGCTTTCCTGGGAATCTTTGCCAAGGCCGAAGATCCTAACTCCGGAGGGCGTCAGATGCCGAACCACTGGTCACTTCCACGTGTCCGGGTGGTCACAGGATCTTCTCCAATTGCCACGCAGCTGCCGCATGCAGCTGGAATCGCCTATGGTCTCAAGCTGGACAGTTCAAAAGAGGTTGTAATTTGTGATTTCGGAGATGGAGCCACTTCCAAGGGTGACTTCCACGAGGCTCTCAACTTCGCAGGGATACACGACCTCCCGGTTGTCTTCATATGCGAGAATAACGGCTACGCGATTTCAGTTCCATTAGCGATGGAGTCGGCGGTAACCGAGCTTTACAAGAAAGCGGCAGCGTACGATATCGAAGGCGTGCAGGTCGACGGGAACAATCCCCTGGCAGTCTATACGGCCGTCAAAAATGCCGTCGACAAGGCCCGATCAGGAGGCGGAGCAACATTCATCGAAGCAATCGCATACCGTTTCGGCCCGCACACCTCTGACGACGACGACCAAAGCTACCGCTCCCGCGAAGAGGTTGAGGCGGCCAAGGCCTCCGATCCGATTGTCAAGTTCGCGGATTATATAACTGCCCACGGAGTTGCGTCAGCGTTCGAACTGCTGCAGCTCAAAGACCGCCTTGTTCAAGAGATAAACACTCAGGCCGCCCATGCGCAGGAGGTGCCTGACCCGACACCGGATTCCGTCGGGACGAACGTCTACGCGAAAGTGATCGAAAACACCTCTCCCGCCATATACCAAAAGCAAGACTTCAAAGCTGCGAGGACTGGCAACGTGATCACAGCACTTAGAGGCAGCCTGGACCACATCTTGGAGACTGATGCATCATCAATCATCTTGGGTGAAGACGTGGGCCGTAAAGGAGGCGTCTTCAAAGCGACCGAGGGGCTCTGGGCCAAATACCCCAATAGGGTCTTGGACACCCCATTGGCGGAATCCAGTTTGGTGGGATTTGGAATTGGTCTTGCATTCATGGGGAAGCACCCGATTGTCGAGATTCAGTTCGCTGACTTCATACACTCTGCTTTCGACCAGATCGTCTCAGAAGCCGCCAAAGCCTACTACCGATCGGATGGCGGGTGGCATGTGCCCATGATCATTCGGGCGCCATGGGGCGGTGGGGTTCACGGCGCGCTTTACCATTCCCAGGCGATAGAGGCTCTATTCGCCCACATCCCAGGGATCAAGGTTGTGGTGCCCAGCACACCCAAAGACGTGGTAGGACTTTTGAACTCAGCCCATCTTGATCCTGATCCCGTCCTGTTTCTGGAGCACAAGAAGGCCTATCGTCTGATTTCAGGGCCGATTCCTGAGCCCGACTATCTGGTGCCCATCGGACAGGCCGAGATTGTGAGGCCTGGCAAAGACCTGACAATCATCACCTACGGTCTGCATCGGCACTATGCACTAGCGGCGGCAGAAGCCCTACAGGATGAGGCTGATATCGAGGTGGTGGATCTGAGGACTATCTCTCCTCTTGACCGTGCCACAATTCTGGACTCTGCCACCAGGTGTTCGCGTGCCCTAATCGTCCACGAAGACAACGTCTCCTTTGGAGCTGGCGCGGAGATAGCGGCCCTCATTTCAGAGCACGCCTTTTGGGCTCTGGACGCTCCGGTAAAGAGGCTCGCCAGTCCTGACATACCGCTGCTCGGATTCTCTTCGGCAATTGAAAGGACCTTGATGATCGGCACCGACGAAATAGTCAAAGCGGCCAGGGAACTGCTGGCGATTTAGCCCTGCGTTCGATCAGAAGGTGATGCCGCCTTCGTAATCAAATCCAAGGTCGTGAGCGTTGAACAGGGCTTTGAACTCGACTTGCATGGTTCCCAATAACCGCTGGGCACTTCCACCTCTGTCGACAAGTGCCACGGCCAGTATGACCTCCGCCCCCGCATCTCTTACCTCGGTCACGGCCTGCAACATCGAAGTCCCCCGGGTGACTGTGTCTTCGGTGATAACAACTTTGTCACCTTCCAGCAGCATGCCCGCGATTCTTCCGCCGCCTCCGTGATCCTTTGTCTCTTTTCTAACGGAAAAGCTGCGAAGAGGCCTTCCAAGTGCGGCACTGATCGCCGCGGTGGAGAACGCCACCGGATCGGCGCCCATTGTCAGTCCGCCGATGGCGGTCGCTCCGTTTGGGAGCACCCGACACATCGCATTCGCTACCAGCAGCATGCCGTCAGCAGAGCATACGGTCTTCTTAGCGTCAATGAACCATTTGCTCTCCAAACCGGATTTGAGGACAAACCTCCCAGTGAGAATCGAGTGCTGGATAATATGCTGCTTCAGCCTGGCAAGCAGGACGTCGTCATCCATCGCCCGTACCTCTTCCAACCCGTTCGCGACATGCTCAGACAAAGACAACACCCCTCTCGCCGCCCACCACGGTTCCAAGCGCATAGGTAGGTATCGCACAACTTTCGATATGGCTCCTGATGGCAGTCTCACCCGCTGGGTCAACAACCAATATCATGCCCACACCCATGTTGAAGACACGGAACATCTCTTCTTCAGAGATTCCACCGCAATTCTGGATCTCTTTGAAGATCCGCGGAGTCTCAAACGAGCCAGTCCCAATCATCGCCCTCAACTCCTTGGGCAACGATCTCGGAAGGTTCCCCGGTATTCCACCACCCGTAATGTGCGCGCAACTGGCCACAAACTCCTTGTCGGGTATGGAAGTGATCGCATGGCTGTATACGACCGATGGCTCCAAGAGCACTTCGAAAAGCGATTTCGCTGAACCGTACCAAGCCGGGCCCGCTCCCATGACTTTGACTTCGTGTTCGGACAACGACCCAAAAAATGAAGCCCTGGCAAGTGAAAACCCGTTAGCGCGAAGATTCGGGGATGACAGCCCAATAAGTTTGTATCCCTCCCGCACGCGATCCGCACCCCACACCTTGGATCGGTCGACCAGTCCCACTGCAAATCCCGCCAGATCGAATTCGCCTGGTTCCATAGCGCCTGGATGTTCGGCCATTTCGCCGCCAACAAGAGCAGTGTCAGCCATAACGCACCCGTCGGCTATGCCACCCACAAGCATCTCGATCTGGTCCGGATCGAGCTTGCCGATCGAGACATAGTCCAACATGAAAAGTGGGCGCGCACCGGTGCAGACAAGGTCATCCACGCACATTGCCACAAGGTCGATCCCTATGGTGTCGTAGACATTGGCCAGTGTCGCCACCATGGCTTTAGTGCCGACACCGTCTGTCGATGAAACGAAGACGGGTTCAGCGCAACCCGACAGATCTGGCGCGTACATGCCTGCAAAGCCACCGATATCTGACACCACCTCTGAGGAGAATGTGGCCTTGACCTTTGATCTAATCCTTGAGACTGCAGTCTCCCCAGCCTCGATATCAACACCGGCAGAGGCATAGGTCAAGGGTTCTTCCGCACCATTTGCCATCATCAGCAGACTCTGTTGCCAACAGCCGCCGCAGAAAGAATGCTCACCGGCACTTCGACAGGATAGTTGCCAGTCAGACAGGCATCACAGAATCCATAGTCGGCACCGATCGCCTTTCTAAGATCAGCCAGATCCAGATACGCGATTGAGTCGACATTGAGGTACTCTCTGATCTCGTCCAGAGTGCGGGTTGAAGCCAGAAGGTCGGGTCTTGAAGGAGTGTCAATGCCGTAGAAGCAGGACCACTTGTATGGTGGAGATGAAATCCTCAAATGGATCTCCGTAGCTCCACCCTCCCTGAGCAGCTTTACCATGGCCTTGGTCGTGGTTCCCCGAACGATTGAATCATCCACAACCACAAGCCTCTTGCCAGCGATGTTCTCGGTAAGGGTGTTGAGCTTGCGCCTGACGCCGTTTGCCCTCTGCGAAGGATCTGGAGTAATGAAAGTCCTGCCTATATAACGGTTCTTGACCAGCCCTTGGCCGTAAGGGATCTGAGACTGCAGGGCATAGCCCTCCGCGGCAGGCACCCCGGAATCGGGAACCCCCATGACCATGTCCGCCTCCACGGGAGCAGTCAAGGCAAGGTACTGGCCCATCCGCCGTCTTGTGCCATGGACTTCCCTGTCCAAAAGGCGCGAGTCGGGACGGGCAAAGTAAACAAATTCAAAGATGCACAACTTGGGATCCACCCGATCGGGAGGGAATGGGAAATAGCTCTTTGGCTCGCCTTCCGAAACGACTACCATCTCCCCGGGCTCGAGTTCTCTGACAAATTTTGCTCCAATTACATCCAAAGCAGGACTCTCCGAGGCAAATACCCATCCGGTGCCAAGGCGCCCAAGGCAAAGCGGCCGAAACCCATTGGGGTCTCTGACTGCAATCAGATTCGCCAGATCCATCAAGACCAACGAAAAGGCCCCCTTCAGCATCGGAAGCACCATCAGAAGGGCGTCCTTGAGACTATCAGGACCAGGATCTTTAGAAAAGTGCCTTGACAGGAGCTCAGCAAGTGCATCAGTGTCTGAAATGGAAAGACCGGGAAGGAGCCCCGCCTCTTCTACCAAATCAGCAGTGTTGGTGAGATTCCCGTTGTGGCCCAGGGCAAATCCCGTCTCCCCGATGGCCCTAAAAACCGGCTGGGCGTTCTTCCAGTTGGAAGCTCCGGTGGTCGAGTAACGCGTATGGCCAATGGCCATACCGCCAGGAAGAGCAAGCAGGGTCCGCTCGTCAAAGACATTGCTTACCAGGCCCATATTCTTGACGACCGTGATGCCCTGACCGTCCGAGACCGCTATTCCAGCCGACTCCTGTCCACGATGCTGAAGCGCATACAGGCCGTCAAATGTGAGATGGGACACCGAGGCGTTTTCCAGCTTTATTCCGAATACTCCACATGCCTCTTCGGGCGAATCAGCGGGGCCATCTTGTCTTTGGGAACCGCTGCAACCGTCCCAGTCCGCATTGGCGGGCGGAACGATTGTAAATATAGATTTGGGTTGCACTGAGCCACTGGGATCGTTCCCAGTTCCACCTTCAAAACCTAACTCCTGGTCCTTTGTAAAGGACATAAATTCGCTCGTCTTCCCCATCTCAATCGAACAACAATGCTCAAGTCGTCTGTTCAGCGCTATAAAGCACTCACATGTACCAAACTAAGATAATCGGACGCCCACATAGAAAACCTAGTCGAATTTTCTGCAGAACCATTAGGATTTGTCGCTACTTTACCCGGAAAACAATACCCTGGACTGTGAACCCTGAAACTACGAACGAGAGCGCATCATGATCGACTTGCACACCCATTCACGATTCTCAGACGGCTCGGACTCTCCACAAGGCATTGTTGAACTCGCAAAAGCTGCCGGCTGCAGTTGCGTGGCACTGACTGACCACGACCGGCTCGATGGGATAGAAATTGCCAGGAGTCACGCCAAAGAGCTGGAGATCGGATTTGTGCCCGGGGTCGAGATCTCATGCATCTTCAAAAGTGGGACCTTTCATCTCCTCGCATACTTCCTTGAGCCCACATCGGGACCGCTGCAGGACCGTCTAGCCGAAATCCAAAAAGCCAGATCCGACCGCAATATGGTCATGGCCACCAAACTTCGCGAGGGGGGCATTCCAATAACGTGGGACGAGCTAATGGAAGAGGCTGGCGGACCCAACCTGGGAAGACCCCACTTTGCCGCAATAATGGTGAAAAAGGGAGTTGTCTCGTCCGTCCAAGAGGCATTTGACAAGTACCTGGCCAAGGGAAAACCCTTTTACGTGCCAAAAGTACTGCTGACGCCGAAAGAGGCTATCGAACTCGTCGTCGCCTCAAATGCGCTCCCAGTTATCGCCCATCCGTTGACTCTTGGAGTTTCTGACGCCGAACTTGCGTCCATCCTTGCAGAGCTCAAGGAATACGGCCTGGTCGGAGCAGAGTCATATTACGCACGGTACAGCAAAGTCGAGCGGATTTCCCTGGTCCGGATGTCACAGTCCCTCTCTCTCGTTCCAACCGGCGGCTCGGACTACCATGGAACGTACAAAGCAGGACTGCAAATATGCGTGGGCGAAGGCGATCTGGAGGTACCTGATTCAGTGCTGGCGGAGCTTGAAAGCCACCTCAGCTGAGTCCGTTGTGCTTGACTGCGTTCCGCAAATCATCGAGCCCAAGATCCAATAGACCTGGAACAACAAGTCTCGAGCCCGTCACATCGCCTATGACCTTGGCCGCAAGGCTAAGCCCGCTGGCATAGTTCAGGACAGACTCCGGTTTCGCGGTTGCAATAAGTACTCTTGATGCCGATTCGGAGAAGAGCTCTCTGTAATCGCCAATTGCACCATCAACAGTCACCACTCCATTACCGCCGGCTAAAACCATTTCCGCCAAGGCGAGGGCAATGCCACCGTCAGACACATCATGAATGGCTGAAATCGAATACTGCTCACTGTTTCTCACAATGTTCACCATCGCGCCCAGTAGTCTGCGATGGTTGGGCAGATCAATTCGGGGCAGAGTACCGGACCTGTCGTTCTTGAGCTGATAAGCCCATCTCGACCCGGCCAAGTTCGGCTGCGTCTCGCCAATAAGGACCAAGGTGGCGGGCTCAACGAATCCAATTCCCGGTGGACGCCTGACAATGGTGGCAGCGACACCTAACGTGGTCACGACCGGCGAGGGGTCAATGTCCAAGCCATTCACCTCGTTATAGAAAGACACGTTTCCACCCACTACTGGAATGCCGAAGGCCGTGCAGGCTTCGGAAATGCCATCAATAGCCTCAGATAGCTGCCACATGACAACCGGGTGCTCCGGATTGCCAAAATTGAGGCAATCCACCAGGCAAGCCGGCTCGGCCCCGACAAGGGCCACATTAAGTGCTGACTCGGCAACCACCATCGCAGCTCCTGCTCTGGGATCCACAGAACACCAGCGGGAATTTCCATCGGCTGAGGCTCCGATACCCTTCCCGGTGTAGCCAACACCCGGCCCAGCAGCCCTCAACAGCGTCGCATCCTGACCCGGTTTTACAACGGTATTGAGAAATAGCTGATGGTCGTATTGGGAATAGATCCACGTCGGATCAAAAAGCATCTGCATAAGATCACGGTTCAGATCGGATCTGTCGGAATCTATCCCTGCTTCCCGTGCCAAACGGATCTGCAAATCCTCCGGCTCACTCATCTCCCGGCGGTACTTAGGAGCCTCATCCGCCAGGGAGGCTGCCGGTATCTCCGCGATCAGATCGCCGTCACGCCTGTCGAACACGCGCAGTATCCCTACCCGCACACCCGATTCCAGAACGACAGGTTCCTTGACGACTCCAACTACCGAGGCGGATATCTGCCACTTCTTGGCAACCTCCAAAACCTTGTCCAATGACCCTGGCTGGACTATCGCCAACATGCGCTCCTGGCTTTCCGAAGTCATAATCTCAAAAGGCTCCATGTCTGACTCGCGCACCGGAATCTCAGATACGTAGACATCCATTCCCATCCCGGCATTGGCAGCAGTCTCTGATGTCGCACAGGTTATACCTGCACCGCCAAGATCCTGGATACCCACCACTACCTTCATGTCGAGAAGCTCCAGACAGGCCTCGATTAGCTTCTTCTCCTCATAGGGATCGCCTACCTGGACACTTGGCCTCTTGGCTGCACTCGATTCGTCAAATCCGCTTGAAGCAAGGATCGAAACTCCCCCGATGCCGTCTCTACCGGTGGAGGCTCCCAAGAGGACAGCCAGGTTGCCGGCGCCAGAAGCCTTGGCAAGGACCAGGCGATCTTTCGGAAGTATGCCAACAGCCGCCACATTGACCAGAGGATTTGCGCTAAACGATCTGTCAAAAACAATCTCTCCACCGACAGTTGGAACACCGACCGCATTGCCGTATCCCGATATTCCGCTGACAACACCGGTGAATATCCAACGATTCTTGGGGTCGTCGATCGGTCCCATACGAAGGGAATCGAAAAGTGCAATTGGCCGTGCCCCCATTGTGAAAATGTCCCTGAGGATACCGCCCACTCCGGTTGCGGCACCCTGATACGGCTCAATTGCAGAAGGGTGGTTATGGCTTTCCATCCGTACAGCCACAGCTATGCCGTCACCAATGTCGATAACGCCGGCATTCTCGCCAGGTCCAACCAGAACATTATCGCCCTTCGATGGCAGCCTGCCAAGATGTACCCGGGATGACTTATATGAACAGTGTTCGCTCCACATTACCGAATACATTGCGAGCTCTAAATGGTTGGGGGTTCGACCCAGCACTTCGACAATCATGTCGTATTCGGAATCAGTAAGTCCCAGGGAGCGATGCAGCGACATTTCCATATCTACAAACTAGAGGCAAATTTTGCCTGCCTATCTAATTAAGCAGGCGCCGGTCTATACGATTCCACGACAGTGGTCTGAGCATGTCGAGCGACACGAACTTGCAGTTGGAATTTGGCTTCGGTGAGACTCCAAATTGACCATGAGTTTTATCCTGAATTTGCAATATCCTTTTCTACCTCTAATCAGCTGATTTTTCTAGTGAGTTGATTAAGTGCTACTACTTAATGCATGGTTACGAATATTGATCACAATCGACAGAATTTTTCAAGTGAAAAAAAGTCCACTCTTTCAGAGGGACGAGAGCAAAGCAAGATAGTTCGAAGGTATCTTGAAGCCATTGAGATATCAAAACCAAAACGGGGCCGCAAGAGAACTCTTGAGTCAATTACCAGACAATTGAACTCAATTGACACCGTTATAAAAAACACTCATCCACTAAATCGCCTCCATTTGACTCAAAAGAAAATCGAGCTGACCCAGGAACTGGAGCGGATCAAAAACGGCCCGGATATAGGTGGGCTTGAAAGCGAGTTCATCAGCGTTGCCCAGGAGTACTCCAAGCGGAAGGGAATTTCATTCCCCGCCTGGAAGGAGCTGGGAGTAAGTCCCGACGTCCTGGCGAAGGCCGGAATTGCTCCAGTCGGCAAAGTGGAGCGCAGGCCAAGGGTCAGGACTTTTTGAACCTCGTTATCTGCCCAACTCAGACATGTTGGACTCCCCCTTTATGAGCACGATGATCGGAGCTCTCAATTACAAAAGATTTGAGATGTAAGACTTGAAGATTTGGAGCCCATCGACCGATCCCAAAAGATCGTCGGATGCGCGCTCGGGGTGTGGCATCATCCCCACAACATTCCCCTCTTTTGAACAAATACCCGCAATCGAATTCATCGATCCGTTTGGATTTTCAACATATCTGAGAACTACCCGATTGTTGGACTCAAGTTCATTCAATGTGTCGACGTCACAGGTGTAGTTGCCCTCGAAATGATTGATCGGCAATTTCAGCCTTTGACCAGTTTCGGCGAGCGAAGTTGCTGAAGATCTTGTCGACACCACCTCCAACTCCGCCTCTTGGCATAAGAACTTCAGCCTGGCGTTTTTTTGAAGGGCCCCCGGCAGCAACTTTGCCTCAGTTAGGACCTGAAATCCATTACAAATTCCCAGAATTGGACGGCCGCTCTCGGCAAACTCAATCACTGACGACATGACCGGCGAAAACCTGGCAATCGCTCCTGGCCTCAAATAGTCTCCGTGGGCAAAACCACCCGGAAGAACAAGCCCCGAGACGCCGCCCAGATCGGTTTGACCATGCCATATCAACTGAGTCTTGACGCCCATCTTCTCCAAAACTGACGCTACGTCATATTCGCAGTTCGACCCTGGAAATACCAGGATTCCAACACTCTTCCCGGTCAATTATGCCTCTTCAATCTGAATGAGCGCATCTTCAAGCACCGGATTTGATAGCAACGTCGATGCAATCTCGGAGACCTTTGCAGTTGCGCTTTCCTTAGACTCCGCCTCAACGATCATTGAGATTATTTTGCCCATTCTTACAGTTGAAACGCCAGAGTAGCCGAGCGCATTGATGGCCTCGGACACCGTATGTCCTTCAGGATCGGCGATACCGGGCCGTAGCCAGACTTGAACCTTTGCTTGAAACCTCATCGACTTCCCATTCAGTTAGGGGTGTTCCGCAATGCAGATTGCCTAATATCTAGCCTAAAAATTCCCTGCCGCTTATCCGTTCATAAACGGCAATGTACCTGTTTCTCAAAGACTCCCTGACAGCATTGGGAAGACTCGGTGGTGGTGGCATCTTGTTCCAACCGGTCGATTCCAGCCAGTCTCTGAGGGGCTGCTTGTCGTAGGCGGTTGGCTCACCGCCAGCCAACAGTTCACTCGCTTCCCACATCCTTGATGAGTCCGGCGTAAGAACTTCATCACAGATTGCGATTTCACCTTCGATAAATCCGAACTCAAACTTCGTGTCGGCCAGGATCACACCCGCTTGCTCCGCCCTTTGCGCGCCGATTTCATATATCCGTATAGACATGTCTCTGACCTTGGCCGCCACATCAGTTCCTACGATCGCGGCAGCTTGGTCAAAAGATATATTGACATCGTGGCCGCTTTCCGCCTTGGTGGAAGGAGTAAAAATAGGCTCAGGGAACTTCATCCCGCCGGTAAGACCGGCTGGCAGTCTTTGACCGTGGACCGTTTGAAAGACCTGATACTCCTTGAGCGCAGACCCAGCCAGGAATCCACGGACAATACACTCGATTGGAAGCATTTGCGCCTCTTTGACGAGCATGGCCCTTCCCCGAAAATCCGCCGGCAAATCCTCCCCCAACTCAGTCGATGTTGGCCCAATCGTAACAACATGATTTGGAAAGCGGTCACCGAGCAATTCAAACCAGAATTCGCTCATCGCGGTAAGCACTTTCCCTTTGTCTCTGATCTCTTCAGCCATGACAACATCAAAGGCAGAGACGCGATCCGAGGCGACCATGAGCAGCCGCCTTTCGTCCGGACTCCCTACGCGATAGAGATCCCTTACTTTTCCCTTGTGAATCAGCTTCAGTGCCAAATCTTTTCCCAAATCTATCCAGCGGGTCAATGCGACTCTACACCAGTCAAAAACCGCAGAGAGTCTGTGTCACCATCATCCGAGATGCAAAAAAGCGCCAATTGAAATGCCAGATTAGCTTTCACTCCGAATCACTTCCAGCTTCTCAAAAAGGCACTTTCATTTTGGCTAATTCTAGCCTGGGGAAAAGAATACCGACCAAGTCAACTGTCTACCGCCAGATACGTCTAGGCACCGTTCAGACATGTTCAGGTACACCATACTGGAACATATGTTCGCGCACTAAACAGAATTACTATCTCAGCAGGTTACAACCCTGAACTTTTCCAAGTCATTTTTCCTACACTGATACCAACCTCAATGGTTCCGAATTGTAGACAACGCAAGGTGGTAAACGTGAAGATTAGCAGCAGCAGGGCGTCGAGTCCCTTCCGCCAACCTAAGGCCGTCTGGGTCGTCGCCTTTGCCTGCGTCGTCTCCTTCATGGGCATTGGTCTCGTCGACCCCATCCTGCCAGCACTGGCAAACAAGCTTCATGCAACCCCTAGCAGCGTTGAACTTCTCTTCACCAGCTATCTGGTGGTCACTGCCGTCGCGATGCTTGTCACAGGTTGGGTATCCAGCCGGATTGGAGCCAAATACACCCTAATGTCGGGACTTTTGCTGATTGTGGTCTTCAGCGCGTTGGCAGGAGCATCCAACAGCATCGGCGGCATTGTGGGATTCAGAGCCGGATGGGGAATAGGAAATGCTCTGTTCATTGCTACCTCCCTTGCCGTCATCGTCGCTTCGGCCAGCGGCGGCTTTTCCGGAGCGATCGTGCTCTATGAGACTGCCCTTGGAGTGGGGATCGGGCTTGGACCGCTTGTTGGAGGTGAGCTTGGTGGGATCTCCTGGAGAGGCCCGTTTTTCGGGGTAACCACCCTTATGTCGATCTCCCTGATTGCCACCCTTGTTCTGGTGGAGAAGACGCCCAAACCGGCAAGGCGAACTTCAATCGTCGACCCAGTAAGGGCGCTGAGACATAAAGGGCTGCTGGTGATGAGCATCACCGCGCTCCTTTACAACTGGGGGTTCTTCACGCTCCTCGCCTACACTCCGTTCCCAATGCATCTGAGCATCCACGAGCTTGGATACACCTTCACCGGTTGGGGCACCCTGGTTGCAGTTTTTGCAATTTTCGTGGCACCAAGACTGCAGGACCGCTTTGGCACCGCCAGAACGTTATACGTGAATCTCATTCTCCTAGCTATCGATCTTCTGGTCATAGCGGCGTTCACCTCCTCGAAGGCTGTGCTGATCGTCGCGGTCATCATCTCCGGGAGCTTCGTGGGACTCAACAACACTCTTACCACACAGGCAGTGATGCTCGTGTCACCGGTGGAACGATCAGTTGCATCTGCGGCGTATGGATTCGTCCGTTTCATCGGCGGGGGGTTGGCGCCGTTTGTGGCAGCCAAGTTGGCCAGCGCATACAACGTTCACGTACCTTTCTACCTCGGTGCATTCGCGGTAGGGCTGGGAGTGATCGTATTGTCAAGAGGGCACGAACTTCTCCGGGTCGCAGAAATTCCTCATGGAGTAACAGTGGAAATTCCTATGGCTTCATCCAACATCACAAATGTGCTGTTGGAGAACTGAAACAGATGAACCACGCAGATGGGTGTCTTGGCAGGATTGGGATGACCGAAATCAGCCGAGCCTTTGGCATAAGGCGAGGTTCTGATTTCCCCACAGGGTCGTGAAGGATCTCGGTTGGCGATTGTGGCTATGGACGAGCGGCAAGGATCAGGTCTAAGATCCGTTACATGGGAAGCCCCGGCTTTCCTGCTATGCGAATCTGGCAGGCGCAATTGACTTTGGCCTGACATAGGGGCTGACGAGAATGGCAGTTGCGGGGAAGACCATGGGATGCGGATCGGGACGGCCGAAGTCCTTGATCCTAGGCTTTCCGGAGGTGCAGACCGTGAGTAAGCAGATTCTCATCGGAGGGGCCGACCTCGTCGGCATTACAGAAATAACGGAACTTGTGGCCAAACATCGGGGTCCGTGCGTTTCAATCTTTCTCCATACACATCGAAGTGGCCCTGGAACGCAGCAAGACCCGACCCTGCTTGGTGAGCTTCTCGACGATGCGAGCACTCAACTGACGTTATTTGGTTTCGGCCAAGACCAGATCGAGGAGATATTGACGCCACTTTTTGCGCTGATTGATAACGGAGAGTTCTGGAAATACCCAGCAGACGGTCTCGCTCTATATGCCGCACCATCATTCCATCGGCATTTCCGGGTGCAGATTCCTCTTGAGGAGTCCCTCACAGTTGGACAAACATTCCGGGTCCGTCCTCTCTTGCCGCTTCTCACAGGTGACAGCCGCTTCTTCCTTCTGGCACTCTCTCAGAACCAGGTCAAGTTGTACGAAGCCACGAAATCGACAATTGCTGAGCTTAGTTTGGGGCCGATACCTGCCAGCATGGCGGACGCTCTAATGGGGGAGAAATTCCAACGGCAGCTCCAGTTCCGCTCGGTCAGCAAAACGACCGTGCAGTACTTTGGCTCAGGCAGCGCTGGTGAGGTCGAAAAACAGAGCGTCGAGCGCTTTCTCCGCCTAGTCGACCATGGCCTAGTGCAACGGCTTGGTAACAGCACTCACCCGCTCGTACTTGCCGCAGTTGAATACTATCCCCCGCTTTTCCGGGAGATGAGCAAGTACCCTCACATAGTCGAAGGCAGCATTGAGGGAAATCCGAACCACCGCTCTCCGGTCGAATTGCACACTGAAGCCTGGCCACTCGTGAAACCGTATTTGGAAGCCGCGCGGCGACAGGCACTTGACCGCTTGCGCGAAGCCCCAACCACCCGTGTCGCAACCATCGTCACAGATCTCGTTGCTTCCGCCATGGAAGGCGGCATCGACACTCTTCTCATCGCCCCGGGGCCACAGGTTTGGGGCACAGTAGACCCTTCATCCGGAGTCGTGGAGGAAGTTGACGAACCGTCAAGCGACACAGAGGATCTTCTCGAGCGTGTCGTTGCGGACACTTTGCTCAATGACGGGAAGGTCTACTCAGTGGACGCCTCGGAGCTCCCCGAGACCCCTGCAGCCGCCATTCTGCGCTTCTGACAACCAGATGATTGTGCCAACCCTGGACAGTTTCCGGACAACCCAGGATGACAGCGTCGACCTGAAGGGCTCAGGCCGATCCGTCAAACTGAAGTGGTGGGCTGAGCGAAAAGAACTATTGGGAAAATTTCCTGGCCGTGACACCCAGGCAGACTCCCACAGCTTCTAGTCTGCCAAAAGAGCCTGAAACTCTTTCCGTTTGGCATCCGGTAAATCGATCTCGGTCAATAGAACCTCAAAGGTTTTGCCCACGTTTCGCAGGGCTACACCTAGGTCCATTGCCGCAGTCAATTCGGCCACGCTTATGCCCACATCGGGATCCTCAGCCAGTACTTTTGCGAACGGAATCTTCGAGTCCCATGCCTCGTGGGCACACCGCTGGACAATCCTGTAAGCGTCATCCCTGCTGAGACCGGACGCAACCAGGGCAAGCAAGATTGGCTGAGAGAAGACCAAGCCCAGAGTTCGGTCAAGGTTCTCGATCATCCGCTCCGGATAGACCACAAGACCGGCTATCAGCCCATCAAATTTCTTGGTCATATAGTACGCAAGGGAGAACGCGTCCGGCAGGACGATCCTCTCCACCGAGGAGTGGGAAATATCTCTTTCATGCCAAAGTGCAACATCCTCGAGACCGGCTATCAGATAGCCCCTCATAACTCTCGACATTCCAACGAGTCTTTCCGCAAGTATTGGATTGCGCTTGTGCGGCATCGCGGACGAGCCCTTTTGGCCAGGGCTAAAGTGCTCCTCAGCCTCCTGCACCTCTGTTCTTTGCAGATGGCGAATCTCGGTTGCGAAGGTCTCGATGGAACTCGCTAGTGCCGCGAGAGAGTAGAGGACCTCGGCATGGCGATCTCTGGCGATGACTTGGGTGGCGGGAACATTCTTCAGTCCCAAGTGCTCGCAGACATAGGCCTCGATAGAGGGGTCCACGTTGGAATATGTGCCAACCGCCCCCGAGAGCTTGCCTACCGCTATGCCGTCCCGTGCCTTGCGCAGCCGGGATAGATCGCGGTTAACCTGAAGCGCCCATAAGGCAAGCTTGTTGCCAAACGTTGTGGGCTCGGCTGCCATTCCGTGGGTTCGTCCAAGCATTGGCGTCTTGTAATAGGAGAACGCCCTCTCTACAAGGGTAAGCAGAAGCTGTTCAACCCCGGATATGACTACATCCATGGCTCTTGTCATCAAATGGCAGAGAGCGGTATCCACGACGTCAGAGGAGGTGAGCCCGTAGTGAATCCACGATCCCTGCGGAAAACCGACCATCGATTGGACCACGTCCACAAATGCCGCGACGTCATGATTGGTCACCTGTTCCCTCTGGTTAACCATGTCGACGAAGGCCCCGTCGATTCTGGGGGCGTTATCCCTGACCGCCTTGGCATGTTCAGCTGGAACAATTCCGGTCAACGCCCACGCCTCCGTGGCAAGGATCTCAACTTTGAGCCAAGTGGCAAACCTTGACTGATCGGAGAATATTTCTGCAATCTCTTTTGGACTGTATCTATCGATCACAATGAACCCATCTCAAACTATCAACCATGTCGACTCAGACGTCATTAAGGCTACAAGCCATTTAACTCGCTTGCATTCAGTGCTATATCCTTCCTGTACTGCATTTTCTCGAAAGATATCAACGACAGGGACTCGTAGGCCAAGCCCCTTGCCGTCTTAAGATCTCTGCCCTTGGCGGTGATATTGAGGACCCTTCCACCGCCAACCACCAGGTCGCCGGACGAAGCCCTCCTCGTCCCAGCGTGGAATACCTGGACTCCATCGCCCATAACGTCTTCCGCTCCGGTTATGACGGCACCGACCCGTGGTGACAGCGGATATCCCTCGGCGGCGATTACCACCGTAACCATAGCTTCTGGAATGAACTCGGGCTCGGTCTTGAGAGCACCTGATGCCAGCTCAAACAAAAGTCGGGCCAAGTCATTCTTCACCCTGGGAATCACCACTTGGGTTTCCGGATCACCAAAGCGAATATTGAACTCGACAATCTTTGGACCATCTTTGGTTAGCATGAGACCCGCATAGAGCACGCCCCTGTAGTCGATTCCTCGCCTCTTGAACTCGTTGATCAGCGGATCAACCGACTCGTTCAAAATCTGGTCAACCAGTTCCTTACCGACATTTGGCACAGGGCTGAACGCACCCATACCGCCGGTATTGGGACCCTGGTCTCCATCGTAAATCCGCTTGAAGTCCTGTGCCGGCGAGAGCGCAACACCCTTTGTCCCGTCGCACAGCACCAGAAGCGAAAGCTCAGGGCCTTCCATCGCTTCTTCAATTACCACTGTCGTTCCTGCGGACCCAAAGGCATGTCCATTCAACTTTTCGATGACGTCTTGTATTGCCTCATCCCGGTTCTTGGTTACCAGAACGCCTTTACCAGCAGCCAGGCCATCGGTCTTTACCACGTACGGCCCGTCATATGAGTTCAGGTGTTCTATCGCCTTGGCGGGATCAGTGAAGGTTCTGAACGACGCCGTTGGTATCTTGGCGCTTTTCAGTATCTCTTTCATCCAGGCCTTGGAGCCTTCCAACTGAGCCCCGTCTTTGCCAGGCCCTACAACAAGCTTTCCCTGGCCTCTCAGAACGTCGGCCAGGCCGTCGACGAGTGGTGCCTCCGGTCCAATGACAAAAAGGTCGGCATCTATCTCTTCGAAGGGTCCAGAAGAAATGGCCGCCACTCTGGCAATCCCGGGGTTGCCAGGAAAGGCAACCACCTCATGGCCATGTGCCACAAACGCCGATACAAGGGCATGCTCTCTGCCTCCGGAACCATAGACCGCAATCCTCACCTAGATCTCCACATACTGCTCTCTGGAGGGACCGACACCGACCATGGTGATCGGTACACCGATCTGCGCCGAAAGGAACTCTATGTAGTTCAAAGCCTCTTTAGGCAGGTCAGAACGCTTTCGGACAGTTGAAAGATCACAGCGCCAACCGGGTAGCTCCTTATAGATTGGAACGACCTTGTGAAAAACAGACTGGTGGTACGGCACTGAATCGTACCGTTCCCCCTCTGACTCGTATGCGGTGGCCACCTTCACCACCTCGAATTCATCGAGCACGTCAAGTTTGGTCAAAAAGACCTCAGACAGTGAGTTGAGACGAACAGCCTGCCTCAGTAGCACCGCGTCGAACCACCCAGTTCTGCGTCGGCGGCCGGTATTGGTCCCGAACTCCCGGCCCCGCTCAACGAGTACGTCGGACGTCTCGTCGAAGAGTTCCGTGGGAAACGGTCCTGCCCCCACCCGCGTAAGGTAGGCCTTGGCAACTCCGATAATCCTAGATATATTTCTGGGTCCAATTCCAGACCCGGTTATCGCCCCGCCCGCAGTCGGATTTGACGATGTTACAAATGGGTAAGTCCCATGGTCAAGATCCAGAAATGTGGCCTGCGCCCCCTCCAGAAGTATATTCTTGCCTTCTTCAATCGCATCGTGCAAGAGTGACACCGTATCCGAGATAAGGGGTGCGATCCGCGGTGCATACTCATTCAGGTAGGTGTCGGCAATCTGGTCAGACGAGAGTGGCAACCGGTTATACACCTTGGCCAAAATTGCGTTCTTTTCCTTGAGAACCACGTCGAGCTTCTGTCGAAATATCTTGGGATCCAGCATATCCTGAACCCGAAGACCGATCCTGGCGGCCTTGTCCGCATAGGTTGGTCCTATCCCGCGCTTGGTCGTACCCAGGGAGTTCTTTCCAAGATGCCTCTCGGCGACACGATCAAGTTCAATGTGGTACGGCATTATCAGGTGGGCCTGACCCGAGACTCTCAGTCTCGAAGTGTCCACGCCGCGGGAGGCAAGTGTGTCGATCTCGGCCAGCAATACACCCGGGTCCACAACCACCCCGTTGCCGATGACCGGAATCACGGACTCGTTCAGAACCCCTGATGGTA
The DNA here is from genome assembly GCA_027366165.1 of Actinomycetota bacterium. Taxonomy (GTDB): domain Bacteria; phylum Actinomycetota; class Acidimicrobiia; order Acidimicrobiales; family Acidimicrobiaceae; genus SCQM01. The sequence goes on from DAHXKX010000097.1 coordinate 25,511, forward strand.
TGAGCTGGAGCGCAAAAGACTCGCCATCCACAACTACAGTATGGCCGGCGTTATGGCCGCCCTGATAACGGACCACAAAATCCATATCCGCGGCAATCAGGTCAGTCAGCTTTCCTTTGCCCTCATCGCCCCACTGAGTGCCCAGTACAATTGTTACGGGCAAGGCTTACCTCCATCTTGATTCAGAACATGGGAAACGCCTGAATACTTTATCTTCATAAGTCAAACGGCACCTTTTCGGCACAGACTATAGATACTAGTTGACGCAAATCTCAAGATAGAACAAGATGAGGTGCATCTATCGAAGTCGCATCGGCCTTGATCACCGAACCTTCACTGTAGCGATTCTCGAGGAGTGCAATTGCAATTGGGTCTCCCAACTCTCTTTGCACCACCCTCTTCAGCGGACGGGCTCCGTAAACCGGGTCATAACCGGCCTTGGCCAACCACCTCTTCGCATCATCGGTAAGTTCCAAATCCACCGAACGGTTACTCAGGCGCTTCCGAAGCGATTCAACGACGAGGTCGACGATCTTGGACAGGTCATCTTCGCTCAAGGTGTGAAATCTGATTATCTCATCGATCCTGTTGATGAACTCCGGCCGGAACACCGTGGAGGGCTCGCCTGAAATATTGGAGGTCATGATAAGAACGGTGTTGGTGAAGTTGACGGTTCTTCCCTGAGAGTCGGTGAGTCGGCCGTCCTCCAACACTTGGAGCAAAACGTTGAAAACATCCTGATGCGCCTTTTCCACTTCATCGAGAAGGACCACCGAGTATGGCCTTCTTCTGACAGCCTCAGTCAGCTGGCCCCCCTCGTCAAAACCGACATAACCAGGTGGGGCACCCACTAATCGAGACACAGTATGGCGCTCCTGGTACTCACTCATGTCGATTCTTATCATCGCCCGTTCATCATCGAAAAGAAAGTCTGCCAAGGTTCTGGCCATCTCGGTCTTCCCAACACCGGTTGGCCCCATGAACAGAAACGATCCGATCGGACGGTGAGGGTCCGAGAGTCCGGCCCTCGAACGCCGGATGGCATTCGCAACGGCCGATGCGGCCTGATCTTGGCCGATCACACGGTCATGCAGATACTCCTCCATATGGACAAGACGGGCCACCTCGCTTTCGAGTAGCTTTGACACCGGAATATTCGTGGCTTTGGAAACCACTTCCGCAATGTCCTCCTCGTCCACTTCTTCTTTGAGCATCCGTCCATGGGCCTGCAGATCCATAAGCTTGGCGGTTACCGCCTCGACCTCCTTGGTTAGCCTTGGGAGTTGGCCATAACGCACCTCCGCCGCCTTGTCTAGATGGCCCTCCCGTTCAAACCTCTCGGCCTCATCCTTTGTGCTCTCCAGTTTCTCCTTGGTTGTCCTTATCGCGTCGATCGCATCTTTCTCCGCAATCCAGCGTGCCTTGAGAACATTGAACTCTTCGTTGAGGTTGGCTATGTCGCTCTCGAGACGGGCCAGCCTCTCCACGGAGGCTCTGTCAGTCTCCTTCTCCAAAGAGATCTTCTCGATCTCAAGCTGCCTGATCCTGCGGTTCACTACGTCTATCTCCGTTGGCATGGAGTCGATCTCGATGCGCAGCCTTGAGGCTGCCTCATCAACGAGATCTATGGCCTTATCCGGCAAGAATCTGTCCGTAATGTAGCGGTCGGAGAAGACCGCAGCCGCGATGAGAGCTGAATCCTGAATCCGCACACCGTGATGAACTTCGTACTTCTCCTTGAGACCTCGAAGAATCGCAACTGTGGCATCAACACTGGGGGGATCGACAATCACTTTCTGAAATCTTCGTTCCAGCGCAGGGTCCTTCTCAATGTATTTGCGGAACTCATCCAGAGTTGTTGCTCCAATCATGCGCAACTCACCCCTGGCAAGCATCGGCTTCAACATGTTGGAGGCGTCCATCGACCCCTCCGTTGCTCCGGCTCCCACGACTGTGTGCATCTCGTCGATGAAAGTGATGACATCGCCCTGAGAATCAGAGATCTCCTTGAGCACGGCCTTGAGTCGCTCTTCGAACTCGCCTCTATATTTCGCCCCCGCCACCATGGCAGCCAGATCAAGACCGATCAGCCTCTTGTGCCTGAGCGACTCGGGTACGTCACCTTCGACTATCCGCTTTGCCAGTCCCTCTACGATCGCGGTTTTGCCCACCCCCGGCTCACCAATTATCACCGGGTTGTTTTTGGTCCGTCTGGAAAGAACCTGGATTATCCGCCGGATTTCGTCATCACGGCCTATGACAGGATCGATCTTGCCCTTTCGGGCCTGGTCCGTAAGATCCCGGCCATACTTCTCAAGAGCCTGATAAGCCGCCTCCGGGTTCTGTGAGGTTACGTTGTGGGAACCCCTGATCTCGCGCAGGGCCTTCATTAAATCCTCTTTGGACACGCCAATCAGATCTGCCAGGTTGACCAGCAGGTGCTCCACCGAAATGTAATCGTCGCCCATCTCTTGGCGGAGCGAATCAG
>DAHXKX010000029.1 GCA_027366165.1 Actinomycetota bacterium
TGTCCACCGGCTGGAGTTGCGGAATTTGGTTTTGCCTCCTCGAAGCAAGTACCGTACAGAGTCCTTGGGTAACCGCAGCCTGAGTCTAAGTCTGCCGCCATATATGCACGGATGCCTTCTTTGGATAAAAACCCAGACCTGGATCGTCAGGTAGATAGAGGCCTAAACTGGGCCACCGGTCACGGATACTAGGTAGATCGCTTAGTGACCGGGTTCGGACTATTTTGGTCAAGCATCGTGATCGATTTCGGTTGATTTGAGGTTGGTTACCTTGAGGCTGCGTTGGCGGTTCAATCAAGGCATGCTGTGGTGGCGAGTGGGAATCGAGCCCAAGACAGAACCTTGTAAGCGGTCAATCATATTGAGTGGACCCACTACTTGTCACTCAATTGCAACGGTGAGATCTACGGTCAATTTCCAGGGGCGATTCATTCTAGCTCCAGCGAATTAGTACCGGTGCTTAACCTCCCGCCTGCAGTAGTGAAGAATCCGTATTGGACCGCACAGTACCTCGTTGCGAACTTAATGGCAAGCCCGGATGTTTTGGAGGTCATTTTCGCTGCTTGGCACTATGTCGATGGCAAATGGGCCTGTAGGCGCACTGATACCTGGACTGATGTCGCAGGATTTCTCGACTACCCCTAGCAATTGCTTATGATGTACAATCTGAATTGTTGAGAGTTGCTTGACGCTTCGTCCAGCTGATTTTTGAGGGGGCAAGATGAGCTTTTCTAGGGACGCAAGCTATCTACTGTGTCGCTTGTGTGCTTAGTCGCCCGGCAAAACGTTTGGTACGTATAATACGGAGGATTATGTGGCGAAAAGAGAATGGGCCACTGTCGCAGGGACCATCCACTTCAGCGTTGACCATAGATCGGTTTGAATATTAATCTCTCAGCTTTATTCGATTAAGTTTTGGCGTCACGGGGGGTCTAAGTGGACGTTTCAAATATCACGGTTCTCAATCGACCTAGCTCGAAAGCTAGCGCAGAATCCGAGTTGACGGAAGACTGGCAGAACTTGGCAAGATGTCGTGGCAGGAACCTTGAGATCTTCTACCCGCAGCGAGGTGTGCGAAATGCCTCGGCGAAAGCACTCTGCCAGGACTGCGAAGTTAAAGTCGAATGCCTGGAATACGCCATTGCCCACGAGGAGCGATTTGGAATATGGGGTGGTCTGTCCGAAAGGGAGCGAAGGAAAATCATGCGTGAGCGTCGCAAAGTTGCGACCGCCTCCTAAGGCTCGACCCTATCAAGGCAGTCCGGAACTTCACCCAATTACACGCCTAGGCATTCAGTGAGGTGCGGCAGTTTTTCTTAGCACTATCCTCGGGTATTGGTTGTCATGTTTGATTTGCCATAATTGATTGTGACGAGTTGTATTAGCCGACCATGGTTGAAGGGGATGGGTTTTGTGTGAGCCTTCTGACTTTGAGAATCCTCTTCCGCTCCCTTTCGGATGTCCCGCCCCATACGCCGTGATCTATCCTCTGCACTAGGGCATACTCTAGGCAGTCACTTTTTACCTGACAGGTTCTGCAGATACGGCGGGCTCTGTCCACCCCTACGCCATCCGATGGGAAAAATAGGCCTGGTGGCATCTCCTTGCACTTGCCGATTGCCATCCACGACGTATCCATTAGCACCTCCATACGAGACCCAGCGAGTACGCTAACCAATGGCCGCCACCCCAAGGCCTCCCCCCATTCGTAGGATAACCATATGCTACTTAGTAGTAACTAACGATTCCGATACTAGCTTGGCTTTGAGTTGGCTCGACAGGGAAATTGGGTTACTCATCGATTTTTCATGACGAGCCGGTCGTGTCGGCAAGTTGAAATCATTAATCCGAGGGTCATCCAGCGATTCTTGGAGCCAAGTCGAGCCGAGTCAAAGGTCCGGTCTGAATCTGACGGGGAGTTTGAGCACACCATTCACCATCGAATGAAAAATCTTCTTCAGGTCATTGCACTAACTTTCTTGGCTTCGGGCTTGAAGATTCCCATCCAAGGTTGACAGGGCTGATAGGGAAAACCTGGGCCGCTCGTGCGAGGACGACCCGAAAAGTGGACAGCAGCGGTGATCCGTTGCATCTGAGTGATCAATAGTGAGTCCACTCATTATGATGCACCTTTTACAAGGTTCTCGTCTCGGACTTCATTCTCACTCGTCCGAGAGTTGTTCTTGCCTCTCCAAGCGTTGCCAGCGCAAGCACTGGACTTATCTGCTCTCTCCAGGCGATGAGTCAACCCATCATCTGAACTGCCGCCTGTACCAAATGGCCCGGGAACGAACAGGGCGCTGGACTCAACTGGCCCAGGACTGATAACCGACCAGTCGCGGATATTTAACGAAGCATTGTCATCTCTGTCTTGGTCTTCACTACTGCCGGAAACTATGGCGGTGAGTAAATGATAGGACCTTCGTTTCGCCCTTAATTTGATTTCCTAACCGAAACGTCGCGTCACTTTTTGGCCGATTCCCAACGGTGAAGACCCTGTCAGGGACATATCATTATGTTTGGGCCAGCTAAGCTCGCTGGTCCGATCGCTATTTGAAAGTCACCTTGGCCGAGGTACTCACCTGATTGCATGACTCCATTTTCGAACGTAATGCTCCGGACAGCAGCGTTAGCAGCGATTCGATCTCGAGTAGGTGCGAGATATAGGCAAACAGCCATCAAAGAACTACCAGTTCAGGAGCCAGTGCGGCGTTTGGGTTAGTCCAGCTCGAACTCGGCTACTGCTGCGATAACCTGCATGATCATCTTCCCTGCTGGACTGGTCAGATCAACCCAGCCACGTGCGAGTAAACTGAGCCAGAACCTTGTCAAGGAGCGGTTGCGTTGTTGATCCGGCATATCCACGGTCTCTTTCAAAAAATGTTGCTACTGCTGATACCGGCCATGATCCTTGCCTCCTGTGGGAGTTCTCCTGCTACTCTGCCGGCTAGGAGCCACACAAATGGTTCCGGCAAAGCCATTTCGCCAACGGCTGGAGATACAGCAAGATCTACGACAACCACAATTGGGGCACTCGGAGCAGCGGCACCTTCTCAACCCGGCCCTATGGCAATCTTGCCGTCAGGCAGACTTCTTGTTACGGATCCAGCCCTCAATGAGATATTTATGCAACTTCAGAATGGAAGCTTCGAAGTTATTGCAGGCAATGGTGTTGGAAGTTTTTACGGCGACGGAGGGCCGGCCCAAAAGGCATCGCTTCACAGTCCAGAAGGTCTGGCTGTCGGGCAGCACGGCACGATTTATGTTGCTGACTCCGGCAACCTTAGAATCCGGGCAATTAGCACCAGTGGAGTTATAAGAACTATCGCTGGCAATGGAGAGGAGCCCGCCAGTCACAATGCGATTGCTATTGGTGCAAACGCTACCGCTACTGCAATTGGCCACCCAATAGCTGTGACAACCGGTCCAAAGGGTTCGGTGTATTTCGCTGCCGCGCATTCAGTGTTTAAGTTAACCTCGAACGGAAAACTACAGGTGGAAGTGGGTCCGAACACCCTGGATAGCTTTTCTTCAACTTTTCCCGTTGTCCAGGCCTGCATGCCTATTTCCTTGGCAGTTTCGAGCAATGACAATTTGTACATCAACTGTTCCGACCCATATGCGATGGTGGAGATGACGGCCAATGGACTGTTTCATTATCTTGGCCCGGTTAGACCCCATGATGCCTTTGCCACCCTTGTCCGATCTCAAAGCGGTGGAGTAATGGCGGTCAACGGTGCTGCTATTGAACATTTTGATTCAGCTGGACATGAAGTGGTATCGAATTTCATTTCCTTTCGATTGCCAAGTGGAGAGCTATTCTGGCCCCAAGGAATCGCTGAAGGGATTCACGGATCTCTATACCTTGATCAGGACGGCATAGCCGGTATTGGACCACCCGCGATTTTGAAGCGCACCTTACTCGGCGCAGTAGACGTGCTTTGGAGTAATGCTGGCCATTGGTTAGGGTGACTGCAACGGACCCTGAAATTGGTGAATCCAGGTCATGCTGAAACCACGGAAGTTTTCTTATTTTCAGAAGGCTTTTCGACTTGAGCTACTGCGGATGAATTGGGCTTGCTTCTCCTCCATGGTTCGCTTCGGCGAACGGTTTCCATGGCCACCAGCTGGATCTTCAGAAAGTGGAATTTGCACAGTTATGGACACACGATTTGACCCAGTGTGATCCTTCTTGTGGCATTTCAAAACAATGGTGCTAAGGAATCGGCGTAGCTTAGAGGCCGGAGTCGCCCTGTGCCAACCTCGCCACTTGGGCCGAGATAGTCGACTGTGAGATTGACGTGTTCCCAACTCAGCGGTGACAGGTATTGCAGCAGTTCCTCATCCACTGGGTGCTTGTGTTCCTTCAAGGCATTCGTGGCACGTTCCAAGTATGGCTACGTTTAGCAAAAGCCAGGTCAAGCGAGAATGAGGTGAACTCCAACGAGATCTAAACGATCTAATGAAACTAAAAAGACCTAAGCCACTCCCCGGCCAGCTGTTTCTATCAGAAACAACCCGTTTACTCCAACCTTCTGGGTATCTTCCCCTCTGTTGGCTAGAAGAGACGATCTTGTCGAAGAGTTTGCCTTAGATGCCTGACCGGGATCACTTGGAAGGGCAAGCAGCTAAGTTCTAGCAACTTCCGGCATTCGCTACGATTCACATTCTTCGGGAAGTCCCAGTTGGCTTAGGTGGGACTAAGCCCAGAGAATAAAATTTCGATGATGTTGTCGGCGACTTGCGGACCCACGTCAAGTCGACTGAGGAGACGATAGAGGATGGTGCCGAAAAGCATCTCGATTACGTCCGCGGCTGAGATATCGCTACGTAGTTCGCCGAGCTTTGCCGCTTCATCGAGGCGGGAAGCGATGCTCGACTCGTAGGGCTCAGTCATCCGTTGGTAGAGCACCAAGGCCAGATCGGGATCGTCGGCGGCGGCCGAATTTAGACCGCGAATCAGCGAAGCGTTGTTTGGATCGCCTATGGCAACGAGTGCGTTGCGGAGCCATTCGGTTAGTGCAATTCGGATGTCGTCGTTTTGCGGTAGGAGCTCCCGCGGGAGAAGGATGAATCCATCTAGGACGCAGTCCGCCAGAATGGCGCTTTTCGAACTCCACCATCGGTAGATCGTCTGCTTTCCAACGTGGGCTCGGGAGGCGATGCCTTCGATGGTGACGTGTTCATACCCTACTTCAGCAACCAGGTCCCGCGTTGCGGTGAGAATCGCTGTCCGCGATTTCTCACTCCTCGATCGTCCCGGTCGGGTCCCTGACATTCAATTAACCGTAGCGGGGTGTACAATAACTGATACCGAGACGGAACGTCTCGTAAATAGAAAATGGAGCGCTAATGTCCAGTAAAGTTGTTGTCGTCATCGGTGCTGGCGGTATGGGGGAGGCCATAGCTCGACGTCAAGGACCCGGAAAGAATCTCATCATTGCCGATTTCAATGAGGAACTGTTGGCCCAACGGGTTGCTGGCTTGCAAGCAGATGGATTCGAGGTTTCATCCAAGCGTGTGGACGTTTCCTCAGGCGAGTCGGTACGCGAGCTGGCGGAGGAAGTCGCGAAAGCAGGGTCGGTCGAGCAGGTCATCCACACGGCGGGGCTGTCGCCAGCTCAGGCATCAGTAGCGGCTATCGTGAGCGTCGACCTACTCGGGGTAGCGTTGGTCCTCGACGAGTTCGCATCCGTTATCGCCGATGGTGGAGCGGGTGTTGTTATTTCCAGCATGGCTGGTCAAATGTATGGCCAACTAACTCCGGAACAAGAATTTGCTCTGGCGACAACTGATACCGATGCCCTCCTTGATCTGCCTTTTGTTCTAGCCCTAACGGACCCGGGGGCCGCTTATGGCCTGGCCAAGCGAGCCAATCAGCTTCGAGTTCGCTCTGCGAGTCGATTCTGGGGTAAGCGAGGGGGTCGAGTAAACAGTGTTAGCCCTGGTGTCATCTCGACGCCGATGGGCCAGCTAGAACTCGAGGGTCCCTCGGGCGTGTTTATGCGCGCCATGATCGATGGGTCAGGTACCGGCCGCATCGGAACACCCTCCGACATCTCCAACGCCGTCTCTTTCCTTCTCAGCCCCGAGGCATCATTCATCACCGGAACGGATCTTCTCGTTGATGGTGGAGTGGTCGGGTCGATTACGACGAACCCCGTTCGAGATGTTGATTCTAAGACAGGCCGCTCTAGCAAGGGATGACCCCTATATTTCATGCGCTAAATCGTATCCATGCGATTGGATTTGGCACTCCGGGCAGCAGTGTCCTTTGGAAATTGAATGACGATCTGGATGACGACGAAAGCGGCCGATAAATTCTCAGCTCGCATAGATTGGGTCTTTACTACTCTTTTATCTTTAAA
>DAHXKX010000032.1 GCA_027366165.1 Actinomycetota bacterium
TAGAATACGTTGACCAACGGAACTTGGCGGAATCATTGAATGCCAAGCCGTTCAAGGTCGCTAGGATGATGGAGCTATGAAGTCAAATCTTGAAACGCACGAACGAAGGGCCCCCCTCCAAAGGGAACCCTTCTCAGATCTGTCTATCTCTGGCAATGCTTCTACCTAACCTCGGAAGGCTAAATCAGACGGCTCCTCTACTTTTTCGAGGACCTTCTCTCGCCATAACGCCGCTGGAAGCGCTCTACTCGTCCTCCGGTGTCGACGAGCTTTTGCTTACCCGTGTAAAAGGGATGGCACTCGCTGCAGAGCTCTACGTGGAGTTCCGACATAGTAGATTTTGTCACAAAAGTATTGCCACATGAGCAGTGGACGTTTGCAACCACGTAATTTGGGTGAATTTCAGACTTCATAGCTCCATCATCCTAGCGACCTTGAACGGCTTGGCATTCAATGATTCCGCCAAGTTCCGTTGGTCAACGTATTCTAGTAGTTGTTGGGCACCTGAGACTTGGCGATCTCCTGCAGGAACTCTGCATTTGACTTCGTCGAGCGCACCTTGTCTATCAACAGTTCCAGACTCGGCGCCGAGTTGCCGTCGTTACTCAATGCGTTGAGCACCCTTCGCAGCTTCCACACCAGTGAGAGTTGGTCCTTGTCAAATAGAAGCTCCTCATGCCTGGTCGATGAGGCATTGACATCAATGGCCGGGTACAGCCTTCTCTCAGCAAGACGACGGTCAAGTCGAAGTTCCATGTTTCCAGTTCCCTTGAACTCTTCAAAAATGACCTCGTCCATGCGTGAACCGGTTTCAACCAGCGCGGTGGCAAGAATCGTTAATGAGCCGCCCTCCTCCACATTTCGCGCTGCTCCAAAGAACTTCTTAGGCGGATACAATGCGCCTGAGTCAACACCTCCAGACATGATCCTGCCTGACGCCGGCTGAGCCAGGTTGTAGGCACGGGCAAGCCGGGTTATGCCATCCAGGATGATCACGACATCTTGACCAAGCTCAACCAACCGCTTGGCACGCTCGAGCGCAAGCTCTGACACCGCAGTATGCTCCTCAGCCGGTCTGTCAAAAGTTGAGGCGACGACCTCACCCTTGACCGACCGCCGCATGTCGGTAACTTCCTCTGGACGCTCATCCACAAGCAACACCATAAGGAACACCTCAGGGTTGTTAGTCTCGATGCAGTGGGCGATATGCTTCATTATCGTCGTCTTACCCGCTTTTGGCGGTGAAACGATGAGACCCCTCTGTCCCTTGCCGATCGGGGAAACCAGATCCACGATTCGAGCCGTGACATTGGCTGGATCTTTGGGGGTTTCCAAGACAAGTTTGATATCGGGAAATAAAGGTGTCAACTCCTCGAACTTCGGACGCGACTTCGCCGCTTCCGGATCCGCGCTGTTCACCTGATCGACTCGAATAAGCGCAGGATACTTTTCGTTCGCGTTGGCAGCGCGGGCACCACCACGTACCTGATCTCCCTTGCGTAGCCCGTACTTACGAACAACAGAGATGGCCACATAGACATCCTTGGGACTTGGCAGGTATGTGCTCGATCTCAAGAACCCGAAACCCTCTTCGCGCAGATCGAGGATCCCCTCGACATCAGTCAACTCCACCGGTGCCGGCGGCTCTGTTGAAACCTCGCGTTCGCGGTCTCCGCGATCCCGCCCTCTTCGCCTTCGGCTACGCCTTGATGCACCTTCGCCCAACTCGGGAGTGCGGCGGGCCTCTGGAGACTCTTCACTTGGGGCCTTCTCCAACTCTTCCGCTGTCTTGACGGCAAACTCTTGATCAATTAGCTCATCGGTCGAGGTTGTGGCCTGTCCATTTGATCCATTGCGCATGGTTGGACTGAGCGGACGGCGTCTCGACATCGTTGAACTTGTCACAACGATCGGAGGTGGGACCGAAGCATCAATCGCAGACGGCGCCTCCACTGCCTCGGCGACCGCCTTGACACCAAACTCTGACCCATTTGCTGCGGCTGAACCCTCAGTTTTGATGGATGCAGCCTTTGAACTTCCCACGCCTCGCGTTTTTGCAACAGCGGCGGGTGAGGGAGCCCCAGTGGGAATCATCACTCCCGCTCCGACCAGAATCAGATCGATCATATCTGACTTCTTCGTCCTTGACGTCGTCTTTATCTGCAATGCTCCAGCAATTTCAGAGAGTTCGCCTCTGTCTTTTTTCTCGAGAACCGATCGCTCCAGCTGAGACTCAGTGCCCATCTGCACCTCTTCCACGTAATAATAAATCGGTAAAATTCTTCAATATTGCTCCTCTGCAGCCCGCAACAGCTGAACCACTCCAAAAAATCATCTGATTGCGTGGTTTTTCTTCAGGTATTTTGCCTTTATGAGCCTTTTCCCAGGGATGGGAGTTGATTGACCTAGGTAGCGAATAACTCTACTACTCGCACGTTACCTAGTTTCTACCACAACCGGACTCCCTACTCAAATCCAACACCAAACCAAATCGCAGTAATTCAGATTGTGCTGATCATAGAAGATTTCGTAAGAGAGTTTACCCGTTGGAACATCCAGTAATCGAAATGATCCGATACACCGCAGGTACCTTAAATCCAGACTAGCAGGTTTCAGTATGCGACTGTGCCGCTAGACCCCAAGCTCTCTGCATATGGCATCGTATGTCGCGTCGACGGCCTCAGGTACAGATATCTGTGAAATTGCAGCATCAGGATCCTTCAACCCATGACCGGTCAGTACGCACACGACCACGGAGCCGCGCTTAACGTCGGTCTTTAGCAAACCTGCCACAGATGCCGCGGACGCTGGCTCACAAAACACAGACTCCTTGGCAGCCAAGAATCGGTAGGCCTGAAGAATCTCGCTGTCAGTTACCGAGGAGATGGCCCCTCCAGACTCATCTCTCGCCTGTACCGCATGGTCCCATGATGCCGGATTGCCAATCCGGATCGCCGTCGCGATCGTTTCTGGATGTTCAACGACATGACCCAGAACAATCGGGGCTGCACCCGCAGCCTGAAAACCCATCATCTTTGGAGCTGACGCCGTAATCCCGCTCTTCAAGTACTCCTTGTAACCCTTCCAGTATGCGGTGATATTGCCAGCATTGCCTACCGGAATGAAATGGTAATCCGGAACAACTCCCAAGGTGTCGACAATCTCAAAGGCGCCGGTCTTCTGACCCTCGATACGGTACGGGTTAATCGAGTTGACGACGGTTATCTTTGCCGAGTGTTCACCAAGCTCACGTACGATCTGAAGTGCCTGGTCGAAATTGCCCCTTACCTGCATAACCTTGGCGCCATAGATCAGGGCCTGAGCAAGCTTGCCAAGGGCTATATAGCCCTCCGGGATCAACACCGCGCAAGTCATTCCTGCCTTGGCAGCGTACGCTGCTGCTGAAGCCGAGGTATTCCCGGTCGAGGCACACACAACAGTCTGGCTACCTTCCTCTGCGGCCTTGGAAATCGCCAGGGTCATCCCTCTATCCTTGAAGGATCCGGTTGGATTCCCACCTTCATACTTGAGATACACATCAGCCGACTTGAGACTTGACAGTTCTGGTGCATAAATTAGCGGGGTCCTTCCCTCCCCCAGGGTGATTACGGGTGTATTTTCGTCGACTGGGAGAAAACTTCGGTACTCCTCGACCACACCACGCCAAACCAATCGTTCGTGATCCGGCCGTTTGGGATCTTCTGCCATCTATTCAGGACCTCATCACTAATTCGCCCAAGTCAGCCTTGGGCCGATCCATTACCTAACACCCTTATGAAGCCGACGAGCCGCCTAACTGCGCCGAGCTCCCGGACCTCGGCCAGTGTCATCTGGACCGCGCGCTCCTTTGCCTGGTGCGTTATAAATATCAGCCTGGCCTCTTGTCCAAGACCGACCTGCTCCATCGACATGATCGAAACCCCGTTGGCTCCAAACACCGTTGCTACCTGGGCGAGCACTCCGGGACGGTCACTCACGTCGATCGCGATATAAAACTGGTAATCCAGTTCGTCAAATGGAAGAATCTGCGCGGCCGGACGGACAACGTGACGCTCTGTGGATCCATAGCGAAGATTATGTGCTGCATCTACGATGTCCCCGAGTACGGCCGAAGCGGTGGGCATGCCGCCAGCCCCCCTACCGTAGAACATCAGCTCACCGACCGAATCGCCTTCCACAAAAATTGCGTTAAAAGCATCCCGGACTGCCGAGAGTGGGTGAGTTAGCGCCACCATTGTTGGGTGAACCCTAACGGATACGCTTCCCTCCTCTCCCTCCGCCCCCTCGATCCACTCACATATCGCAAGGAGTTTGAGGGTAAAACCATGCCGCTTGGCAAAGGCAAAGTCATCCAGGGTTACAGAGGTTATCCCTTCCCGGTAGACATCGCTGTACTGAACCTTGCGGCCGAATGCGATGGAAGCGAGGATTGCCGCCTTCGCACTTGCGTCTATGCCACCGACATCTGCCGTAGGATCGGCTTCCGCGTAACCAAGTTCCTGAGCACTCTTCAGCGCATCCTGGTACGAAGTGGCGTCTTCAGACATTCTCGTGAGTATGTAGTTGGTTGTCCCATTGACAATCCCAGTCACGCGACGCACCCGCTCAGCGGCCAAAGACACCTTCAAAGATCGTATGAGAGGAATACCTCCGGCCACGGCGGCCTCGAAAAAGATGTCACGGCCCTGACTTCGAGCCAGTTCCGAAAGCTCTTCACCAAAATCGGAGAGCAGGGTCTTGTTGGCAGTCACAACCGACTTCTTTGACCTGAGTGCCTCCTCGATCAGAGCCTTGGCCGGATCATAGCCTCCCATGACTTCAACGACAATATCGATCGAAGGATCGGTGACCACCGAAAACGGATCGAGCGTGAGCAACTCCCGGGGGACCCACCTGGGACGTTCGACGGAAAGATCTCTGACAGAAATCGCGGCAATCTCCAAAACCTCACCAGTTTGCGACTCTATCAGGCTCTGGTCCTCGAGGATGATTTTGACCAGGGCTGCACCAACATTGCCGCAACCCAGTATTCCCAAACGAACCGGTATTGAACTCACCCCTCCAACTTAGCGCCTCGAAAGACCGCTATCTCTTAAGAGCCGGCATTGGCGTCTACTAGCGGCGTAAACCTGCCAGGCGCACAAAGACCCGCTGAGAACCGTGACCTTAACTCACGTCCAGGGATAGCAGATCACTAATTGTCTCTCTCCGCAACACCAGCCGATAGCCATGACTGTTCACAAATACGACTGCCGGACGACCCACCTTATTGTAATTCGACGCCATTGAATACCCATACGCTCCAGTGACTGGCGTTGCTATATAGTCCCCCACCATTGTGGATGAGGGTAGATGGCCATCTCTGACAAGGATATCACCAGACTCGCAGTGCTTTCCGACTACAGTCACCTGCCAATCGCGCCGGGCTAGAACGTCATCCACAAGAAATGTCTCGTATCCACTGTCATATAGGACAGGCCTTGGATTGTCGCTCATTCCGCCATCCACGCTTACATAGGTCCGGATGCCCTGAATCCTCTTTATCGTCCCAACCTCATAGACCGTGATCGCAGCCGGTCCAACCAGGGAACGGCCCGGTTCGACCATGATCCGGGCCGACGACGGAATCCCCGCAGCTCTGGCACTTTCCTTGAGTGCCCAAGCCCAGTCGGCGAAGCCCAGGACTGGCTCACCAGCCATGTACGGGATTCCCAAACCTCCGCCAAAATTGAGTTCCTCAACACCCGATGAGGAAAAGAACGGCGCCAGCACCTCCACCTCTTTGACGAAAGAATCAAGAGAAAAGATCTGGCTTCCGATATGAGCGTGCATTCCGACCAGTTCCAATTTGCTGGAAAGTCTCAGACGGTCCAACGCCAGTTTTGCGTCACCTGAAAGAAGTCCAAAGCCAAACTTGGAGTCGTCCTGTCCCGTCATGACGAACTCATGCGTATGGGCCTCTACGCCCGGAGTCACCCTTATCCAAACCTTCACATGGCTATCTGGCGGAAGTAGCTCCTCCAAGCGGTCGATCTCATCGAAAGAATCAATCACTATCCTGCCGACACCTGCGGAAACAGCCAGTTCAAGCTCTGCAACCGACTTGTTGTTGCCGTGCATGACGATACGGTCAGGAGGAAAGTCGGCGCTGAGTGCTACAGAAAGCTCTCCGCCTGAGGCCACATCAATATGTAGTCCTTCTTCGGCGACAAGCTTGGCCATCGCCTTGCACAAGAACGCCTTTGAAGCGTAGGCAACATCATTCCCGAAATGCTCCTTCAGCTCTCTCGCCCGAGACCTGATCTGATCTTCGTCATAGATGAAAAGCGGGGATCCAAACTCGTCGACCAGATCCGATACTTTCTGTCCTCTAATCCATAGGGCACCATCACGGTCCACGCCGGATCCTTGGGGCAGAAGGTAGAGGGGAATTGGATCACTTGGATCGGCCTTTTCGGCTGGGCTGCTGAACAATCCTTCTGACTCGTTCATCACATCTGCTCCAATGCCTCAACACCAAGAAGTGACAGTGCCACCCGGATTGCCACTTTGCATCCAGCAACAAGATACAGTCTGGCATAGGTGAGCTCGATTTCGACTGCGTCGGAAATCACATAGCAGTCATGATAGAAGCTGTGGAACAGTCCGGAAAAATCCTTCAGCCAATTGGCGATTTTGTAAGGCGCCCTGTCTAATCCCGCCTCCTCGACAACCTCCGGCAGCGACATCAACTCTCTCATCAATGCAAGCTCCCTCGGGTGCACCAAAAGCGAGAGGTCCACTTCGGAAATAGCAGGCAAAATGATTCCCCGCTGATCTTTCACCCTCTCAATGGATGCCATGCGAGCATGAGCATACTGGATGTAGTAGACCGGGTTGTCCATCGATTCAGCCTTGACCTTGTCCAGGTCCACCGAGGTTGCCCGATCTATCGAGGTGGACAGCGAGAGGAGCCTCGTTGCGGCCGGACCAAGATCATCCACAAGATCCTCGAGCGGAATCAGATTTCCTTTCCGCTTTGAGAACTTCAGCCGATCGCTTCCCGAAAGTAGCGATACCATCTGCCCAAGTAGGATTTCAAGCTTTTCAGAACCAACTCCCACCGCATCCATTGCTGCTTTGAGCGAGGCAACCTGGCCATGGTGGTCGGCACCAAAGATGTCGATCACCCTTTGAAAGCCTCTCACTACAAACTTGTTGTAGTGGTATGCGATGTCACCGGCCAGGTAGGTGAAGTCGCCCTCCGCCTTTACCAGGTAGCGGTCCCGGGAGTCGCCAAACCTGGTGGAAAGGAAGATCTTCTTCGAATCCTCCTCTGCAATCAGCCCCTTCGAGTCCAACAGATCCAGGATCTCTTCAACTGCACCGGACTCCTCGATCGACGCCTGTGAAAACCAAACGTCAAAGTGTATGCCAAGTTTGTCGAGTGAGATCTTGATCGTCTTCAGGTTCCGCTCAGCCGCCCACTTTCCAGCCGCCACAACATCTTCCGGTCCGGAATACTCGGCTGCCAACTCCTTGACATAGTCGCCCTGATACCCCTCTTCTTCCACTTCACGACCCGCCCGCCGGGCAAGAAGGGACTCGCCAAGACGGCGTATCTGCCCACCGGTATCATTTACGTAATACTCTGTTGACACCGCGTATCCGCAACGCCTCAGCAAACGGGCAAGTGCGTCGCCATATGAGGCCCACCATCCGTTTCCCACATGCAGAGGTCCGGTAGGATTTGCCGAACAGAACTCCAGCAATACCCGCTCACCGCCACCAACGCCAGACAGTGCGAAGGAGTCTTCACCCTTGAGGACGGCCTGGGCCAACTCTTCGTGAAGATACCCGCAATTCAAAAAAAAGTTGATGAACCCAGGACCAGCAATCTCTAACCTCTCCTGGTGCCTGATCGGATTCTCATTGAGGTAGCCGCAAATTTTCTCCGCAAGCGATCTGGGACTTACTCCGAGCCGCTTGGCGGCAACCATTGCCACATTGGTGGAAAATTCTCCATGTTCGATACGCGCGGGCCTCTCCACAACAAACAGGGAGGGGTCAATTTCCAGACCCATACTCTCCATCGCTGCGCCAAGCGCTTCCGCGATCCTGTCTCGAACACCGTTCACCTTTCCCACCTTTAAGAGCACCTCAAAACCGTCTAACGAAACCCAACACAATCATTACATCGCACATACTGTGACGAACCTCAAAATTGCCACACTACTCTGGCTTATGTGCCCTCGTAGCTCAGGGGATAGAGCATCGGCCTCCGGAGCCGTGTGCGCAGGTTCGAATCCTGCCGAGGGCGCAAATCTTAACTAGCCAGCCTAGATGGACACCCGACTTTTCCGCAGGAAAAGACGCAGATTGACGCCCGGAGGAGTTCTGGACCGACAGCATGCGCCTTGGACTAACCACCCCACGCCCCATCAGAATTGCTCCCAAGAAGTGCGATCTCATATCCGGACCCGTCCTGACAATCAACCAGTAATGTGAAAGACTTTGATAGCTTGGAATTGAATATATGAGGTTTTTCTTCCTAATCCTTGTCTTATGCGAAGCAGGTAAATATATAACGACAGCAATTTGAAATCGAGGACAAGAACGGTTGATCATTTGAGTTATTCTCTTTCACACCTTGCAACTCAGATCCCCGGAGCACAGCTTGTTGGTGCCGACCTTGATGTCTCTGGCGTAGCGAGCGACTCACGTCTCGTCAAACCAGGAGACATTTTCGCTGCAATGAAGGGTACGCACCTCGATGGCCACGACTTCGCACACGAGGCATACATCAACGGAGCCAGCTCGCTTGTGACATCTCGCAAGTTACCGATCGATCTTCCCCAGCTAATTGTTCCGTCAGTTCGCCGCGTGTTGGGCAGGGTATCTTCACTGGTGTACGGGATCCCTTCAACAAAGCTCAACGTCATCGGAATCACAGGAACAAACGGCAAAACGACAACCTCCTACATGATTGAGAATGCTCTTGAGCACGCCGGAATTCGGTCCGGACTGATTGGAACGATCGAAACCAAGATTGCAGGTCAGTCCGTTCCAGCCCTCTTCACCACCCCGGAAGCTCCGTCACTGCAAGGATCTCTTGCAGAAATGCTTAGACACGACGTAGAAGTGGCGGTTATGGAGGTCTCTTCCCACGGCATCGACCAGCACAGAATTGATGGCACCCTGTTCGAACTTGGAATATTCACCAACCTATCGGCAGAGCACTTGGACTACCACGGCACCATTGAACAGTATTATGCCACCAAAGCGCAGCTGTTCGAACCATCCCGATGCAAGAGGGCGCTGGTTTGCGTCGATGACGAATGGGGATTACGGCTCAGTCACCAGGTCCAAATACCTGTTGTGACTTTCGGATCCACTCCCTTGGCCGACTACCGGATTCAGGACATAACAATAACTCACGACGGCACCTCCTTCACCTTGAATGGCCCGGATGTCCGCACCGAAATATTCTCCCCGATCGTTGGCGCCTGCAATGCTCAAAATGCCGCAGCAGCCTTTCTGACTCTTCATCTGCTAGGACTCGATACCGAGGCCGCCCTTGCAGGAATCAAGAGCTGCCAGAAAGTCTCAGGGCGCTTTCAGAGAGTCGAGCTTGGTCAACCAATGGAAATCATCATCGACTATGCCCATACTCCAGGAGCAATAGTGTCTTTAATCGAAACTGCGAGATCCCTCCGTGCCGCCGATTCGGAAGTCTATATAGTCGCTGGTGCCAGAGGAGGCCGGGACAGGCTCAAGAGGCCTGAACTTGGACGAGCCCTCGCCAAGGCGAACCACGTGATACTCACGGTTGATTCTCCTGGTGACGAAGACCCCGTCGCTATCATAGAGCAGCTCATTGCAGGAACCATAGACGTACCGCAAGGCCGGATATCCATAGTGCTAGACCGGGAAAAAGCGATCCAACTTGCCATCAGCTCAGCCGCTCCAGATGACACTGTTCTGATCGTCGGACGAGGTCATGAGAAGAGTCTGCGCATAGGAAACCGAAAAATACTTCTTGACGATGTGGAAGCCGCCAAAAAAGCGGTGGAGATGCTCGACCTGGCAAGAAACCAAACATCAGCCTATGCATCAAGGTAGCGCCACAACTCTGCGAAAGTCAAAGCTGGCACCATTATCGGCCATGGATTGCGGTTATAATCCGGATACCACGGCAATCCTAAAGGTACCATTTGTTCAGTTCGAATAGCAGACCGGCGCAAAAATGCGATTTCAAATAACTGAAGCGTGTCATTGGCCTTCCGCATGAATAGATACCCAGTCATTTTTAGATCAAAAGGAGCGAGGAGATTGAGCAGGCAAGTGTCCAATTAGACACTTCCACAATATGGCAACTCCGTGATTTTCATGACCAGACCCACAGTGAGCGTCGTAATTCCCACCTACAACTCGCAGGACACCATAAAGGCCGCCCTGGAATCCGTTTACTCTCAGACCGTCCAACCAGACGAGATCATCGTCATCGATGACGAATCGGGTGACAACACCTGCGCCATAGTCACAGCAAACTTCCCTCGAGTCAGGCTGATAAAGAAACAGAACGGCGGTCCATCATCAGCGAGGAATCTGGGGATCAAGAATGCCAGATTCGAATGGATCGCCTTTCTGGATGCCGACGATATCTGGGCCAAGGACAAGAGCGACATCCAACTCCATGAAATCACCGAGAACCCGAAAGCTGTTCTTATCGCCTCCAACTGGTCGGGCTCGGCGAAAACTCTGCTGAGCTTGGAAAATGCAAGGCCGCCCCTCAACCAGGTCAAAAAGCTATGGACCTCGGACATCCTCGTTTTGAATCGGTTCCAAACCTCGACAGTCATGGCCAAAAGGGCTCAGTTGGAGCAGCTCCATGGATTTCGAAGCGAATTAGACGGAGCCGAAGACTGGGACATGTGGCTAAGACTTTCAAGGCTCGGTGAAATCATCCTGGTTCAAGAGCAACTGGTCTTCTACAGAGATACCAACGGCGGCTACTCCAAAGACCTATTACGCCTCATGTTGGCTATGCAGAAGATGATGCTCCGGGAGGCGGCCGACGAGAGGATCAATCCACGCCTGTTGAAAAAGATCTGGGCCTGGCATTACCTACGATTCTGTGTCGGATTCATTTTGGCAAAGGACGGTCGGAATGCAGCGACTAGCATCATCTCCGCCATCAAGGCTGGCGTCGGCCCCCAGATTCCGTCGGCATCTTGGGACTATCTGATCCCGTTCCTCGCTTCTAGAGCCCGCCGGCGAATTGCACGACAGCCCTTCAGTCGAGGGAGCAGCCAAACCACATCATTCTCCTGATCTCTGGCTCCGTCTTATCCTTCTTTCATAGCTCTTGTCGACGGCCATCTCCTTGCGCTTGCGATAAAAAAGAAACACCGCCAAAGCGACGACGACCACTCCCAAGATCACGTACGAGATATCGCCCGCGATCTTTTCAACCTGCTTGTAACTCTGGCCGGCAGCAAATCCCAAAAACGACATTGAAACCGCCCAGGCGATGCCACCGGAAATGTTGTACATTGCGAAAGTCCTGTACCTCATTTTGGCCACCCCGGCCATACCTGGAACCAGCACCCTCAGGACGGTGGTAAAGCGTCCAATGAAGACGCCGGGTCCTCCCCTTTTCACCATGAACTCTTCGGCTCTGGCCACATGGGCTGGCTTGACAAACCTGGACAGCTGATTGTTGACTAGCGAGCGGCCCCACTTCTTGCCTATGAAATAACCCGCGCTATCACCGAGAATCGCTCCCAGAGATGCTGCCGCCATAATCATGACCAACGATTCCCGGTGCTCAGAAGCCAATACACCGGCCACGATCACTGCAGTCTCTCCCGGAAACACAAAACCGAGGAAGATGGACGATTCGGCAGCAGGCAGAAGAAATACCAGAAGCAGCACCACCCAACCATGGAGGGTCAAGACGTAATTAGCGATACTGCTCATTCCTAGAACCCTAGCCTTTCAAGCAGTGAGCAAGCTGAAAAGCAACTCTGAGCTAAACAAGATGCCCCGGGACTTGGTGTTGACGCTCAGACCATCCCACCACGGCGGGATTCAAGCGACACGTTTAACGCGGTGGAGATTATGAAGGCCAAGCCCACAACCGCAAGCCAAACGCCAAATACCAGACTCAGCGCAGTCAGCGCAGCGCCCATACCAAGAACAAATGGCCAAATCGTATTAGCAGGAAACGTTCCAACCGGTCCTGATCCATCAGATAAAGTCGCATCCGCACGGTCCTCTGGCCTGGGAGGCATTCTATGGGCCCACCAGGCGAAGTATAAACCTGGCATGATTCCCAATCCTGCCGCAGCAAAGAGCATTATGCTTCCGCCAGCCTCACCAGACCACAGGAAGTAGATCACCATGATCAAAAAGAAAAAGGCTCCAATCAGCAGATAGATTCCCCGTTCACTCTTCATTTGAAGTCTCCGTGCTTTCAGCGAGGACACCGCCGTGAGAAACTCTGTGGTCGGCATACTCAGGATGATTCATATCCCAAACAGGACGCTGTGACCTGATAGGAGGCAGCCTGTCAAAGTTGTGGTGCGACGGGGGGGAATCCGTCGCCCACTCGAGAGTATGACCATCCCAAGGGTTCTTTGGCGCCGCGATAGGCTTTCTCCAAGAAATCCAAAGATTGATCATCCAGACTACGAAGGCAAATCCCGTCAAATAGGCACCCACAGAGGATATCTGATTCAGAGTAGTGAAATGGTCTGCTGGGAGATACTCGGCGATGCGCCGAGGCATTCCCTTTAAACCAAGAAGGTACTGGGGCAAAAACGTCACGTTGAAACCGACGAATGTCAGCCAAAACTGAAGCTTTGCAAGCTTTTCCCTGTACATGCGCCCGGTTAGTTTGGGGTACCAATAGAAGAAACCGCCAAATCCGGCAAAGACCGTCGTCCCGAATAACACCTGATGGAAGTGGGCGACGACAAAGTAGGTGTCGTGAGTGGCAAAGTCAATAGGTGGAGACGCCAAAAGCACTCCGGTTATCCCACCCATTGTGAACACGATGATGAACCCAATGCAAAAAAGCATTGGAGCGCTGTAGTCAACCTGACCCCGCCACATTGTTCCGATCCATGTAAAGATCTTTATCCCTGTTGGAACCGCGATCAAAAGTGACAGGGCACTGAAGAATGGCAGTAAAACGGTTCCTGTAGTGAACATGTGGTGAGCCCACACACCGGTTGACAGTCCGGCAATCGCCATGGTTGCAAATACCAGTCCCTTATAACCGAAGACCGGCTTCCTGGAAAATACCGGCATAATTTCACTTACGATTCCAAAAAATGGAAGTGCGAGTATATAGACCTCAGGGTGGCCAAAGAACCAAAACAGGTTCTGCCATAGTACCGGTACTCCGCCCCCGGCAACCGAATATATGTGGGTCCCAAGGTGCCTGTCTGCCCAAAGCATGATCAATGCAGCAGTCAAGACAGGAAATGCAATGAGTATCAGAATTCCTGTCACAAGCATATTCCACACAAATATTGGAAGCCGGAACATCGTCATACCCGGAGCACGGAGATAGAAGGTGGTGGTCACCAGGTTGACTGCAGTGAAAATACCGGAAAAACCAACCAACGCGATGGATACTATCCAAAGATCAGGCCCAGCACCCGGTGAATTCGTCGCACTTGAAAGTGGCGCATAGGCCACCCAACCAAACGCGGCGGCCCCAGACGCCGTCAGAAATCCCAAAAGCATGCTGATGCCACCTGTCAAGTACAACCAGTATGACAGAGCATTCAATCTTGGAAAAGCCATGTCCGGGGCCCCAATTTGGAGCGGAAGAATGTAGTTTGCGAATCCGCCGAACGCGAATGGTCCGGCAAACAGATAAAGCATCATCGAACCGTGGATCGTGAAGAGCTCGTTATAGGTCTGCGGAGACACAAAGTGGTTGTTGGGAGCGAAAAGCTGAGTCCTTATCAGCATTGCCAGCGCTCCGGCGATGATGAAAAACACCAGCGACGTATACATGTAGCTCTTGCCAATGATCTTATGATCGGTCGATGTCAACCATAGAAGGATGCCCTTTGGCTGCTCCTCATGATGAGCCTCTTCATGGTGATGAGAACCAATTTCCTCTGCGATTATTGTCATGCTGTCACCTTTTGTTGCTGGGTGGCTAACCAACCGGAAAACTCCGTCGCACTCACCACTTTTACATTAAAGAGCATCTCTGCGTGGTAAAGGCCACACAGCTGAGAACAGCGCCCGACAAAGCTTCCTGTCTTTGTTGGCGTGAAGTCGAAATAGTTGGTCACGCCTGGAAGCGCATAGCGCGAGAAGTTGAACGCCGGGATGTAGAAACCGTGAACCACATCGTTCGAAACCAACTTGATCGTCGTAGTCTTGCCTTCGGGAAGTTCGAGAGTTGGATAGGTCGATCCCTTTGGAATGATAGTGACTCCGCCCGGGTACTCGAACTTCCAACCCCATTGGAATCCAACGACAGTGACCCTAAGTGCTGGATTTGCGCTGACGGCATCGATCTGGTTCTCCGACACAAAAGTCGCGGCGAAAAGTCCGATAACTATGAGAACAGGGATGATGGTATAGATAAGCTCCCACTTCAAATTCGAATGTGTCTGTACTGGTATATGATCCCCACGCCGTCGGAACTTGAACACAGCATAAAACAGGACTCCCCAAGTGATCCCACCAACAAAAATCGCCGTGATAATGAATCCCTGCCACAGATGGAATTCATTTTGCCCTTGAGTAGTTGCACCCCTGAACGCGCCAAAAGTTGGCAACTTACAGGCACTTAGCAGTAATGCCCCCGCCGCCAATGCAACAGCATTTCTCTTGCTTTCAAAGAAGCGTCGCCGCTTCACCACCTCACACGTACCCTCACAGGCACTCGGCTTACCTAGCTGCACGATACCCAGTTCCATTCATGTTAATTTCCAACGCACCTGACACTTTGTGGCCCGCAGCTGGACCTAGACATTTAACCATCTGCAACGAGGTCTGCTTACCGACCATTGCCTCGATTTGACACTTGAAATCGGCGGTTGTGGTGCAGATCTGTTGCATCACTTTTCATCCTCAGAATCACTGACTTCTTTGGACTGGCTTGGACCCCGAGGACTGAACATGCCTCCACCCGATCCCGGAGCTCCACGTGGAACTTCATAGACACCGCTGCCACCGCTCGGCCGCTCTCCGATCTCCTCTGCCAGCACAGCCGCTATAGAAGAGCCTGAAAATGCGTAGTCCTCGCCATCGTCTGCCGCTTCTATCGCTTCCCCGTGGAGACGAGACTCCTCTGGCAAGGACTGAGCGATGTCTCCGTGCATTGCGTGTCGCTTGAATTCGAGTTCAGGCCTTGGATCCGACTCCTCAGTGGTGTACTCGCCCTCTTTCGACCTGGACACCACCATTGCCTTCCTTGGCCTGCCGGCACTTTGCACCGATCCCGCCTCTACCGCCAGCTTGTGGGCCACTAAGGCCGCGACGGGAGGAATGACGAAAACAAGCACCCTGAAAGCCCAGAGAACGAAGTTGAGGGACACCTCGAACGTGTTTGCCAGGACATCTGTCGACGAGGCAAAGAATAGCACCATGTAGAAGGCCATGACCCCTACGCCAATTGATGTTCTCCATGGATTATCCCGTGGATTATCCAGCAGATTATGAGCGGCGGTGTCCTTGGTGAAAATTCGTTCAATCCATGGCCAGGCCATCAGGAGTCCAAAAGTAACTCCAGGTAACAGGACCGCTGGGAAAAAGACTGTGGGAATCATATGGCCAAAACCGGTGATCTCCCACGATGGAAACAGCCTGAGCGCACCATCCAGCCATCCCATGTACCAGTCCGGTTGAACGGCGTACGAGACTTTATAGGGGATATAGGGACCATACAGCCAAATTGGATTTATCTGGACAAGACCACCCAGGGCCGCGAGCACCGACGCCGTAAGAAAGAAGAAACCTCCCGCCTGCATGGCGTAGGCTGGCCACATTGCAATGCCAACCACATTCTTTTCGGTCTTGCCCTTGCCCTTGTACTGAGTGTGCTTCTGATGCCACATTATGGCCAAGTGGGCACCGAGAAGGCCTGCCATCAGGGCTGGAATGAGAAGAATGTGAATGGTGTAGAACCTCGGAATTATCGTGTTCCCAGGGAATTGACCACCAAATAGGAACGACGCAAGGTAGCTTCCTACAACTGGTATCGATAGAGTAATCGAATACGCAATCCTGATTCCTGTACCAGAGATGAGGTCATCCGGAAGCGAGTAGCCAAGGAACCCCTCAAATATTGCCATCATCAGAAGTAGCGAACCAACCAGCCAATTGATTTCGCGAGGTTTGCGAAACGCCCCGGTGAAAAACACTCTCAGCAGATGGACAACAATTGCCGCAATGAAAACGTTGGCTGCCCAGTGGTGCATTTGGCGCATTACCAGACCGGCACGCACGCTGAAGGACAGATTCAGCGTTGAGGCGTATGCCTGTGAAACAACATGCCCGTCCATCGGTGCGTAGCTTCCGTGATAGACGGTATCGGCAGACGACGGCACGAAGAAAAAGGTCAGAAAGACTCCGGTGGCCAAAAGTATGAAAAACGAATACATGGCGATTTCACCAAGCATGAACGACCAGTGGTCGGGAAAGATCTTATTCAAAGACTTTCTGGTGAACTTGGCGGTGCCAAGTCTCTCATCCACCCAATCAATCGGCTTGTAGTTCATGCTCGCTCCCAAAATCCGGGGCCGATCGGTTCATCGAAACCAGCTTGAGCCCTCAGATAACCCTGGGAATCAATCTCCAATGGAAGTTGCGGTAGAGGCCTTGGCGCAGGACCGAACACTGGATTCGCGCCTGTCATAACGTCGAAAAGAGACTGATGGCATGGACACAACAGCTGCTGAGTCAGCTCCTGATATAAGCCGACCGGACAGCCCGCATGCGTGCATACCTTTGAATAAGCCAGGTACCCCTGGGGTCCCCATGTATCCCGCCCAGGTTTGGTGACAATGTCCTCGAACGAAGGCCTGATCAGTATCGACTGGGAGATCGCTCCACCCGCATGTCCCTCTGGAAACACCGTTAGCACGCCGCCAACCTCAAGGTCGGTTGAGTGGACCTTGGTTCCATCACTCTTCACCAAAGCGGAACCCTTCTTCCAGTTGGTTACATATAGCATCTTCTTGGGCTGGGGCCCAAGAGACCGGATGAACGGGAAGAGAGTAATCACTCCAAACGCAGCGACTGATGCCCCCAACAACTTGGCTAGGAAGCTTCTCCGCTGGATGAGCTTATTCCCCCGCTCGAAAGACTCCACAAACGCTTCACGCTCGGATTCAGTGCTCTGCAGCTCTTCGCGTTCCTGAACGTAGGGACCCTGCGGCACCAGATACTTGCCCCAGGCTACGATCCCGAAACCAATGCCGCCCAAAGCCACGAATAGCAGGGCTCCTTCAATCTGAGTCTGACCACCCTGCCAATACACAACCCCAAGCCCTATCGTCGCCAAGAATGAGAGGGCGAAACTAACTCCCACAGCTCTTTCAAAACGACGTTCAGAAGCCTTTAAAAGACTCTCCCCATCTAGTTCTTGTTCCAGTTCCGGAGTCGAGCCACTCAATGCGCCCGACCTCCAATCCAGTATCCAGCTATCATCAATGACCCCAAACCAATCAAAATTCCTACAAAACCTTCAGTAACAGGCCCAACATGGCCAAGTCCGATACCACCAGCATTATTTGGATGCTGAAGGTATTTGACGTACTTCACAATGTCCGCAACTTGCTGGTCGCTCAGGTTACCGGTACCAAACCTCGGCATGTTGCCGGGTCCGGTCCTAATCGCCTCAGCAACCTGTGTTGTGGTCGCAGGATAAAGAGAGGGCGCATAAACACCACCTGCCAAGGCATCGCCAACACCGGTTATGGTGTGACAGGCAGCGCAGTTTGTGGAGAACAAACCTTCCCCTGCACTGATCGATGCCGAACCAAGATTTACCTGGGGAATTTTCGGTCCGCCCGATGCCAGCGAGGACACGTACGCATCAATTGCCAGGGTCTGCTGTCTAGTAAACCTTGACGGCTTTACGGTTGCCTGCACCGTCGGGTCAGCAAGCGGCATCCGACCGGTGGAAACCCAGAAGTCAATCGTAGCAGCACCAAGACCCTGAAGGTTTGGAGCCCTACTTGTACCCGATGCGGCGTCACCATGACAACTCGAGCAGTTTTCGACAAACAGCGTCTTGCCAAGCGCGATCGTGGCCGGATCCAGCTTCACATTCGTAACTGGCGCGCTACCAGCGCCTAAAGTACCACCATAAGTTATGGAATTGGCACCCCTTGCACTCGAAGAGCCTGTTGATGTTGCCGCAACCGCCCCTTGCGAAAACAGGGCCATTCCACCTACTGAAGCAGCAACACCCAGCGCTACCGGGACAACGACGCGCCCACCCAACTTCTTTCGGAATTTCAACGGATTATCTCCTAGTGGACCAGGAATAATGTCGCATAAAGCGCTATCCAGACAATATCGACAAAGTGCCAGTAGTAGCTGATTGACTGCATAACTGGAAGGAGTCCCGGATCCCTAGACCTGCCCGCAATTCTGATCAAGAGAAATACCATTGCGACAAGCCCGAGGAAAACGTGCAGACCGTGTAAACCGGTCATCAGAAAAAATAGCGAGCCAAACGCATTTGTCGATGGAGAAAACGCCACGTGTGTCCACTCGTAAAGCTGGTTTCCCAAAAACGCAAATCCCATGACCATGGTGACTCCAATCCAAAGCCGTGCGGACCTCCGTCTGCCATGCTCAAGATCGAAAACAGCTTTTTGCATTGAAAATGAGCTGAGAACAAGAACCACCGTGAAAATCCCAGACTGGATAACATCAAGCTTGATGCCTCCCAAGGGCCAAGGACCAGTCGCGTTCGCTCGTATGGAGTAGTATGCGGCGAAAAGTCCGGAGAAAAACATCAGCTCCGAACCGAGCCAAACCATGGTGCCAACGCCGAGCATGGTTGGTTTGTTGAACCTTATTCCTCCTTGTACCGGCTCAACAGAAGCTGCAATTGCCTGAGTCATAAAACCGTCAAATTACCCTTCATCCCCGATTCGCCCAATAACAAATTATTCGGCATTTCTTTCCCATTACCTGATTTTTGCTGTGATATCAAATCAACAATAACATCCGGCACATCGCTATTGTGCACAAAAACTAATCGCTTGGTAGTTCGAGTCATGGCCACGAATAGAGCCTGAAGATTCAAGGCACCGGCCGGTAGCAGCCGATTTGCCCCTGAGATCACCACCGAATCGAACTCCAGACCTTTTGCCTCACGGATCGATAGTACCGACAGAGGCTCCTGCGGAAATGCGGAGGCGTTCAACCCGGCGCGGGCAAGTTCCTCCAGGTAAACAACCTTTTCTACATCAGGAACGATCAGCGCAACCGTCCCAGGTTCCACCAAGCCAACCTCATTGCGCACCACGTCCGCCAAAAGACCAAAAAACTTTTCAGTCCCGACCGAAGTCATGACCACCGGCTCTCCGCTGTGGCGAATTGAAATCGCCGGCTTGAGTTCCGGAGCGAACTCCTCCAGCAGGCCACCAGCAATATCCATCACCTCCTGGGGTGTCCTATAATTCACCTTCAGCTCAACCAGTTTGAACGAATCCACTTTTTGCATCGGTGAAACGATCTCCTGCCATGTACGTTGACCAAAAGGAGAGGTGGCCTGGGCTACATCGCCAACGAGAGTCATTGATCCAGATAGCGAATTTCTGCCGACCATCCTGGCGGCAAGTGGAGTTAGGTCCTGCGCTTCATCCACGATGAGGTGCCCGTAGGCCCGCTCGTCGTCGGCTTCGTCTGACCTTTTCTGATAGCTCCCCAAATGGACTTTTGCCTCATTGAGCAACACAAGGTCTGACCTTGACCATGATTTGGCCTTTCCGCCGGACGACCCAGGCCGATAAAGGAGCTTCATCTCAGCTTCTGAAAGGATCGACTTGCCGGCCAAGCGAATCAAAGGCAAATGCGAATAGAGATCTGCCACCAGCATCTCAGGTGACAGTCTTGGCCAGATCCTCTGAATCAGCCTTTGGAACTCTGGAGACTTCCTGACACGAAGAGCCAAAGCTCGTTTTGCCTGATTCTCCTCGGCCGCTCCCGCCTCGCCAAAATTAACCAACTCTTCATCGAATTCACCATCGCCTGACCCCGGTTCACTGAAACGCACGTCACTCTTGGCAAGATACTTGTCAGCAATCTTCACAGCGAGTAATGACTCAACGAACCTATGCCTCTGGTTATGGGTACCACTGCGACGTTTGGTAGTTCGTATCGCCTCAGCCGTATCCTCAGGGGTGACTGTGACGACATAGGCTCCGAGAGCAACTTCCACCGGATGTTTCAGAGGCCTCTCGCGATCACGAATTGCCTTGGTTATGAAGCCGATCATCCTCAGGTCGCCTTTGAGACGGGCCTCCTCCTCGCTCTCGTTCAAAGTCGCCTCTCCAAATCCTGCCAGCCCGTGGACCGTCGTAATCTGCACACCGGTCTCACCGAGCGATGGGAGCACGTGATCTATGTATCGTGCGAATATCCGACTGGGTGCGACAACGAGAACTCCTTGACGCTCGAGCCGCATCCTATAGGTATACAGGAGGTAGGCGGCACGATGAAGGGCGACAGCGGTCTTGCCTGTTCCGGGACCGCCCTGGACAATGAGCATCCCGGAAAGGGGGGAACGGATCACCTCGTCCTGCTGAGCCTGAATTGTGGAGACGATATCCACCATCCTGCCGGTTCGAGTTCGGGTAACTGCCGCAAATAGAGAGCCGGGTCCAGCCAGCCTGAGTTCCCCAGAGTCTTGCTGGCCGGAAATTTCCCCGTCAGAATCGAACAGCTCATCTTCGATTGAAACCAGCACCTTATGCTCCAAGGCAAAGTGCCTTCTCCTAGAGAGACCCATTGGCTCCTTGCCTGTCGCCCGATAAAAGGGCTCCGCTACCGGAGCCCTCCAGTCAACCACGAGTGGCTCCATGGTTTCATCGGAGACAGCAAGCCGGCCAATGTGATAGGTGCACACTTGCGCAAGAACGGTGTCGTAGTCGATACCTCCGAAACTGAGCGCTTGGTCACCAATCTCGAGCTGTTCGAGTCGGGCGAGACTCTGCCGAACAATGACGTCCCGCTCAGCTCTAGCCTGATGAGTTCCTCCGCGTGGAGTGCCAAGAACCGACTCCATCATCTCTCTCGCAGATACCCTCATTGCTTCCAAATGATCGTTTGCTTTGGCAAGATACTTTTGTTCTGCAGCCAAATCTGGATTTAGCGACACGTAAACCTTTTCTTCGCTAGAAAACTTAAATAACTATTCATTTTATCTTCGTTTGGACCAGCTTCCTCAACATTACGGTTTTGCCCAACCGAGGCACATGCAGAATTGGCGGGTGTCCACAGAATGAATTTCCCTTTTCGAATCTAAGCTTCTAATAGCGTTTTATGAAGGGCCAGGGTTTGTCCCATAAATTAGAAAATGATCTGGTAATCAGGGCCGCCATGGGCGAGCGTACGCCAAATGTCCCGGTATGGTTCATGCGTCAGGCAGGACGTTCGCTTCCTGAATACAGAGCAGTCAGGAAACGCGGGTCAATTTTGGACACAATTCAAGACCCGCAGTTGAGCGCTGAAATCACGCTCCAACCGGTGAGGCGCTACGGGGTGGACGCTGCAATTCTCTACTCGGACATAATAGTTCCAACCTTCGCCGTGGGCTTCGGGATAGAGGTGGTCGAGGGCAGGGGTCCGGTTATCAGAGACCCATTCCGCTCCGAAGATGACCTCAAGCGCCTTCGCGATCTTGAACCCGAGACTGACACCGCATA
The DNA here is from genome assembly GCA_027366165.1 of Actinomycetota bacterium. GTDB lineage: Bacteria > Actinomycetota > Acidimicrobiia > Acidimicrobiales > Acidimicrobiaceae > SCQM01. The sequence continues at coordinate 21,903 of DAHXKX010000032.1, forward strand.
TGTCATTGAAACCATCAAAATCCTTGCAAATGAACTCAGCGTTCCCCTGATCGGATTCGCAGGTGCACCTTTCACCGTTGCCAGCTACCTGATCGAAGGTGGCCCGAGTAGGACCTACGTCAAGACTAAGTCGCTCATGCGTTTGAACCCTGTGCTGTGGCACCAGCTCATGGAACGACTTACCAGACTGGCGATCGCATCTCTCGAATCACAGATCAGAGCCGGAGCCGCAATGTTCCAGCTATTTGACTCTTGGGTGGGTATCCTCTCCCCATCCGAATATCGCGAGATGGTCGCTCCACATTCAAACGCCATATTCCGAGGGCTGGCACACCTCAATATACCGTCGATCCATTTCGGCGTGGGAACAGCGAGTCTTTTGGAGCAAATGGCCAAGTCAGGTTGCACCGTGGTCGGCGTCGACGATCGGACCGGCCTAGACGACGCTTTTCGAATCACTAAAGGGAAAGTGGCGCTTCAAGGCAATCTAGATCCGGTCAACATCCTCATAGGCACTGAAGCTGCGCTGAATGAGTCCAGAAAGGTTCTTTCGGCATCGGCGATCTCTCCAGGCTACATTTTCAATCTGGGACATGGAATACTTCCTGAATCAGACCCTGAGGTGATCAAAGCCGTTGTCGACCTTGTCCACGAAAAGGGCGCCGGCCTCAGGGAAGACGCGTCAAAACCATAAATATTTAGGAGAGCAGTGACTAAGGTTGTTGTCATAGGAGGAGGCATATCAGGCCTCACATCGGCATATTTTCTATCGCAGCAGATTGACCCGCGCGACATAACGGTGATCGAATCCGACGATCACCTCGGCGGCACCGTCAGTGCAGTGGAGTTTGGCTCCCATTTGGCGGAGACTGGTCCGGACTCTTTCATAACAAGAAATCCATCCGCCATCGATCTGGCGGCAGACCTTCATCTGTCTGAAAGGCTCATATCCCCTGCGACAAACTCGGCTTTCATTTATTCCCGCTCAGCACTCCATCCAATTCCGTCCGGAACCGTTTTTGGAGCGCCAAGTGACTTCAATAAATTCTTTGGAAATTCGCTGTTATCAAAGACTGGACAGCTGAGAGCAGCCATGGAGCCACTATTGGGTCACGCAAAGATCCAAGGCGATACAACGGTTGGGTCCTTCGCCAAAAAGAGATGGGGTAAAGAGGTAACCGACAGACTGATTGAACCGCTTGTCGGGGGCATCCATGCCGGGACTGTCTATGAACTCTCATTGGCTCAGTGCGCTCCGCAATATTTAGACGCCGCCCAAACAAAGAGGTCGGTTTCAAAAGGTCTCAAATCCCAGATGGCCAATTACACGCCAAGCGGACATCCTATGTTCTACTCTCTTGAGGGTGGCCTTTCCGGTCTGGTTGACGGCCTGGTCAGTCTTTTGGAAGAACGAAACGTGGAGATCCTCACAAGATGCGAATCCGCAGAGATCCGGCCTTTGGCTGACGGCTACAGAATAACCACAGAAAAAAGGTCCTTCGATGCGGAGGGCATTATCTGCGCCACCCCTGCCTTTGTGGCGTCACGGCTTCTAAAGGCTGTGAGCAGCACGGCATCAGAGCTTCTAGATACCATTGACTATGCGTCGCCGATAATGACCCTGCTCGGCTACGAAGACGCTTCTTTTGGCGAGCCTCTTCGCGGATCCGGGGTGCTTGTTCCAAGACAAAATAAAACACTAACGACGGCCATCACCTTCGCAACCAACAAATGGCCTGGCTGGAAGAGCGAAGGCGAGACGATCCTTCGGGTGTCGGCTGGGCGAATCGGAGACAACCGAGTTTGGGAATTCGATGACAGAAGTCTTGTTGCAACCCTCGAAGCCGAGATGACAAAGATCCTGGGGGTTAGGTCACGATCTATTCGAAGCAAGGTCGCCCGATGGCAGAAGCGAATTCCCCAGTTCAAGCCATATCATGCACAGTTGATCCAACGCATCAGGGAAAGTCTCCCCTCAGGTGTTGAACTGGCCGGAGCACCGTTCCTGGGAGTCGGAATACCCGCATGCATTTCAAGCGCATCGCTTGCGGCTGATCGACTGGTCAAAACCCTGTCTAAGCCTCGCTGACTCCGGCAGAGTCAAAAGTGGCCATCTCAATTAGGGTTCTGACCGCAGACTGAATGATAGGGACGCTGAGACATGCCCCGGTACCCTCACCCAGCCGCAGATCCAGTACCAGCACCGGCTTCAGACCAATGTAGTCAAGTGATATCTTGGCGCCAGGCTCTTGAGAAAGGTGGCCGGCAAACATGTAATCCTTGACGTTTCGGTTTAGTTCGTAGCTGACAACCGCTGCGGCATCCGCAATCACCCCGTCCAGGACCACTGGTATTCGTCGCGAAGACCCGGCCAAAATGAGTCCGACCATCCCGGCAATCTCCAACCCGCCAATTGACGCAAGCACCTCGAGCGGGTCTGAAGTACCGTTATCCGACAGGCGCGAGTGCGCGGCCTTGATCGCCTTGATTTTCAGGACCATCCGTTCGTCGTCAATGCCAGTTCCCCTACCAGTGGTCTCCTCGACTCCAGACTTGGTGAACCAGGAGATAAGTGCCGCCGACGGTGTGGTGTTGCCTATCCCCATGTCGCCAATTAATAGGAGGTCACAACCATCGTCGATCACCGAGTTTGCAACCTCAAAGCCTGCCTGAATCGCATCTTCAGCTTCGCGCAAAGTCATTGCCGGGCGCCGGGCCAGATTATCGGTACCAGGACGGATCTTTCTGTTGATAATCCCTGAGAAACCGGAGGTGTCGCCAGCAACACCGATATCTATCACTGACACTTCGGCTCCTACCTGCTTTGCAATTGCGTTGATGGCTGCCCCGCCATTCAAGAAGTTGGCAACCATCTGTAAAGTCACCTCCTGGGGCCACGGAGTGATACCTTCCTCCAAAACGCCATGGTCAGACGCAAAAACGCAGACAACCGAAGATGACGGGACGGAAGGGGGAAAATCCGGTGAAATAGCGCAATATTTACTGGCAATTTCCTCAAGAAATCCGAGAGCACCTGCGGGTTTCGTCAACTGCGATTGCCTTTCGAGGCCCTTCTGATAGTTGGACGCCGAAGCCGGTTCAATCGAATTGATTACATCTTTGAAGTTCAATGCTGGTCTCCTAGCTGACTGCAGAACGTATTAATCGGGCGCTATGCAATTGATAGGATAAACCGCCGCCGCCTAGTCGAGCAAACTGACTAGGTCAGAATCGTCCTTGTTGGCAAAAAGCAGCTTGTTGAAGATGATGAATTTGCCAACCCAAAGAACGCCAAAAGCAGCAATTGACGCGGCATTGACAAGCACTGCGACTTCAATATGACGATAGTGGTGCACCAGCGCGAAATGCTCGGCAGCGGCCACAGCCCACAGAGACAGAACGAGCCCTAGGAAGGCCAGGCCCCAAAATGGAAGGATTTCCCGGAAAAGGTGGGATTTCCCGGTCTTTCCCCATGCCCACGCCCGATTCATGTAATATGAGGGCAAGGCTGACACGGCAACTGCCACAAAGTTGGACGTAGTTGCAGACCACAGATGCAGCACGCCAAAAGCCAGGAACAGAATGACCTGAGAGATCACAACCGAAACTACCGAAGCTACCGTGTATTTGAAGGCCTTCAGCGCAGTTTCTGAGCGATCAAGTCGGTTGAGTATTGGCTGGGGAACCAGGTTTCGCAAAAACACTTAAATAAGCCTACCGTATCCAACTATCTATTCGTTAATCAACACTTTGCGTGAGGAACCGGCCGCCCAAAATAAAGTGACTTTGATCTGACACTAGGTGCCCAGGCCAAATCAAAGTCCATTATTGACTAGCGTTGATCAATCGGCACATACTTCCGCTCTGGCTCGCCGGTGTAGATCTGCCGAGGGCGGACAATTTTTGAATCCTGTTCCAGCAACTCCACATAGTGTGTCAACCATCCTGACACCCTAGGTATTGCGAACAGAACCGGGAACATCTCAATCGGAAAGCCCATAGCCTGATAAATCAATCCCGAGTAAAAATCGACGTTCGGATAGAGCTTCCTGGATATGAAGTAGTCATCAGAAAGCGCTACCTCTTCCAACTTGAGTGCGATGTCAAGAAGCGGGTTCTTGCCGGTCACCTCAAAAACGTCATAAGCGACTTTCTTGATAATTCTCGCCCGTGGGTCATAGTTCTTATAAACCCTGTGGCCAAAGCCCTGGAGCCTCTGTCCGGCCTTGCCCTCTTTGACACTCTTTATGAAGGGTTCGACGTTCTCAAGCGAGCCAATCTCGGTCAACATCTTCACAACAGCCTCGTTGGCACCACCGTGACGCGGCCCATATAGCGCGGCGCATGCCGCGGCGGTGGAAGAGTACGGGTCCGAATGCGCCGACCCCGCGGTCCTCATCGCAGTGGTCGAACAGTTCTGTTCATGATCAGCGTGAAGGATAAACAAAATGTCTATCGCGCGAACCAGCACGGGATCAGCCTCGAAATGCGGCTCCGCAATCTTCCACATCATTGACAGGAAGTTGGCTGGGAACGACAGCTCGTTGTCAGGATAGACGAACGGCATACCAACTGAGAATCTGTGAGCCGCAGCCGCCAATGTCGGCATCTTGGCTATCAAACGCACAATTTGCTTCTCTCGGATCTCCGGATCAGAGATTTGTTTGGCATCAGCGTAGAAAGTGGAGAGCGCCGCAACAGCAGACACCAGCATCCCCATTGGGTGAGCATCGTAGTGGAAACCCTCAAGGAATCTCTTTCTGACATTCTCGTGGATGAAGGTGTGATGTGTAACGTCTCGAACCCACTGGTCATATTGCGTAGGTGTCGGCAACTCTCCCTTCAACAAGAGATAGGCCACCTCAAGGTAGGTGGAATCCTCTGCTAGCTGTTCAATTGGGTAACCCCGGTACCGCAAGATCCCTTCATCCCCGTCAAGGTATGTAATTGAACTTGAAGTCATTGCTGTGGAGGTGAGTCCCGGATCGTAAAACCAGATCCCGGGTAGCAGCTTTGACCACTCTGCTGAAGACACCCCACCGTTCTCAATAGGAATATCGATGGACTTACCAGATCGATTATCCGTTATCGTAATGCTCTCAGGCACGATCCCGCCTTCCTCGGCTAAATCTCCGTTCCACAAGGGCATATCACGCTCCTTGCAGAATGCTTATTAAATCTGCGGCACCTTTATTGCGACAGATACAGTTCGAATCTTAGAGGCTCTTAGGCCACAAGTACAAAATTCGTTTGCTTCCAATCTACAATAGACAGCTCCTTTACTTACAAACGCTTCACTAGTTGCCGACGAATCGGTAGACGTTCGTTTCCCTGAGCTCAAACCCCAAACTCTGATACAGCGAATTAGCTTCCACCCTGGAAGGCCGTGATGTCAAATCCACTGTCTTGGCACCCGCTGACCCAGCTATTTCTATCGCCCTTCTGGTCAGAAGTTTGCCAATTCCTTTGCCCCGAGCATTCGAATCCACTATGACATCTTCGATCCATGCTCTGGTGCCAGTGGGAATCGGGAAAACCACCAGGGTCAAAGTCCCCAGTATCTCTCCTGTGTCTTCATCAATGGCGAGAAGAAAGTTCACGCAATCTATGCCGACGAGTCTTTTGAGATCCTCCAAGTCAAGCGGCCGAGCCGAGCCGGAAAGCTGAGGAACCAAGCGATTGATTGCCGTTAATACTTCCTCCGACGCTTTGTCAACACGAGTTACTTCTATCAATTCCCGTCCAACCCCCATGCGTCGGGACGCAACCACACCACCAAGTTGAATAATCTATCGCCAAATTTTCCAAGATGCTATGCACATGCCGAAAGATCGTTGTGAGGCTATCGTGCGATCGTAGGTGCACCAGATTTCTATAGTCCCCATAAACGAGGTATCCTTTAGGGATGGAAGATTTAGTGTGGCTGGATCAAATCCCATCTGAGCTGCGCAGGCCAATCTTAATTTCTGCCTTTGCTGGATGGAATGATGCTGCCGAAGCCGCAACGCTGGCAGTTGACTTTTTGAGAAAAAAACTGAACGCCAAAGTGATCGCTGAAATAGATCCGGAGGAATTCTACGACTTCACTTCAATTAGGCCCCAGGTGATTCTTGAAGACTCAATCAGCAGAAAGATTCGGTGGCCGAGAACTTCCATCGCAGTAGCCCACCTTGAGTACACTGATAGAGATCTCATCTTTGTAAAAGGTCCGGAACCCCAACTCAAATGGAAAAGATTTGCCTCAACTCTATTCGAGCTGGCCGAAGATTTTGAAGTCGAAATGATCGTTTCGCTCGGCGCCCTGCTCGCTGATTATCCCCACACCCGGCCGGTGAGGGTTGCGGTAACCTCCAACAACTCAGATCTCGTCAAGCAACACGGCCTTATTCCTTCTTCATATGAGGGTCCTACTGGAATAATCGGAGTCCTGACCGCCTGGTTTGAAAAGGGCGGAATCCCTGGGGCGTCGCTGTGGGCAAATATTCCTCATTATGTTACCCAGACTCCTTCCCCTAAAGGGGCCAGGGCGCTGGTGGAAAAACTGCTGGAACTCCTGGCTTTTAGAGTTGACACCCTTGAGCTTGACCTGGCCACGGCCGAATACGACCGCCAAATCGCCTCGATAATTGACAATGACGACGAGGCTAAGGCATACATTGCGCAGCTAGAAGCCTCCAGGGACCTTGAAGAGGGCGACGACGAGATCGTCGATCCAAATGTGTTTGAACAGCAGCTAGAATCGGGATCGATCGATTCTCTCACCGAAGAGGTACAAAACTTCCTGAGAAATCACAAGAAAGACTGACCCGCATCATAGGACATGGTGCACAAGGTCTACCAGACCTCCAGTTGATCTCCCCAGCACCTTTAGCATGATGAAGACCTGTTCCGATTTGATTGGCACGAATTTCGGACATCAATCCGAGGACTCCTGAACTGCGGTCGGAGAGTTCACATGTAGGCGATATGCCAGGGTCATGGAACTACACAGTTCCAACAACGGTGTCGTGACCGAGGTGACAGGACGTCGAAGGCGACGGCTGGCGGCAAAGGAGCCGCAAATTGTCAAAGTTCGTACACGTTCGTCCTCACATTGAAAAACAAGGACAGTCCGCTATCCGCAATAAATGTGATCAGCTGGCCCGTCCCGGTCAAATGCCGATGGCCGACGTACGGACGCCACGATCCTGAACGGCGGTGGAGGTATCCCTATTCGGGACAGACAATGAATATCGGCCCAGTCGATACACCAAATCCGGCCAGATTATGGCTCTAAGACTTTTTTACTCGGTTGGTGACGCCCACAGCGGATCCCTGGGTGGGTCAAAATATGTTTCTGAGTATTCACCATCAATTGCCGAAAATGCCATTGACACCCAGCTTCCAAATGCAGCAAGCGGACTTGGCAAAGACTCCTCACTAAACCATCCGACGTCGAGACACTCAAGAGGGTGGGCCTTGAGATCTCCGCTTACGTGTTCGCAATAAAAGATCATCGAATACATTGGGACCGAGGTGAACCCCTTCTGCATGCCATCCACTACCGAAAGCAGCTTTGTAGGCTTAACCCTTATTCCAGTCTCTTCGAGAACCTCTTTAGCAACGATTTCTGCGGGGCTGTATCCTACATCGGCCCAACCTGTTGGATACAGCCATACGCCGGAGTCAGCTCTCTGAACAAGCAGCAGCTCCTTGCGGTCATTACCAACGATCGCGCCAACCGCTGTCTTTGGAGTGACATACCCTGGAATACCTCTTCCAACAGATGACTTCCAGAATTCAAATATCTCGTCAACATAGCGTCCACCGGGATCGGGCTGTCCACGCAGGTATGCCTTCATCTCGGCGGCAATATGCAGAATCTCCTCAAAGCGCTCCTTTTCATAGAGACTGTCGGTGAAGGACAGCCCCGTACTGGCCACACCAGCGAGGGCTTCACTCCATCTAACAAGCGCTGATTTAGGAACATCCACATAGATGAAGCTAGTGAGATTCATCACACAATGTGACGGCAAATCCCCCAGAATTCACAAAATGACAGCGGGCGGATCAGATTTCCCACGAAATCTATCTAAGATCGAAGATGATGGCGGTAAATGTAGATTGCAAGCACTACATAATGCAAACTGTGAAGTCAGGCGACAAGCTGGAAAAGTGTCGCCTCGGAGCCAATGAACCTTTTCCGTTCGCCTGTCCCGAAAACTGCATCTTCTTTGAACCCAGGGATGGGATCTCCAAGGCGGGCTGGCACCAGCCGAGGCACTAGGGCAATCTCGAGGGTTTTTCGGGGATTTCTTTTAGTCTATCGACGCGAGATTGACTATAGAAAGCCCCAACCATGCAAAATGTGTAATAGATGCGACCGTAATTATTTTTTGGGAACTTTCGAGCCCCACTTTATTGCTACCCTCTCTCTATGGCGAGCATCTTACACAGGAGGCATTTGCAATGAGTGGATTTAAGAAATTCTTGTTGCGGGGTAACCTCGTAGACTTGGCGGTTGCGGTTGTAATCGGAACCGCGTTTGCAAAGGTAGTGACAGCCGTTGTCGCAGACCTGGTCACACCGATAATTGGCGCGTTTGGCAAGAAGCCGGATTTCGCTCAACTGTTCTTCTCCATTAATTCATCCAGATTTGCCTATGGCGACCTGATCAACAACCTGATAACCTTCATCGTCGTTGCCGCCGTCATCTACTTCGTGGTTATCGTGCCGGTGGCTAAGATGACGGGAAGACTTTCCAAGACCAACGACCCGACCACTCCCATGCGCGAATGCCCGGAATGTCTTTCCTCGATTCCAGTTGCGGCTTCTAGATGCATGTATTGCACTGCGGTTGTGACTCCCTCCGAATGACATGACTTATCTGAACAACTCGATCTCCTTATTGAGTCAGCCATTAGCTCGGTCCCAACACCATTTCTGTCGCCCAGATCGCCAGGTTGAAATATCCTGCGATACTAGTGGTAGCAGCACTTCAGCACACAGCTCACCGTAGTCAGCACCGCTTCAGGCTGCGAAACAACGCCGGTCCCTTTGAAATGCCGTACGAAGACCCAGTCCAAGAGGAACAATCAAATAGCCAGATCACAATGAACGACACTCGACGGTAAAGCCTTGATCAGCTCTCTACTACGTCGCTGAGACCCTCGACTTCGACCCCGAGCGAGGCCATCCAAGCAACAGCCTGCTTAATCGCAGGCGCCTCTCCGTCGAGTTCGCAGATGATCCAACCGCTACCCTCGTCCACCGCCGCGCGGCGTATATTGGACATTACTTTGAACTGAATCGCTGCCTCAGACAAGACGGGCCTTGTTATCAGGGACTCTGGATAGATCAGCTTGACTCTTTGAGTTGCCATGACTTGCCTCCGAGGTTCAAGCACATTGAAACACATTAGAGACTAGTTAGCAACGGTCTTCTTTGGATACTTCTGGAGCAATCTCGGTATTTAAATTCCCAGACCTAAACCCCTCTAGGTCCACGGTAACATAGCGATATCCTGCGCTCTTCACGGCATCCACGATCTGTGAACGCTTTTCGACTAAAGCTTCAAAATCCTCCAATAAGAATTCAATCCTGGCCAGCGTGTCGTAGTGTCTCACTCGAACCTGCGCGAAACCAAGCCTCTTCAGAGCTGCCTCGGCCCGGTCGAGCTGGGAAAGAATCGGCACCGACACAGACGTTCCGTAGGGAATCCGAGAGGCTAGGCAGGCCGACTGCGGTCGGTTCCACGTCGATAGCCCAAGTATACGCGAATGCGCTCTTATCAGCTCTTTTGTGTATCGGGCATCCACGAGTGGAAATATGGCACCGGCTTCAAGGGCGGCCTTCTGCCCTGGTCTAGAGTCACTTAGATCATCGAGATTCACTCCAAGAATGACCGTGGCGATGGTTGCTTCGATAATGGGACTAATGGAATTCATCAGCTCAACTTTGCACCAGTAGCAGCGATCATGCCCATTCGCGACGTAGTTGGGATTATCCATCTCCGAAGTCGCCACAGTGGAGAATGGGATGTCCCATGCTCTGGCCGAGTCCCTGCAATGCTCAAGCTCCCCACTGCCCAGCGAAGGGGACACGGCGGTAACAACCTTCACCGACTCCCTGCCAAGCGCCGACCGTGCCACATAGGCAAGAAACGCTGAATCAGCTCCCCCCGAGAAAGCCACGACTACCTGGTCCAACTCCTGTAGCCGGGAGACGAGGGCAGAGAATGCGGTGTCGCTCAGTAGTGACTGAACTCTCGGATCTGACAGCACCTCAGATCGTGATATGGTGATCAACTCGCTCATTTGCATCTTTCTCAATAGACCAGGCGGAAAAGACCGAAACTAGTTTGAACCTAAAAGACAGACACCTAAAGCCGCCGCCGGTTCATCGACAATGCCAACATAGAAGGGACCGAACTCCCCATACACAGCAGACACTTCGTCAAACCTCAACGTGTAGACGACCTCCTTGATATCATCAATTCGCTGTCCAAAAAGAGTGACTCCCCATTCGAAGGCGTCCAAACCTGTGGAGCCGGTGATCAGCTGGACTATCCGGCCCCCAAACTTGCGCCCTGAGGTTCCGTGGGCTGCCATGAGCTTTTCGCGATCCTCATAGCTGAGCATGTACCAGTTCGCACCGTGATGGCGTCGCTTCGACATCGGATAAAAGCAGAACGCCCTCTTGCCAGCCGGAGGCAGCACGGGATAGAGCCGTGGAATTTTTCGATCTTGCGGAACGTCCTTCGCATATTCGGATACTTCGGTCAAAGAAACATAGGAATCCACGAGGAACAAACCCGAACCCTGCAGCTCACTTTGGAGGCGTCTCAACCTGGCCAAGTCCGGCCCTAATGCCATGACCGCAAAGTCAGCCTTATGACCCATCAGTGAAGCCGTCACGACCTGATAACCATCACCTGATGCAGCTCTGAGGGCTCCAACCACCTGCTCTTTGTCTACCGGGGATCCCACATGGAAGAAAAGATGCAGCACCGACCAGCCCTCGCCGGGAACGCCAGGCTCCGCTACTTGGATCTGCGACGTGACCTCACTCATCTGAACTATCTCCTCGACGGCTTGACTTGACCCGACAGCACTGTGATCCTGCAACCCCACCGTAGCAGCCGCATCAGCAGAAACGGTCTCGGCGGGAAGATCGGTATTCACGAACAGGTGCGTCTGATGAGCGACTGCCGCATGCTCGCAATACTCCTCCAGCTCCTCCAGAAGCGCTGGGTCGGCACAGATCCAACCGTCTATTGGGGTACCCTGGACACGGTCAACTATCACCATCATGTCCTCGCCAGTGACAGTCAGGTTTATTTCCGGTGCATGGGCCACCGCCAGGACAGACGACTTGCTGTCCTCGAGGAGATCCATTGCCCTTTTGCACGATTGATCGAGAAGCTCAAGTCGCACGAGTCGGGGAACGCCTATGCTGTCGAAGTATTTCACCGCAAGGACCATCTGAACACGCGTTCGGCTACATTGCGACCAAGCGGTTGCCTATTCCCGCCGCCAAAGCCGCCAGCTCATAAGTAGCCGCTCCTGGGTGACACATGTAATCTTTTGGGTACATTCTCTGCGTCAGAGGTTCCTTTGTTCGAGACCGAGGTCGCATACAAAATAGGCATCGGAGCAGTGTTTCGAAAGTGCAAGTGAGAGCTTACTCTCGGGGTACAGGCGTTGGTGGATGCGCACGGTGTCAGCCCATCTTGGGGGTGAATCAACTAGTCCTATAACGTCTTCGCCATTAGTGCTGTCCTTTCCCCCTCTTAAGGACTTGGTTTGTCGCATTGATCGATGATTTACAAAAAAGAAATAAACCGGGGCTTATCCGAAACCATTCGACCGAAGGAAATTCAGTTCGCCGACCCAGGGTCAAAGGATCCGCGGATGTGGTTAAAAAAGAAAGAGGGAGGCTTTCGCCTCCCTCAAGGTTCGACTCCCACCTTTGAGATTTAGTAGTCTTCCATCCCATGAGGGGCAGGTGGCGCCTTCTCAGCCGGCTTCTCCACAACCACTGCTTCGGTGGTCAAGAAAAGGGCGGCGATAGAGGCTGCATTCTGAAGTGCCGAACGGGTCACCTTCACCGCGTCGATGACACCGGCCTTGACTAGGTCCTCATATTCGCCAGTCGCAGCGTTGAGACCCTCGGTTGCATTCTTGAGAGACTTCACTCTCTCTACAACAACTCCGCCTTCCATGCCTGCGTTCACCGCAATCTGCTTCAGAGGCTCCTCCACAGCCTTTGCGACGATTCTGGCACCTGTGGCCTCATCTCCCTCAAGCTTGTCGGCAACCGCCAGAATCGCAGCCTGAGATCTAAGTAGAGCCACGCCACCGCCAGGAACTACACCCTCTTCAATGGCCGCCTTGGTGGTAGAGACCGCATCTTCAATACGATGCTTCTTTTCCTTGAGCTCAACTTCCGTAGCAGCTCCCACCTTGATGATGGCCACTCCGCCGGAAAGCTTCGCCAGCCGCTCCTGGAGCTTCTCGCGGTCATAATCTGAGTCCGTGTTCTCGATCTCGGTCTTGATCTGATTTACTCGACCCCTAATCTCATCCTCGGTCCCGCTGCCTTCGATGATGGTGGTCTCATCCTTGGTTACCTCAACCTTGCGAGCACGGCCCAGAAGATCAAGGGTGACAGACTCCAGCTTCAAACCAACCTCTTCGGTTATCACCTGGCCACCAGTGAGAATGGCAATATCTTGCAACATGGCCTTGCGTCGCTCTCCAAAGCCAGGAGCCTTCACAGCGACTGATTTGAAGGTACCGCGAATCTTGTTAACCACAAGTGTGGCAAGCGCCTCCGCCTCAACATCCTCTGCAAGAATCACCAGTGGTTTGCCGCTCTGCATAACCTTCTCAAGAATTGGCAGAAGATCCCTCACGTTTGAGATCTTTGATCCAAAGATCAGGATGTACGGATCTTCCAAAGAGGCCGTCATCGACTCGGGATCGCTCACGAAATACGGTGAAATATATCCCTTGTCGAAACGCATACCCTCTACGAGATCCATTTCCATCCCGAAGGTGTTGGACTCTTCGACAGTGATAACACCGTCTTTGCCAACCTTCTCAATCGCCTCTGAAATCATCGAGCCAATCTCGGTGTCAGCGGCAGAGATGGATGCAACCTGCGCGATCTGATCCTTCGACTCAGTCTCTTTTGCAATCGCCTTGAGTGCATCGACAGCAGCGACAACAGCATCCTCAATCCCTTTTTTCAGTGACATCGGATTTGCCCCGGCCGCTACATTTCGGAGACCTTCGCGCACCATGGACCAAGCAAGAACTGTCGCCGTAGTCGTGCCGTCACCAGCGACGTCATCCGTCTTCTTGGCAACCTCTTTTACCAGCTCTGCACCAATTCTCTCAAACGGGTCCTCGAGTTCGATCTCTTTGGCGATCGAGACTCCGTCGTTGGTGATCGTGGGAGCTCCCCACTTCTTCTCAAAAACGACGTTACGACCCTTTGGGCCCAGAGTCACTCGAACAGCATCGGCAAGTTGGTTCATGCCGCTTTCGAGGGCTCTGCGAGCCTGCTCATCAAATGTAATCAACTTAGCCATACGTTGGTTCCCTCCGTTGGGTTCCCTTTTTAGCACTCTCAATACTAGAGTGCCAATATGAATTCACGATAGATGAAAATTTGCATATCGCGAACACATTTCTGGAAATTTTCTAAATCAATTGATCAAAAGTTTTCTGACCAGGAATAACGACGAGTGTTTTAAAAGGCTCCACCTGCAACAGCGGGGACAATGGAGAGAACCTGGTTTTCCTTGACCGAAGTGTCCAAGCCATCCATGAAGCGCACATCCTCGTCGGCCAGAAACACATTCACGAACCTTCTCAGTGACCCGTTCTCGTCAAAGATTCTCTCGCCCAGACCTGGATATTGAGAATCGATTTTCTTGAGTACCTCGCCCACGGTTGAGCCATCGATTTGAAGCTCCGCCAATCCACCAGTTAGGGATCGCAGCTGGCTTGGAACCCGGACCGTAGCGCTCATTAATTGCTCCTTATAGATTCATAAACCTCGGCAAATGCCTCCAAGGTTGGTTTGATTACAAAGGTTGGACCCTGCGAGCTCTCAAGGGCTTCCACGGTCTTGAGGCCGTTACCGGTGATATAAGCAACCACGGTCTCGTCGGGCCTGATGATGCCTTCTTTGGCTAGACTTGCAAGTGTCGCAATGGTCACTCCACCAGCGGTTTCCGCGAAGATCCCCTCAGTACGGGCAAGTAGGCTCATTCCTTCGATTATCTCTTCGTCCGTAACCGATCCAAATCCGCCGCCCGTCTTTCTAACGACGTCGAGAGCATAGAAGCCATCGGCGGGGTTGCCAATTGCAAGCGATTTGGCAATAGTGTTCGGCTTGACTGGACGGACGTAATCCTGTCCAGACGCGAACGCTGTGGCAACGGGCGCACATCCAGCAGCTTGCGCACCGGAAATTCTCACGTGAGGCTCTTCATCAAGCAATCCAACCTGGTAAAGCTCATTGAAGCCTTTGTGAATCTTGGTCAGCTGGCTTCCGGAACCCACTGGCACTACCACGTGATCTGGAGCCTTCCAGCCAAGCTGCTCGGCTACCTCGTAGGCTAGGGTCTTCGAACCCTCGGAGTAGTACGCCCTCACGTTGACGTTGGCGAAAGCCCAGGTAGGCTCCTCGGAAGCAAGCTCAGCGCAAAGCCTGTTCACATCGTCGTAGTTTCCGTCTATCGCGATAACGTTCCCGCCGAAGATCGAAGTGGTAATGATCTTTGCCCTTTCCAGGTTGGCTGGTATGAACACATACGACTCCATCCCTGCCCACGCGGCATGTGCGGCCACCGAGTTTGCCAAATTGCCGGTCGATGCACAAGCGGCAACCTTGAGGCCCAACTCCTTCGCCTTGGAAAGCGCAACCGACACAACCCTGTCTTTGAACGACCCCGTTGGATTCACAGTGTCATTTTTCAACCATAGGTTGGGAAGGCCCAGCTCCGCGCCCAGGCTCCGCGCCTTCACCAGAGGGGTGAAGCCGACACCCAGCGAAACATAATCTGTGCCATCCAAAGGAAGGAGATCTGCATATCGCCAAATAGTTGGCGGTCCGCTAGCAATCTTCGCCTTGGATATTGAACTGGCTATGCCTTCGTAATCGTATGCAACTTCCAGAGGACCAAAACAAAACTCACAGACGTGCAGAGCCTCTATGGGATACGTCTTATGACACTCACGACACTTCAAAGATTGAACAAAAGCCACTTAACACTCCTCATCGATCGGGCTTTGGCACCTGGTAGTCAGACACTGGTTGCCGCGGTATCGAAGGGCCCGTCCCTAAACCGCTCTTGATGATGTCTCAATTACTGCTAAATGATAATCGGAGCAATTATTTCACTCGACACTTAATTTGGGCATACGGCCAAATTTCAATCGTTCGAAACCATCCAAACAAACAGAAGCCGGTTATTCAAGCCCAGACAAAAGCGAGTGCAATTGTGGCGACTACGAGCGAACTATCGGAAACATAGTGGTTCAACTGGCAAAACGGTATTCTGGCAGCCAAGTAAGGCTTATCGAATCAGTGGCGATCGACGATCATTCCACCGGTTCCATCGCCGCCGTGGCAGCCAAATCTGGGCCAAACGTCATCAGACGGATGGGTCAGAACGAACCTACCGGCAAGGTTGGGACAATGGCTGAAGGCATCCGACGGCCTCCGAGCGATGTCTTTGCACTCTTTGACCGGGATATGTCCAACCTCAATCCGGGCCCTGGCTTGAGCTCATCCGCACGAAACTCAACGAGTCCGAAGCCATAATTGCCAAGGGAACCTACAACCGGCCCGCAAATACCGTTTCGAAAATTAACAAAGATCCCTAGACAGCCGCGTCAGCAAACTCGTTGCAAGACCGCTGCTCCCCATGTTCTTTCCTAAGTTGGCCTACCTTTGGCCAGCCGCAGAGTGGGACTCTGGCATTTTGACACGATTTGATGAAGGCCGATCCCTTGTGCGTTGGGTACACCGTTGACGTTGGAGCGCGCATCGCCAGCTTCATCAGATATGGGATCGACTCAATCTTGGAGTTCGAACTTGGGGAACGGACTCACAACCACCAAAAGGTGTCGGCGCTCTCGTACCAAACCAGTCAGGGAGGGGTTCGCTTCGACCATCCATCTGACGGCCAGGATTGGCATTCAGCTCCATTTGGGGCTAATCGGCCGATTCGACACGGCAGGCCGGACAAGTCCGTCGCCACCCTTGGTTTGTTAAACGCTCCAAAGCCCATTTGAAATAAGAGCCGACTTCAGAACCTCCTTGACGGAATCTAGCGTTGACTCAAACGCGAGTTCCTCTCCAACCTGTGCTACGAGCGAGAATATTTTCGATGTGTCCCCCCTTTGGGCCAACACTTCCTGGTCGCAATCCCCAACTATCACGAGAAGTGGAATCGAGTGGTCCGATGCGATTGAGGTGACATGACCCACTACCTTGCCTCTGTAGCTCTGAGCGTCAAGATAGCCTTCTCCTGTGACTATCAGAGACGCGCCTTCCAGGGCCTCGTATATGCCATTGGCCTCAGCCACCACCTCGAAACCGGAAACCAGCCGCCCCCCGATCGCAGCCAAGCCTCCGGCGAGTCCACCAGCTGCTCCGCCACCCTTCAACGAAGAGACGTCCACTCCAAAACGCGACCTGTACTGCCGCTCCAGAGCCTCCAGCCTGAGACTCAATAATGCAACCTGAGCAGGAGTTGCGCCTTTTTGCGGAGCAAACTCTCGGGCGGCGTTACGAAAGAGTGTCTCCACATCACAGGCCACAACCAGCTCTGTGCCTTTAAGCCGTACCACCGGCTCCAGGGCTTCAATGGCACCAAGTCCTCCGTCGGTAGTCGCAGAGCCCCCACAGCCAACGATTACTCTCTTTGCGCCCGCAAAGACGGCAGCCTTGATCAGCTCTCCGACCCCTCTGGTCGTTGCAGCCATTGGATCATAATTAAGTGCCCCTCCAACCAGTGCCAAACCAGCGGCCGTTGCCATTTCGACGATCGCCGTATCGCCGTGCATCTTGTAGCTGGCGCTGATCCTCTTTCCCGTTGCGGAAGTGACCAAAACCTTCTTCAGCGAACCGTCAAAAACTTCCAGCAAACCCTCCCCTCCGTCAGACATTGGAAAGGTCTCTACCTCATAACCGGCACTTAGGAGTACTGCTGACATACTCTGCGCCACATCCGACGCCGAGGCTGTACCCCGAAATTTGTCCGGTGCCACCAATACCCTTTTCAAAGGAGTAACCCACCAGGCCCTAATAGCGGAGACATCCGCGTGTCAGCCATCACTTATCTTTGGGATAGACAACCAGCTGGGTACACCGGAACTCCGCCATGGTCTTGCCGGTCAGGCCGCTTGTGACTTGACAGTCCCAAACCTGCGTGGTCCTGCCACCATGGACCATGTGGGCGATTCCATAGATGGTGCCCGTTCTTGCCGTCGAAAGAAAATTGGTCTTTAGTTCGACGGTGGTGAAACCGGTGGCCCCGCCGGGCAACAGAAGTTGACATCCGATTCCACATAGCGTGTCGGCCAACGACACGACCACGCCGGCATGGAGATATCCATTTGGCGCCTGGTGTTTATCACCGACCTCAACCTGCCCATAAAGCCTCGTATCGTCAAAACCAGTCAGACTGATCCCAATCGCTCCCAAAAGACCGTACGAACTGAGCTCCTTGAGCTTCTCCGGCGTGACTGGGAGCAGGCCTGCCGTGTCAAAGTGTGCCATATGATAAGCCTAACCAAATTGAAGTGCGACCAAACAGGAGGATAGCTAGCCGTGCCCGCACGTGGATGGCCAGGTAATCACTAATTATGTTGAATCAGCCGGCCTTGTCGGTGCCAAGCACGATATTCAAATCCGAAGGTTGCACTGCCGGAATTGGAGCAGAAAACGATATCTGCTTGACTGATGTGGCGCCAAGGCCAAGGACCAGGGCAAGGTGATCGGCCTGTGGCTGGTATCCCGGTGAGTAGTAAATGTCGGTAACAGTTATGTTCTGAGTCGTAGCATTTGCCGCAGCCACAACATCATATCCAAGCTGCGCCAATTGGTTCGTAACCTTTCCTGCGGCCCCAGCAACGTTGGTACCATTGAATACGCGCACCGTCACCAGCGAGTTGCCTGAGGATGTACCGGAGGTGGTTGCGGCCTTCACAGTCGTTGTGGTAGATGACTTACTCAGCGACGTCGTGCTTGAACTTGAACTAGAAGACGGTCCGGAGGGCGAGATTTGAGGCAGCACCACTTGGTCAGGACTCACCGACCCTCCGGTGATTCCAGAGTTTGAAGTGCGCGGCCCCGACGAGATCGACGAGGCAAAAGTCGTTGTGGTAGATGATACGACCTTTGAAATTCCGAGGCTCTTGTCTGCTGAGGTTTTTACGGTCGAAGGCAGCGATGAGAAGGCCTTGATCGCAATGAGCGATATCGCAAGAATCAAAATTGCGCCTTTGCCTGCCGCCTTGTTGGAACGCTGCGTCTTGGTTGAGACCGCCTCCCTATCCCGCTGAGCCCTTATTCTGTCAGATGAACTGGGTCCGGACCTTGATCTAGGAACTCTGGCACCTGAGGCCCTTCCGGAGGAAGTCTGCCCTCGATTTCGCGACGCGCCGGAACTGCTCGATCGTCGAGATTCCCCGTTGCCAGCTGGCAAGTCGCACTCCTTCCAAGTCAATACAACAATTTGACAATAAGTTGCCAAGCCCTACTTAGATTATAGCCAACTTACGTGGTTGTAATTACATAATCTACCTAATCGGCTTCACGGCAAGTCATCGGCAGTTCGTATTTTGACCTGTACAGAACACCTAGCAAAGCGGCAATCCGGTTCAGCAATATCGGCTGGCTCCAGATTCCGATCGGATTCGATGCCTCCGCCAACCAGTTTTCTGAATTTGTCATGGTTTTGCCGGGCCACATATAAACTCGTTTGCCTAGCCGGTGTGGCGCAGCTGGTAGCGCAGGCGATTTGTAATCGTCAGGTCGTCGGTTCGAGTCCGACCACCGGCTCATAGCAGGTGCAGGTACAGCATGCTTACAGTAGTGCTGACCGGGCAGCCGCCAACTCTGCGCGTCAAGCCCTTGCGCGAGCGACCTCGAACATTGCCAGAGCCGCCGCATTGGAGACATTCAGTGATGGAATGTGACCATGCTGCGGTATGGAGGCGACAATATCGCAGCGCTGCTTTACCAGCGGTGAAAGTCCTTTCCCTTCTGCTCCAAATACTAAGGCCACCGGCTGATCGTATAACGAGACATCGTAAATACTTTGAGGCCCGTCACCGTCAAGACCGACGCACCATACGCCGGCTCTGGACAACTCCTGCAAACAGTTGGGAATCCCCGGAACGAGTGCAAATCGCAGATATTCGATGGCTCCTGCGGCAGACTTCGTTGCGGCAGGCGTCACGTGCACTGACCTATGCTCGGGAACGATAATTCCAGTCACTCCCGCACACTCGGCACTTCGCAAGATCGCACCCAGGTTATAAGGGTCTGTCACTCCGTCGAGCACTGCCAGAAATGGCTTCACCCCATTTACCGGTTTCAGGAGCTGCTCCAGAAATACCTCGTTCAGCTTCTCGGTGAAGGCGATCACGCCTTGAGAACCTTCTGAACCGGCTGCCTTGTCCAATTTGACACGGGACACCGTTACTACTGGAACCCGCGCTTTGATGGCAAGGTCGAGGATCTCCTCCACGATGCCGACTCTTTCAACCGAATCTGAAAGCCAAATCTCCTTGACTCTGCGTCTGTTGGCACGGAGAAGTTCTCTTACCGCCTGTCGGCCCTCAACTTGGTCCCCGCCAAGACCTCTGTCCCTGGAAACATAGGGCCTCCTTTCCACCTGACCCAACGGTCCTGAGACCCTCCTATTGCCAGAGGAACTCCGACTTTGACTCGGCTTTGGACCGCTCGCTGAAACTCTCCGCGCGTTCGCCATGCAACCATCCTTTTCTAGGGCTGCCACAATAGGGCGCTTGCCAACGCAACCATGCCGAGATTCTCACCAAGTGATCCAACCCTTTCGGGACTCTTCGCCTTGACCGACACTGGAGCCGAAACTGTCGATGAGACCGATGACGAGATCTCGACGAGAAAACCCGACAAACGGGGCTTTTGAGCTATCACCGTCACATCGGCGTTGATCAGATACCAGCCCTTTTCAGCCGCCATTTGAACACACTTGGATAACAGAATGAGGCTGTTCGCTCCCTTCAAAGACGGGTCGTCATCCGGGAAATGATCCCCGATTCCTCCGAGACCGACCGCCCCGAGGACGGCATCCGAGATGGCGTGGCAGACCACGTCGGCATCCGAGTGGCCCGCTAGACCGAAGCTCGAGGATACTTCCACCCCACCCAGAATCAAAGGCCTCGACGGATCATTTGACACAGGGTGAATATCGAACCCGTTTCCTATCCTAAGTTTGGGAGGATTAGGCAGTTCCACGATCTCTCATCAGTTCCCTGACCCGCTCCAGGTCAGAAGATGTAGTTATTTTGAAGTTGTTCTCATCGCCCAAAATCGCTTCCACGATAACACCAATCTGCTCCACCGCCTGCGAATCGTCCGTCGCGTCAACAGGACCATCGTACGCAAGCTGAAGAATAGGCTTCTGAAACCCCTGCGGAGTCTGAACCCTGAACAGCGTGGACCGGTCCAAGGTGGCCACAACCTTGTTTCCGACAACCTCTTTCACGGTATCGGTAATGCCAATTACCGGGATCACCGCAGGTGCGCCATCTTCCAAACGACCAAGAATTCTCTCAAACAACCCCATAGATGCCAAAGGTCGGGCCGCATCGTGCACGAGAATCCATTTCACGTCATGTGGAACCACTGCAAGCCCGGCACGAACTGAGTCAGATCTTGTTTCACCACCATCAACAACCACATCGGCCTTAAGTTCACCGAAATCTGTCCCAGGAACCTTCACACAGATAACATAGTCGACGCACTTTCTTGCGATCGCCAAAGTAATGTCAATAACCCTGCGGTCCCCGATCGGTTCCAGTTGCTTGAGGCCACCAAATCTGACGCCTTTACCTGCTGAAACCACTATTGCGGCACTCCTAATGCTCACGCAGACCAGCTCCTAGCAAAACCACGGACCAAGTAAAAGCGGATGGAGGTCTTCGCCCTCGCCGCTTCGTCAAAAGACTAAGGTAGAGCTGCGTTTAATTTTGCCTCAGCCTCTTCTTCGCTGACCCCACATGCAAAAGTCAATTCTGAAATCAGGATCTGACGTGCACGAGCCAACATCCGCTTTTCGCCGGCGGACAAACCCTTGTCTTTGTCTCTAATGGACAGATTGCGAACCACTTCCGCGACCTGGTAGATGTCACCGGACTTCAGTTTCTCAACATGGTTCTTGTACCGACGTGACCAGTTAGTGGGCATCCTGGCTTCCTTCTTGCGAAGGACGGCAAATACCTCTTCAACTTCCTCATCGTTAATTACTTCGCGAAGTCCAACTTCATCTGTGTTGTCCGCGGGAACCATCAGCGTTAAATCACCATAGGCCAACCTGAGAACAAGGTATTCGCGCTTCTCGCCAAATGCCTCTTTGGTCTCTCGCCTCTCAATCACCGCCGCACCGTGATGAGGATAAACTACCTTGTCGCCAACTTCAAAAGCCATCTCTCTCCTGCCAAATGGAAGCGCCAACTACTAGCGTAAAACTAAACGACTACGTTCACAAGTATGAAGGCCATTCCAGCCTAGTTGAATAACATGAGACTCTAGACCTCACAATTCACCCAGATCTACCACTAGTTTGAATAGACATGGATCCACGACAACTATTGCGCCAGACAACACTGTTCAGCATGCTCGATGAGGCAACACTTGATGAAGTACTTCAGACACTCCGAGTCATCAATATAAAGCGGGGAACCGACCTGTTTTTGGAAAATGACGAGGCAAGCACCCTTTATATCGTAGCTGAAGGCCGCATCGCCATCATCAAGTCGTTCGTTGACCGAAAAGATTCAATGGTGGCTCTGATCGAGCCAGGAGACCTCTTCGGTGAAATGGGGCTTTTTGAAGACCAGCTCAGATCCGCCACAGCCAGAGCTGTGGAAAACTCTCAGTTGATCGAAGTGCCATACCCACCTATCAGACGCGCGCTGGAGGCCAGGCCTACGCTTTTGTGGACACTGGTGTCTCTTCTCGCACAGCGCCTCCGTTCTACAGACGATGCCCTGGCCGATGCCATGTTCCTCGACGTGACGGGCAGAACCGCCAAGAGAATCCTCGAGATAGCTGGGGACTCCGACGAATTCGTAATTCCACTTACTCAAGAAGAGCTTGCCGGACTTGTCGGGGCATCTCGGGAACGTGTTAACAAGACCCTGGCCTCATTTGTAAAATCAGGATTTCTCGACATAAACGACAGGCGTTACAAGATACTCCAAAGAGACAAGCTGGAACAAATCTCCAGTTGATTGCCATCTGATTCAGTTGTCAACCACACCCTGGGGAAATCCGGCCGTGTGCATCACCCATACTGACTGAAAAGATCCTTTATGGCTTTGGCCCAATGATTCCCAACGCCCGGCAGAGATGCAATTTCCAATTCAGCCGCTTCAACAATTGGAAAAAGCGAACCGAGTTTCGAGATGACCGTTTGTTTCACATCCTCAGGCATGCGGGATACCCTGCTGAGGATTCGGTATCCTCTCGGCTCCATGAAGGTTCCAAGCATTGCCTGAAGCGCCTCGTTGGTTCCATCATCCTTGCGGCGTAGTGTTGAACTGGGCAGTGCCATTTCCCTTAGGCCCATGCCGACCACCGAGACATCAAGCAGCTCATCCGTTTCAAGCGAGGCCAAGTGTGCCTTGATCTTGTCGACGTCGCCCGCGGTACAGGGACCCAGGTAGTCCTCGATAAGGTTGTTGTACTCGGAACCGACCCCATAACATAGCTCTTCAAGTTGCAAAGAGATCAAACGACCCTGATCGCCAAGTTCGATCAAATAACTCTCGATCTCCTCGTCGATTCTTCTCACCATCTCAGAACGTTGAAACGCAATTATCACATCCCGATAGGTCACCTGATTCCGGATCTCCAGTAAATCCAGAGTCGACATGACGGTGCTGAGACGGTCTCTGTACCTCTCAAGAGTTGCAAGACCCTGGTTAGCCCTGGAAAGCAGCACCGGTGTCGGGGCGATGACGCTCTTGTAGCTCTGGCGGTAGACGGTGATGACGGAAAGCTCCTCCGATACAGCGAATACGGAAACGTCCACACTTCTGGCAACTCTTTCAGCCGTACGGTGTCTCGTGCCGGTTTCTGAAGTTGGGACCATCGCATCCGGTACCAAATGCACGTTGGCCCTGGCGATACGGGATCCATCCGCGGAAAGTACGATGGCTCCGTCCATCTTCGCCAGTTCAAAGAGCTTCTGAGGTGAGTATTCGGCATCCACCAAGAATCCACCTGAACAGATCGAAAGCACCTCAGAACTGTCACCGAGGAGAA
Organism: Actinomycetota bacterium; assembly: GCA_027366165.1. Classification (GTDB taxonomy): domain Bacteria; phylum Actinomycetota; class Acidimicrobiia; order Acidimicrobiales; family Acidimicrobiaceae; genus SCQM01. The sequence goes on from DAHXKX010000032.1 coordinate 45,444, forward strand.
TCAACGCACCCATTCGCGCCTGCAACACTCTGTCCAGACCTTCACGCAGTCCGGTACCTGGAGAGACTTGCCGAAGTGCTTCTATCAATGCTGGTGGTTTTGCCATATGGACAGTCTAACCATCTAGTGCTCAACGAAAATGTAGCGATGCCTCGGCAAGAGCACCACGAACGTCTTTTACTCTCACAGTTGACACTCCCGTTACATCATCCACGAAGTTCACTCCTACTATTCCGGTGGTAAACCCAAGTCGGAAAGCCTCGGAAATCCTCTGTCTGGTGCATGACGCAGTGCGGATTTCACCACCTAGTCCAACCTCTCCAATAAAAACTATCGACGGCGCGACCGGCCTGTCCACCAGAGAAGACACAACTGCGGCGATAACCGCTAGATCGGCAGCCGGATCTGAAAGCCTGACTCCACCGGTCACGGAAAGAAAGACGTCCTTGTTATGCAAACGGACTCCGATCTTTTTTTCCAAAACTGCGAGAAGAAGCAGAACCCGGCTCATATCGAGTCCAGTCACAACCCGCCTGGGCTGCTCTGAAGCCGTGGGAACGACCAGGGCCTGTACCTCCGTCAACATCACCCGCCTACCGTCGAGAGCGGGGAACACAGTGCTGCCGGGCTGTCCCTCAACACGGTCGACAAGGTGAACTCCGGTGGCGTTCTCAAGATCCACCAGACCTGCATCTCCCATATCGAACATCCCCAGATCTCCCACCGGTCCAAACCGGTGCTTGATGACTCGCAGGACTCTCAAAGTTGAATCCCTGTCTCCTTCGAAATACGCAACAGTATCAACCAGGTGTTCCAAAACTCTGGGGCCCGCCAAAGTTCCGTCTTTGGTGACATGGCCAACAAGCAAGAGAGCTATCCCCTCGGACTTGGCAATATCGCTCAGCCTTGTCGCGCACTCGCGGACTTGGTTGACACTCCCTGCCGAGGATGCCAAGGATGGGTCAGAGACGGTCTGTATAGAGTCAACTACGACAATTTGGGGTTTGTAGCTTAGAATCTGCTCTTCGATGTCCTCGAGTTCACTAGCTATGAGAATCCCGATCGACGAATCCGCGCCCCCAAGCCGCGAAATTCGACCAGCAACCTGTGGCTGAGACTCCTCAGCGCTCACGTAGAGACAGCGGTGACCGCCAAGAGCCGCAGTGGCCAGAAATTGGGTGAGCAGCGTTGATTTCCCGATACCTGGTTCTCCACCGATCAGCGTGACCGATCCAAGAGTCACACCTCCACCCAGTGACCTGTCAAACTCAAACGAACCAGTCGATATGGTCTCCAATACAAAAGGCGTTGATCCCAGGTCCTGAGAGTCAAAAATGTAGGGACGATTCGCTACCCTGTGGATACGCACCACGTTTCCCAGATTCACTCC
>DAHXKX010000046.1 GCA_027366165.1 Actinomycetota bacterium
CCGGCCGAATCCGTGGCACTCGATACCAGGGTCCGAACATACACGATCCTCTCGCCCTTCTTTCCGGAGATCTTGGCCCAGTCGTCGGGATTCGTGGTGTTTGGCAGGTCCTCGTGCTCTTTGTACTCCTTGGCAATAGACTCGATCAGATCCGAGGTTCGTATACCTGAGGTGTCACCGGTAATCGCCCGCTTGATTGCTAGCTTTTTGGCACGTCTGACTATGTTTTCGATCATCGCACCAGAGGCAAAATCTTTGAAGAAGAGCACCTCTTTATCACCATTTTGGTATGTGACCTCCAGGAACTGGTTGGCCTCATCCGTCCTGTACATCTCCTCGACGGTCTTTTCAATCATCACGGCGATGGCCTTGTCCGGGTCCCCCCCACCGGCGGTTGCCACTTCGTGTGGGTCGATTGGCAAATCCGCGGTCAGATACCTGGAGAAAATGGCAATTGCACCAGCCTCATTCGGCCGCTCAATCTTTATCTTGACGTCAAGCCGTCCTGGACGCAGAATCGCGGGATCGATCAAGTCCTCTCGATTGGATGCCCCAATGACTATGACATTGCGTAGAGCCTCGACACCGTCGATCTCTGCCAGCAACTGCGGAACTATGGTAGACTCCATGTCGGAGCTAATTCCTGTTCCTCTGGTTCTGAACAACGAATCCATCTCGTCAAAAAAGACTATGACTGGAACGCCCTCCTCCGACTTCTCCCTCGCCCGCTGGAAGACCAGCCGAAGTTGTCTCTCGGTTTCACCAACATACTTGTTTAGAAGCTCAGGACCCTTGATGTTAAGGAAGTAGCTTCTCACGCTCGAACTCTCGTTCAGTGCAGCCACTTTCTTCGCAAGCGAATTCGCGACTGCCTTGGCAATCAGCGTCTTGCCGCAACCAGGAGGCCCGTATAGGAGTATCCCTTTTGGCGCGGGCAGCCTGTACTCGCTAAACAGAGTCCTGTGAAGAAACGGCAACTCGACGGCATCCGTGATCTCCTCAATCTGACGGTCAAGACCTCCGACATCCTCGTAGGTAACGTCGGGAACCTCCTCGAGAATCAGCTCTTCAACCTCTGGCCGCGGGAGCTTCTCCAACAAAAGACTCGTCCTCGAGTCAAACAGCACGGTGTCCCCCACCCTGAGCTTGACTCCCGTCAGACCTCCTGCAATCTCCGCAATTCTCTCTTCGTCGGCCCTCCCAACAATCAACGCACGGCCCTCACCCTCAAAGACGTCTTTGACGGTCACGACTTCACCCACGACCTCCTGGTCGCGCACCTGGATGATGGTGAACGACTCGTTCAAGGCGACTTCCTGGCCGGCTTTGAGACCATCAAACGAAATGTCAGGGTGGACCGCCACCCTCATCTTTCTGCCTGAGGTATAGATGTCTGCGGTGTCATCGTCGTTCTGCCTCAAATAAATTCCGTATGCAGACGGCGGCTGAGTAAGCTTCTCCACCTCTTCACGCAGAGTAGCTATGTGTTCTCTTGCCTGTTGCAGCGTAAAGGTAAGCTTCTCATTCCTAGATATCGCCTGAGTCAGTTGTCCGTTCACCTCGAGCAACTTTTCTTCGAGGGTACGTACTCTTAGAGGTGCGTCTTGAAGTCTTCTACGCAGATCCACAATTTCAGCTTGAAGTGCACTCCACTTTTCCCCCGAGGTCATCTCCTCGTCAAAGCTCATGCCACCCCTATCCTCATTCTGCGACATTCCCATCACCTCCTGATATTCACTAACCTACACCAACCAACATCGCTCCAGAAGGGAGATTCACTCACTTTTTCGATCTGTGGCATTTCGACCATCTAACAGGCGGACAATCACGCCTAAACACGAAAATCGACAATTCAAGGGACGCGTTTCCACAAGGTTGGGTTCCTGTGGCACCAACGTGAAACCGATCGATCATTTGGTTCTCAATGTGATTGACGGCGAAGAAAAACTCAAGGGACCCAGCTTCAGACTTCGACTAAACCACACGCTCAATTGTACCAATCCGTTCAGATCTTCATTGAGCCAGCAGCCGATAGAAGTTCAAGAAAATAGTTCGTGTAAAAGGAGTACAGCCCCCAGTCCGCAGTGACCCTGAGGTCCATCTGCAAGAGAAGCCAGGAACATCCTGACCAAGGACTACCGTTGTAGCAAATCAAGATCCGGCACCTCTCATTTTTGATTTTGACCGCAGCCTTGATAAACTCGCCCACAACTCTTGCTGACCGATTCTCTGCAACCATTGCCGGGAGGAGGAGCTGGGGCCCGTGCTGGATTATGATGGCTTGAAGCCGCATCGCTGCTAGATTGTCTCTAGAAAGTTGAGTTTTGTCAGGCTCTAGGCATTGACTCTAAAAGCTTGAATTGTACTGAGAGGAACGGATTATGAAGGTCTGGATAGACCAAGATCTCTGCACCGGGGATGGACTATGCGAAGAGATTTGTCCCGATGTATTCACCCTTCAAGACGACGGAATTGCGTACGTTAAAAACAACGGAAACATATGCAACGACCCGGGAGGATCTGCCCAAATGGCTCAAGTCCCTTCTGAACTTGAGGATGCTGTTGTAGAAGCGTCTGAAGAGTGCCCGGGCGAGTGCATTTTCGTAGAACTCGATTAACAGCCGCCACGGCTTTAGTTTTCCCGGCTCAAAGGTTTGAGCATTAATTTGTCAAGAAGCCGCCGGCACGATGTGGCTGCAGGTGGCTTCTTGAACTTGGGCTGCTTCTGCCCAGGACCAGTTTATAGGTCTCAACTAGCCCACTTCAAACTGCCCGTCCTTGGACCCAGCTGGCCTGCTCAAGGCGGGAACAAATCGGGCCGAAGTCAAGAATCCGGTATGCGCCACCATGCGATGATCAGGCCTAATCGCCCGGCCCTGGATGTACCAACCCCTCTCGAGCACTTCGACAGTCTTTACAAAACTGAATCCAAAACGCACCAGGCTGTGCTTGAACTCTGCCACCTGGTTTATCGAAGTCTGATATGCGCATACCCGTCCACCGACCACAAGAGCGCTGGGGAGATGGGGTGAAACCTCCCATGGTTCCGGAAGATCTAGAATCACCCGGTCGTAACCCGTCTCTGATATTCCCTGATAAACGTCTCTCAAGACGATTCTGTAACTGCCGTGGCTACCTCTTCTCGCCAGCATGGCCACATTTTTGACCGCCCTGTCCGCAAAGTCTTCCCTGATTTCATAACCCGTCACATGTGCTCCGGCACGAACTAGCGCCATTGACATGGCTCCAGATCCTACCCCGGCCTCGAGTACCTTTGCCCCGGGAAAAACGTCAGCCTGTATCAAGATAGCTCCCAGATCTTTTGGATAGATCACCTGGGCGCCCCGTGGCATCTTCAGCACGGTGTCATCGAGACCAGGTATCAGTGCGACGAAATGCGCTCCAGTGTTTGTAGTATAGAGATACCCGTCCGGCTTACCCAAGATCTCGTCGTGGAGTATATAGCCTGCGTGGGTATGGCTCTGGCCACCTTCACGGAGCTTGACGAAAGCCTCTCTCCCCTTATCGTCTATCAATAGTGCCCTGCCGCCAGCCACAAATCTGTCTATGGGTTGGCTGAGTTCACTCTGCTCAAGTCGCAACTCCACAGGACCTGAATCATTAGAGTCTTGCGTTGCGCGAATGTCGGTTTCTGTGATGCTTTCTTCCATGACAGCCTCGTATGAGTTGGTTGCGAGACGGTGCGACTATTTCAGCTACCGTCCAAAGACTCTGATGACGCTACCACCCATAGGGTGCATCCCAACCCTAGTTTCTCGAGACGCCCTTCATTTTTCAGCGGCTTTGGGCATGTTCGAAATGGTTATTGTCTGGCCCGGGAGCAGTTTTGTCACATATGGTTTGCGACGCGAGCGCTTCTTTGCATAGCGGAAAAGAAAGTAAATGGCAACAATTCCAATTGATAACGGATCGCCGCTCTTTGCCTTTGAAATCAGCCTCGATCTCCCTGATCCAAAAACGCCCTTGGCAAGCCGCATCACCACGGTCAGATTCGCCTGATCTCTACTACGGTATTTTTCTTTCTTCCAGTTCTCATGCCAATCAGGAACGAAACCGCTATCACTGTCACACCAACCGCCACTGCAACAGCGGAAATAGCTGGCTTGGCCGCATCAACGGCCTTGTTTACTTCACCGTGGATCTCTCTCAGCTTGGCCTCGAGATCATCCCTTGTTATCTGTTTGGAGTCCTTGGAACTCAATATTCTCTCCTTGGCAAACACGCTGGATAACAACCCAGGCTATACCGACCGTGTATCCCGCTTCTTCACAACTCCCAAAACAGAGGCCGCAACGATAATCAGTCCAAAAAGTAACGCAAACACATAAGGGAGCCAACTCAAATTGCCAGTGAACGTAGTCCCTGTCTCGCTTTGAAGCAGCCGCAGAAGACCCACCACCAGGAGAACGACGCCGATGGAAACTAGAATTGATCCAGCCACACCGAAGAGGACATATCTTCCGAGTCGCTTTATCGGCCCAACCGTCTCCTGTTTAACGTAGCCAATCAGCAGCTCAATAAATTCTGACGCATGGCTTTTGGCTTTTGCCTTGGAATTTAGTGACACGACGCTCCTCGACATCATCTGGGAACTTCAACCCCCCACTAATAGCTAAAGGCTACATGCTTCAGGACCTTTACCGGGACTCCCACAACTGCATAAAGTCAGGAAATCGCCCCTGATCTGCTGCTACTGTCCATGGTCGTCTAATGCCGTTCATGCCGTTATTTGGTCAAATACATACCAACTACCGACCAAGCCGACCATTGCACCTTCGGTCACGACTGATAGTATATGGAGCCTCCTCTCGCATCCGTCCCACACAATGCATATGCCTCGCTGTCCCGGCGTAAACCACGCTTAGGCCGTCACCCGCTTGTTGATCTAGTTGGCCCTCACCGCCAGAAGGTGCTCTTTCGCCTATGGCATTAGGCCCGTATGCCACAACAGGCTCTGTGCCCGAGTCGCGGCCACGGACTGGAAAGCGAGGTCCTTGCCATCGGGCAAGATACAGGACTTATCTCTTTTATAAAACCGTAAGGTGCCTGCCGACTTTGATTTGCCAACCATCGATTCGATGGTATATATAGACCACGCCGACAGAGTCCACTCCAAGACCAAGGAGGCCAGAGGGGTTGGATACAATCGAGTTCGAGAATACGGAGGCAAGATAAGGGAGACAAACCGCCACACCCATCAGCCACCAAGATGGCCTTCGATCAGAGCTGTATGAAAACCCCGGACTACGTGTACATACTCAGCGGAATGCTCATATTGAGCCAACTTTCAGGCTTGATGTTCAAGTGGCAACATTCGTCCAAATTCTCTCGTCGTGCGAAACTGGACCAAGATCATCGTTGACTCTGGAGCTACGTGCGCCTACTTTGACTTCATGACCAACGAGATTCTGGCATCAGTTATGCTCGCCCCACTACAGCTTCTGCAGTTCAGAAGACCGCAATTCATTTGCTGGCGGAAAACCTCTCCGGTCTAACTGTGACCACTCAAATGCAGAGTGCCACTGCTCACTCGATGTCGGTTAATTGTTTATTCTCCAACTCGGCGAATTCAGCGACCATCGTCGAATGAGTTGGGGTACGCAAACCAAAGTCCAATATCCACAAGCATGAAGCCTATCCGCGATAAGGCATCGAGTTTCTGCAACGAACGGTAGTTGCGAGAGTTCCTCAACGTCCAGAACCGGACGTGGAACTCTCTGGTTCATCTGGCTTCTCGCATCTAAGAGATCCGTACTTCGGGCTGCCAATACACGGACAAAGCCGGTTCATCGTTGGGAAATATTTTGCTAACTATTTGACAGTCACTCTTATTTGATATTGACTACTAGTAGACAGACTAACACGAGGGCAAGATGAGTGACATTAGAGATATTGGAAATAGAAAATGGCAGGCAGTGGCGGCCATATCTTTGGCAGCGATTGCCTTCAGCCTCGACCTCACCATACTGAACTTGGCCTTGCCTAACATATCCGCTGCTCTCCATGCCTCAACAAACGAGCTGCAGTGGATAGCCGACGCTTATGCAATGGTACTCGCGGTGCTCACGCTGCCAGCTGGAATGCTTGGCGACCGTTATGGTCGCAAGAAGTTCCTACTTATCGCTATTGCAATTTTCGGTGTGGCCTCCGCATTGTGCGCCTATTCAACTAGCGTAAATATGCTCATCAGCGCCCGGCTATTGTTGGGCGTTGGTGCTGCTTTCATCTTGCCGCTTGGAATGTCAGCCATGCCGGTATTCTTCAAACCCGAAGAAAGGCCAAAAGCTCTTGCAATTCTAATGGGCGGTGTTTTTCTGGCTTATCCCCTTGGACCAATCCTGGGTGGCTTTTTACTTACCCATTATTGGTGGGGTTCGGTCTTTCTCATCAATATACCTGTAGTCCTTATTGCCCTCGTCGCCATAGCGGTTCTCTTACCAGAAAGCAAAAGTAGCGAAACGCCTAAGATTGACATCGCTGGTATTTTTCTCTCTAGTCTGAGCCTGACCGGTGTCACCTATGGCGCTATACAAGCTGAAGCCAACGGCTGGAGCAATGGCTTGGTCCTGGCCTCACTGGGTGCCGGCGCTATCATTCTGCCTCTTTTCTATCTTTGGGAACGCCGCCTCACAAAACGCAACAGACAGGCACTAATAGATATAAAGCTATTTCACTATCCAAGTTTTACTTGGGGCACAATACTTATGACCTCAGTTAACTTCTCATTGTTCGGTCTTCTGTTCGGACTGCCACAGTACCTTGAATCTGTTCGCGGGGATCAACCGCTGACTGCCGGCTATTATCTACTGCCAATGATTGGTGGCCTGCTGATAGGTTCGGTTGCGACCAGCAAGCTGGCGAAGAAAATCAATGCCAAAATAGCTGTGGCGACAGGTTTTGCACTCATGACGGCCGGTTTGGTTCTTGGCAGTGGGACAAGTCTTTCTTCTGGCAATTTTTTTATTGTTATGTGGACCGCCATCATAGGTTTGGGGCTGGGAGTAGCCATGCCAAGTGTAGTGACCGTGGCGATTTCACCGCTATCGGCCGAAAGAAGCGGCTCTGGCACTGCACTGATAAGTGCCATCCGACAGGTTGGCGGTACATTAGGCATCGCTCTGCTTGGCACATTGCTCGGGGCAAGTTATAGAGATCAGCTTGATCTATCCGGTCTGTCCCATGAAGTTGCTTCGCTGGTAAAGAGCAGTGTCATAACTGGAGTGGCTGTCGCCCACAAACTGGACTCCTCCCAACTGCTCTCAGCGGTGCGCTCGGCTTTTGTCCATAGTATTGACGTTATGCTTTTGGTCTGCGGAACGATTGCGACAGGTGCCGTAATATTGACCATCATTTTCTTGCCAGGAGTTAGCACGAAATCCACGGAAGCTGCACCACTGTCATCAAAGGAATCTTGAGATAGATGTCAGGACTACGCGAGCGCAAAATAGCCAGAGCTAAGACGTCGATCCAGAAATGTGCTTTACAGCTATTCGCAGAACGGGGTTACACCAAGACCACAGTGGAACAAATAGCCGAGTCCGCCGAGGTGTCGCCTAGCACTTTCTTCCGCTATTTTCAGACAAAAGAGGCAGTTGTGCTATACGACAGCCTTGACCCAATTATCATCGAGGCTTTCAGCAAGCAACCTTTGGCCAGGCCTATTATTCGGGCGTTACGGAACGCAATGAAAGAAACATTTGGCAGCCTCACGGCCGAAGAACACAGACTCGAGATGCAGCGATTTGAGCTCCTAAGGACTGTTCCCGAACTCAGGGCGACAATGTATGAGGAGATGGCTCGTAATATTGACCTGTTTGCCGAGATCATCGGCAAGCGCACCACGAAAGATCCAGACAGTTTAGAGGTAAGAAACTTGGCTGGATCAATCATCGGCGTGGGCATAGCAGCGCTGTTGCAGGCATACAAACGGCCGGAAACCATCGACTCGGTAAATGCCTTCGATAAGGCACTGGCGCGACTTGAAAAAGGTTTGGAGTTTTAGCAAGACTTGAGATTGGTCATGGAACCCGATCGGCCTTCTCCCTACTCAGCCATATGCTTGCCACTTACACGCACTACCAGGGAACAGACTCCACGCAGATCATAGAATAAAGCCCCGTCATTGCACTTTTCAATGAATCAGAGCTCACCCATCTCGTCGAAGGTTACCAGGCCTGGCGATACCGTGTACCAACTGGCTGACCAGTCTGACATTGATCGGCGCACGGTTTCGATACGACTAAAAGAACAAGGGGGGTCGTCCCGAGACGCAAGTCGTATATTACAGCCGCCTAAAGAAATAATGTAGGATTTGCGAGTCGACACCCCTCTTTGACATCCAATAGAGCGGCAAGTTGGTAACTGCTCCTTGAATCTAACTACCATGAAGCAGTGTCCGGAACGACCAGGACGGACGTACAACCAATCGCAGAGCACCATCGTATACAAATCATATTGCGGTATCTACGACAGGGAATAGGATGCGAATCCAGCCAGTTATCACACCCGCAGGAGTCAATTCGGCGACTCTTCTGGATGAAGGGGCGGTCGTCGAACCGGTAGAACAGTGTTTGGCTCATTTGACAATCATTGAACGATCGCCAAACACAGTACGTTCCTACGCAAATGATCTCAAGGATTTCTTTTGGTACCTGGAACATCGAAATCTCAACTGAACCTCGGTCACCCTAGAGGACTTCGGGAGATTCGTAGCATGGCTACGACTGCCGAGTAATTTACGCAGTCATGATGTAATCGTGTTGCCATGGGTAAACGACTATCTTTCTCCTTCAAGTGTGAATAGGAAGCTATCGGCCCTGGCATCGTTCTATGAATTTCACCACCGTAATGGGGTAGCTGTCGATGATTTCTTGACAGGTGGCGGCGCGGTGGACACTTTCACCGTGGTGCAGAGCCCGCCAGTGGGGCGGGTGGTGAGAGGTAGGGTTCTTTCGTTTGCTAGGAGGATTCTCGCCTGACTGCAGTGTGCTCGAGGTGCTGGTCATTGCAAAAGGCCACTTCACTCCGGCATGGTAATATAAGCCACGATGCGTGAAATCGATATCGTTTTCATCGGCGGGTGGGTAGCGTTCTGGCTGTACTGGTTGGTCGTGGCCTTTGCAACGTCGAGGGGTCCTGTATTAACGTCAAGATCGCTTGGCTTCCGGGCGATTATCGTGATCGCGGTTATATTGGTGGAACACTTCAGAGTCTTAAGAGGTCAGAGCTTCAGTCCCAGCGTCGATCCACTGCGCGTTGGCATTGGACTTGTGCTCTTTGTAATGGGACTTGGTTTTGCGATTTGGGCGAGGGTGCACATCGGGCGCAACTGGGGTACACCGATGACGCAGAGGGATGACCCGGAGCTCGTGACAAGCGGGCCGTACCGCATGGTGCGCCACCCTATCTACTCCGGAATCCTGTTGGCCGGTGTCGGCACCGCGATGGCATTATTGAGCTGGGTTTGGATAACAGCCGTTGTTTTGACCGGGATTTACTTCGTCTACAGTGCGACCGTTGAGGAACGCTATATGAATGAGCGGTTTCCTGAAAGCTACCAGGTGTACAAGAGATCAACGAAGATGCTGGTGCCCTTCATCTTCTGAACAGAGTTGACTAGTGGCCTACCCTTCTGTGCTGTCCTAATTTGGGAGTGCGAGGTGGCGGCCGAACAAGTCGCGATTCTGGGGATACGGCAATCCAAGCCCTTTAGAGGAGGGCCATTATCCTGAGCCGATTCGACGTGTTGGACTAAAATGGTAGAGTTCAACCGTACGCGCTAACTTGAAACTGAATAAAGAAGAGGGAATTCGATTCCCAAGATCCTTGAATTTCAGGCAGCGATATTGCGTTGTTGTATTCCAATCGAACAGATACGAGGTGTCGGCATTGAACCAACTCAAAGCGCTATATCAGAAATCCGGACAGAGTCCCTGGATCGACAACCTTTCAAGAGCCTGGATCAACAGCGGCAGAATTGCAGAGCTGAAGGAGCTCGGGGTAAGAGGCCTCACCTCCAATCCGACCATCTTTGCCAACGCCATATCCAACTCCGACGACTACGACAAGGAGTACTTTTCACTTATCAAAGAAATGGACTCCAAGGGAGCTTACTGGAGGATGGCATGTGAGGACGTAGCTGCGGCCGCTGACATACTCAAAGAGGTCTACGACTCCTCTGGACGCACCGACGGCTTCGTTTCAATCGAAGTCGACCCGGAACTCGCCCACGACACACTACACACTATTGAAGCCGCACAGTGGCTTTGGGACACCATTGGGCGTGAGAACCTGATGATCAAAATCCCCGCGACGTTGGAAGGAATTCCGGCCATAGCTGAGGTACTATCTCGCGGAATATCGGTGAATGTGACCCTGATCTTTGGACTTGGCCGCTACAGGATGGTCATGGATGCCCATGTCGAGGGCATCAGCAAAGCCAGGGAACTGGGACATGACCTTACCAGGATCTCATCAGTGGCCTCGTTCTTTGTCTCCAGGATGGATACCAAATTAGACCCGATCCTCAAATCTCTAGGCCAGGAAGGTCAAAACCTGATGGGTAGAACCGCGGTTGCCCAAGCCCAAGCCGCCTACCTGGCACATGAGAAACGCTACAAAAGGACCGACTGGCTCAGACTGTCAAACGGCGGAGCAAAGCTTCAGAGACCGCTATGGGCATCGACGTCCACAAAGAATCCCGACTACCCTGACCTTTTATACGTCGACTCCCTGATAGCGCCGAATACCGTGAACACGATGCCGGAGAACACCCTTTTGGCCTACCTGGACCACGGCAAGGACGGGAACCAGACTTCAAGCTTTCAAAGCAACTCCGATGTGGTCCTTAGTGCCATCAAACAGGTGGGAATCGACCTTGAAAAGATCACCGAGGAACTTGAGGCGGAAGGGGTAAGTTCATTCGCTACCTCATTTCGTGACCTTCTCAACGCGCTTGAAAAGAAAAGGGGCCTAGCCTAACCAAGCTCGACCTGCGCGAAGCACGGGCTATTCTCAACCCACCTTCCGATGGCCCATAAATTGACCATGTTCCTCGAACCCCGCTGTATCCGGGCATATGACCCAAAGTATCGGCGAAGTTAAAATAACCTCGACTTTATCGAAACCCAGTGACTTGGTTTCCGTGCCGTAAAGCTATCGTCACAACGAGATCATGAGCATTGTCGAGACCATCCGAGTGCTGTCGTGCCCACTCAAATGATTGAACTTCGCCGCAAAAGTGTGTGAGAATAGCTAACGCAACCAGAGGAATATTTTCACCATGGACTCCGTGACGACCCCAGGAGTGACCATCGGTTCTTGCCCCAAAGCCCACAACTGAAGAAGAGGTAGAAATGAGCACCCAAATGCACAGACGGCGAAAGGTCGGGGGAACGACACTGGTGATCTTCGGAGCCTCAGGCGACCTAACCTCCCGCAAGATTCTTCCGGCGATTGCCTCGCTCTGGGACCAGGAACAGCTCCCCGAAGAATTTTCAGTTGTCGGAGTGGCACGGTCCCCACTAGGTACCGAGGGATTCCGCAAACTGGTCATGAGTTCCGCAGCCAGTTGGGAATCAATCGGATCGCATATTGAAAACTTCCACTTTCTTCAGGGTGACTACAGGTCCATATCCACCTACCAATCTCTAGTCAAATTGCTCGACTCGATCGAACAGTCACGTGAATCAGGGAAATCACGGCTCTTCTACCTGGCTACAATTCCGGATCTTTTTGGTCCGATCAGTACGCTGCTCGGTGAAAGTGGCCTGGCCCAAAGCGGTCCGTCAGGAGTTACCCGGATAATCATCGAGAAACCATTCGGCAACGATACTCTCAGCGCCCAAATGCTGAACAGCGACATGCATCGCTCTTTTTCCGAGGAACAGATATTCCGAATAGACCACTACCTGGGCAAAGAAACAGTTCAGAACTTGTTGGCTCTAAGATTCTCAAACGCGGTCTTCGAACCAATTTGGAACAGGAATTTCGTGAACAATGTGCAGATCACCGTCGCGGAACAGATTGGCGTCGGACACAGAGGAAACTTCTATGAGCACGCCGGGGCGCTGAAGGACATCATCCAGAACCATATGCTGCAGGTCCTTTCATTGGTGCTGATGGAGGCCCCGGCCACAATGACCTCCGACTCGATCCAGAACGAAAAGGTCAAAGTCCTATCCTCAGTCGAAATTCCCGCGAAGAGCGACATCGCCACCCGTGCCGTACGGGGCCAGTACCACTCCGGAGTCATCAACTCCGACGAAGTAAGGGGGTACAACGAGGAGCGAGACGTTTCCCCTACCTCTAGGACCGAAACCTTCGTGGCAATGCGGCTGGCCGTAGACAACTGGCGCTGGGCAGGAGTTCCAATTTTCATCCGTACCGGCAAACGCATGTCAAGGCGCGAAACTCAGGTCGTAATGGAGTTCAACAGAGCACCCCACCTACCCTTTACGGGGAATTCAGCCCGGCAACTGGGGCCAAACCGGTTGATCCTTCGAATTCAGCCTGAAGAGGAGATAAAACTGGTCTTTGGAGCAAAAGTGCCTGGTCAAGACTACAACATTCGGTCGGTCGCGATGGACTTCTCATATGCCAACACGTTCAGAGAACTCTCCTGGGACGCGTACGAAAGGCTGATCCTCGATGCGCTGCTTGGAGACAGGACACTTTTCCTCCGGGCTGACGAAGTCATAAAGGCATGGGAAATCGTCGAACCGGTTCAGCAGGCATTTGCTGATCCCGACTTCCCCTTGTATCCATACTCGGCCGGAACATTTGGACCCAAGGAGTCGAACAGACTGCTTCAAGCCAGCGGCTGCAGCTGGCACAATTCATGACACCCGCCGAGGCTGCAACCTCAAACACTGCGTTCGCCACCTCGGGAAACGGATCACTTTCCCAGCCCGTGCATCAGGCGTCGCACAAAGTTATTTCATCCTCAAACCACGCTGACGCGCCCACATTCGATAGCGCCATATACCGGCGCAGTCCGACGGAGATTACCCATGGAGAATCTGCACATATTTGTCTCAAACGATATCGCCAACGAATTCTCGAAGCGAGTAGTCGACTTTGGCAGCCGTACCAAAGGGCCATGGACCTTTTTCGCGTCCGGCGGATCGCTGGCACCAAAGCTCTATCAAAATCTAGCCTCGAACTTCGATTTCAAGCGCCAGGCCGAACGAATCGGCTTTTATCTGGGGGACGAACGGGTGGTAGATCCGGACGATAAAGCCTCCAACATGTTCAATCTTAGACAATCGCTCCTGGACCCGCTGAAATCCGTCGGAGTGACTCCCCAGGAATTCGCTCCGTTCACCAAAAGTGAATTCGAAAGGCTGTCCCAGCGGCTTCATGGCAATCCGGCAACTGACTACAAAATATGCGAAGGCATCGCCGAGGACTATGGTGTGATGATCCAGATCGCGCCAAAGCCATGGTTGATACACCTCGGAGTGGGCCCGGACGGACACACGGCCAGCCTGTTCCCCAACTCCCCGGCACTTTCCGAAAGCGACCCCAACAAGCTGTTTCTTGCGAACTACGACCCAAGCGGAATCAACCCCTACTGCCGGTTAACTCTCAGCCTAGAGGCGATCTCCCAAGCTGAACTTGTCATAATCACCACCAATGGGAAAGGAAAGTCTAAGATCATTGAAGCCCTCCTTGATGGCCATTCCCCGCTTCCAGTGGCTCAAGTCAGGGCGGCACAAGTCAACCTTGTAATCGACTACGAAGCAGCCTCGCTTGTCGATCAATAGTGACCCCTTCTTGTCGAAGCGCCACAGCCATAACCACATTCCCCTGGCCCCTGACGGCCTTCAACCAAAGTGGGCAGCAATGGCTCCCGGTTTGATAGGGTGAGATACATGGCAGTCAACTATTCCGATCTATCAACTGCGGAGCTACTCTCCCGGGCAAAGCAGATCAAGACAAAGCAGTTCGGCGCAAGAATTACCTTTTCGCCTAAAGTGTTTATACCCCTAACCATGCTCTGTCGCGACAGGTGCGGCTACTGCACTTTCGCCAAAGCCCCGGCGCACCTTCCGGAACCATTTATGACGTTAGAAGAGGTCGTTGAGATCGCGTCGAAAGGCGAAGCGTCAGGCTGCACCGAGGCACTGTTTACCTTGGGAGAGAAACCCGAAATGAGATATGCGTTGGCGGCACAGTTTCTTCAAAGCCATGGCCTGGAAACAACCATTCAGTATCTTCACCTTGCTGCTAGAGCGGTCCTCAACAATACTGGCCTCATACCTCACATCAATGCAGGTGCCCTTTCGTTTGAGGAGTTCTCCCTCCTCAAGGAGGTGTCCGCCTCGCAAGGAATGATGATCGAGTCACTTAACCCTGACCTTGAGGCACACCACATTGCCCCCGACAAGGCTCCGGAACGAAGAGCGGCTTCGCTGATTGCTGCCGGTAAGGCAATGGTACCCTTCACAACGGGAATCCTGGTCGGAATAGGTGAATCAGAATCCGACAGAGTCACCGCGCTTCAAATGATCGCCGACATAGCGCAGGAGTACGGTCATGTACAAGAGGTGATAGTCCAGAATTTCGTTCCGAAACCTCACACGATGATGGCTGCACATCAACCGCCCTCCAAAGAAGAGTTTCTTCGGACAATTGCCATTGCGAGGCTGATCCTCCCGCCCTGGATTCATCTCCAGGCCCCACCCAATCTCAGTGACGCGGTCATGGACCTAGTAGCCGCCGGCGTCGACGATCTCGGCGGAATATCCCCGGTGACGATCGACCACGTCAACCCGGAAAGGCCCTGGCCCCATCTGAAGCAACTCGAGCAACAGCTTTCAACCAATGGAAATCATCTGGTGCCAAGGTTGCCGGTCTACCCCGAATTCAGTAGTCCAAAATGGATACACTCCGACCTCAGTTTTCATGTCATTTCCAACAGCGACTCCTGGACATTTGCGCGGCCGGATTCCTGGGTGTCTGGCGGCGACTCCGAACCTCCGCTTTTGGTCGGATCCATTGACGCGGCCGAACCACCCAGATGGACCCTGGTCCGCGAACTCACAAATAAGATTGGGGTATCGGAAGTCACTGAAATCTGCGACTCGGCGCTCAAGGGAGTCCTTCCGGACGAGGAGCAGATCTACAAACTCTTCGATGCCCGCGGTTCCGACCTAAGGTACCTCGCTGAAACCGCCGACCAATTGAGAAGAGAGATCGTAGGCGAAACCGTAACATTCGTAGTAAATAAGAACATCAATTACACAAATGTATGCACTTTCAAGTGCAAATTCTGCGCATTTTCCAAAGGGCCGCTGTCGTTGAATCTCCGAGGGACTCCCTATCTGCTCGAATTGTCTGAAGTCACCGAAAAGGTGGCTGAGGCAGAAGAGTCCGGCGCGACGGAGGTATGCCTGCAGGGGGGCATTCACCCCTCATTCGACGGCGACTACTACCTACAGATTATAGATGCGGTCAAAAAGGGCTCGGAAATGATCCACATACACGGGTTTTCCGCACTCGAAATCAATGAAGGCGCACGAAGACTAGGCGTAGAACTCAAGAGCTATTTGACCCGTTGCAAAGAGGCTGGACTGAAATCGCTGCCAGGAACGGCAGCAGAGATACTCGACGACGACGTACGGGCCATCCTATGCCCGGACAAGATCAAGACCGAGAGGTGGCTTGAAATCCACAGGACCGCCCATGAAGTTGGCCTGAGGTCCAATATCACCATCATGTTCGGATCAATTGAGAACCCAAAAACCTGGGCGAAACACATTGCAGTGACCAGAAATCTCCAGCAGGAGACCCACGGCTTCACCGAATTCGTTCCGCTACCCTTTGTCCATATGGCGTCCCCGATCTATCTACAAAAACGCGCGAGAAAGGGGCCGACGTTTCGCGAGGCTCTTCTCATGCACGCTGTAGCTCGAATTAGCTATCAGCATCTTGTGCCCAACATTCAGGCAAGTTGGGTGAAAATGGGCGTAGATGGAGCCAGGCAGCTGCTTCAGTCCGGGACGAACGACTTAGGGGGGACTCTCATGGGGGAAAACATCTCCAGAGCGGCCGGCGGCACACACGGCCAGGAACTCACTAGGGAGGATTTCGAATCTTTGGTCGAACCGCTTGGCCGTCCACTTGCGCAGCGCACAACTCTTTATCAGCCCGTGTTACCTGCGTAAAACAATTAGCCACCAAGGGAAATATAGGATTAACAGTAATTAGCGTCTTTGCATTTAGGAGAGAAGTGACCGGGAAGTCGTTTGAGCCAGACCCATTCGAACTCATTGCCAGCCAGATCCTTGACCAATTGGAGGTCGAGAACAACCGTGACGTACTCCGGCACCTGCTCACGACTGCCATCACAATGGCCGGATCAGATTTCCAGCGACTGGATCTAAAAATCGCATCTGACTCGCTGCACGAACTCGCGAGCGCATACAAGGTTTTCGAGCCTTACCAGGATAAGCGAAAAATCACACTCTTCGGATCGGCCCGCACAACTCAATCTGATCCCGCCTATGCCGTTGCGAAGGAGGTTGCGCGCAGACTCGCAACCTTGGGCTGGATGACGGTCACAGGCGCCGGACAGGGCATAATGCAGGCAGGCCTCGAAGGTGCCGGACCCGAAATGAGCTTCGGTGTCAACATCAAGCTCCCCCATGAGCAGTTCCCGAACCCTGTCATTGCCAACGACCCCAAGCTTGTACAGATGAAGTACTTTTTCACCCGAAAGGTGATGCTCATCAAGCAGTCTGATGGATTCGTCATCATGCCTGGAGGTTTTGGCACTCTGGACGAGACTTTCGAACTGTTAACGCTTATCCAGACCGGAAAGGCGCAGCCTGCACCGGTCGTTTTATTGGACGCAGAGGGTGGCAGCTACTGGAAAGCATGGGAGAAATTCCTAATCCAAGAGGTGATATCCAGGAACTTGGTGTCTCCACCGGATCAGTCACTTTATCTGATTACCCAAAGCGTTGGCGAAGCAGTCGACGAAATTGTTGGTTTCTATCGAAACTATCGCAGTCTCAGATTCGTTGGCACCCGTCTGCTGGTGCGCACCGCCTACTGTGTCACGGACGAGGAGCTGAAGCAGCTGAACGAGGACTTTCCGGACATCTGCGAGGTTGGAGCAATCGAAAAGACCGATCCAACGCCTCAAGAGATTGCCGACGGCGACAGTCTGGACCTTTTTAGACTGGCCATGGAATTCAATCACTCCTCGCGGGGACACCTGAGAAGTTTCATCAATGCACTGAACGCGCTCCCAAGCACTCACGATTCGCGGGTCCTGATCACCGAAGAGAACGTTCAGTCCTGATCCCGCGGTCTGAATGCTGATCTTCTCCTACAGATGATGTCGGGGATTCCCCGGAGTCGGCAACTCATGCCAGGTATCCATGATCAGTGGCACCACGTCCGATGCACTTGAAACTGACAGGAATTACACTTACCTCCTCATCTCCTATCCAATTCAGGTGACGCTGCCCGAGCCCGTAATGTCGCTCAAGACAATCTCCTCTTTGGAGGTCGGAACTGAAAACTGGCAGGAGGTGAAAAGCGCGTCGTGGAGATGCCTTTCTGGTGGCCTTCGTGCTTCATAGTACCAACCGGAGA
>DAHXKX010000052.1 GCA_027366165.1 Actinomycetota bacterium
ACCGGCACCAGAGGTTCCGGAGGCAATACTGAGATTACGGTTCGTTTTCCTGTCATCGGGGAAAAGACGCTGCTGCTATCCCTGGCTCCAATCAAACGGGCTTAGATCATGCCGTCGGCGGAAGCAATTTCGTTGTGAATATCACTAAGTGACGCTCAGTGTGATTTCGCAGTAGGCGCTCGGATGCCGCCTTTTACATATGGCAATGTGAGTGCCGAGCATAGCTGATGTACGATGATTTAGCCGGGGAATTTTCACAAGCAGCTTTGAGGAACTCTAGTGAGTCGTTTCGCATGGTACATGAGACAGCAGGGTCACGAACCCGATATCAGGATCTCCGGCTTCACCGTACCCCGCCGGCTGACTGTGAGTTTGCTGACGATGGTCGCGGTAGTGCTTGCAGGCACCGTTGGATACATGGCTTTTGGGTTCGGCTTGGTGGAGGCTCTGTTCGAGACGGTCATCACCGTTACGACCGTTGGCTATGGCGAGGTACACACATTCAGTTCCGGCGAGCAGATATTTTCGATCTTCTTGATTCTGCTGGGCGTGGGCACCGCTGGCTATACGTTCAGTGTTCTGATAGAGACCTTTATGGAAGGTTACTTGGGTGGTGGATTCCGGAGGCGGAGGATGCAGCAGCAGATCAGGTCCATGGATCAACATGTTATCATTTGCGGCTGGGGCAGAGTGGGCCGTGCAATTTTTCACAATTTGAAGGCGTCTGACGCTGATGTAGTGGTGATTGACATCTCTGCGCAACGAATTGAAACCGCGGAAGGACCTTACATCCACGGCGATGCCACCGATGAGAGGATTCTTCATCAGGCTGGGATAGAACGTGCCCGTGTCCTAATCACGGCGCTGAATGCTGATGCGGACAACCTTTACGTGACCCTCACGGGCAGGTCGATGAGACCCGATCTCTTCATCGTTTCTCGCGCTGCCAGCGAACAGGCAGTTCCGAAGCTGCACCAAGCAGGTGCCAACCGGGTGGTGAATCCGCAGGATCTTGGCGGCGCGAGAATGGCCGCCCTTGCGGTCCAGCCACATGTCGCCGAATTTCTCGACGTCGTCATGCACGACGGCAGCCTCGACTTTCGTCTTGAGCAAGTGGAGGTCCTGCCGCAGTCGCCCCTAGTTGGTCAGACGCTACGTAGCGCGATGGTGCACGATCAGACCGGTACCTTGGTTTTGGCGATGCGGGATACGGGGGGAGTCTTCAGAACCAACCCGCCGCCGACAGCGCAAATCCGGGCTGGCGAGGTGTTGATTGTCATTGGGGATGCCGATCAGGTTGGTTCCTTGCGTGCTCTTGCCCAGGACGTATAGAGTCCAGGCGGCATCGGAAGAGTGAAAATGCCTCAGGGCAGCTCTTGTATTGGGCAGCCGCAAGACTGGAGCGCAGCACATTTGGATGCCCCCAAGAGGCCAAGGCGTAGATTTGGGAGGCGATGCTCAGCAATTGCCTAAATTCGTCACTTTGGAAACGTAAGTTTGGCGGTTTCTCTGGTGAGATGTCATCCACTCGCTGAGGAGGCGCAACGCGGTTTCCGGGTGCGGAGGACATCCTGGTATTTCAATGTCTGAGTCCGCCAACCCCCCATGGCTGGCATAGGCCCGTTGAAATACTCCGGTACCGATGGCACAGTTACCGAATGCGATTCTGACCCTTGGTCTGGGAATGGTTTCCCAGACCCTTTCGAGCGGAAGAGCCATGGTGTCTGTCACAGGACCGGTCACGATTAACGAATCGGCGTGGCGCGGGGAGGCTACTATGTCGATGCCATGGCGTTGGATGTCGTAGTCACGACCCGTGAGGGCCGTGAGTTCTTGCTCGCACCCATTGCAGCTTCCGGCATCGACGTGTCGGATCTGCAGAGACCGGATTGCTTTAGCCATTTCTACTCTCTTTCGTCAGCGGTCGGTACAGCTGTAGCAGAGCTCAAAACTCTTGTTGATCAGCGGAAAGTCAGCTACGGCATTGCCGGCTACCGTCTGGGCCAGCAGCGGCCAGTTTCGGAAGGGGGCCGAACGTATGTGATATCTGAAGACATTGCCATTTGAAAGGGTCACGTCGTGAGAATTCAAGCCGTGTGGAGATTCCGTGAAAGTCACAATTCGACCGCTGAGATCCTTCGGCGCCAGAAACTCCGGTTCTGTCGGGCTTTCGATTTCCAGTTGACCGGCGGCACTCTCAATAATTTGCATCGAGGCCTCAACCTCGTCCAAGCGAACATCGAACCGCGCTTGGACGTCTCCGGCCGACCGTGTCACCGGTCCAGTAAAAAATCCCTCGTAGTAGGCGGTTGATTGGCGGGCGTCAAATGTTTTGCCCGCCGCCCGCGCCGCCACTCCCTGTGCACCAAATCGATCAATCTGAGCCAGAGTTGTTTGTCCGATACCGCCCATACGATCGGCAAATCCGTGATGCCCAACTACCAGTTGCCGCCAGGGTACCCAGTGTCTGCGCAGGTTGGCGAGGGAGTTGAGCAATAGGTCGGCTGGCGCAGAACGCGTCCACCCGGGGTGGACGGTGTCGAAGAGAAACCGGTGGCCGTAGAGGAATTCCAAGGAGCGCTGCCACGATTCTTTCAATGCCAGGGCCCGCTGATGCGCAACCTGAAAACCCACACCAGCGGGGATTTGCGCCAGATCATTCAAATGACTGAGAATCCGTTCTGCTTCGAGAAGAATGATCCGCTGGAGCACAGTCCGGGGAGCGGGGGTGAAGCCGGCAAGGCGCTCCACTGCTGAGGCCCAGTTGGTTTGATTTGATACGGTGTCGGCAGCGCAAATGCGCGTCACAAGTGGCGCCACCTCGTTTACCGTCGTATCCTCAAGCAAAGCCTCGACCCCTCTGTGGTTTTGAAAAAGGTGGGCGTCAAGGTGAAGAATGTTCTCTCCAATGAGACTGAAGATGAAGTGGCCAGACTCAATGATTCCCGCGTGGGTGGGACCGACTTTCATGATGGTGACCCCATCGCCTTCGACTTTGAGAGATGGAAGGTCGGGCTCGACTTCCAGCCATTGCGGCATTTGCTGGCTCTTTCGAAGTGGGAAGTACGCCTCAGGCCATCGCGGCGTCCGGATCAGTGGCCTCAGATCCGGATGTCCAGTTGGAGTCCAGCCAAACATGTCATGGATCTCCCGTTCATCCCACGCAGTCTCAGGGAGATTGACGGCCAGTGATGGAAAACACCCTTGGGTGATTTCCATTTCCGCAACCGACAGTTGGTTGTCAAATGGGTTTAGCCAGACGGTTCTCAGACAGCGGTCGCTACTGGCAGTCAAAGTCAGAAGCTCGTGATGGGCGGCTTTGTGATCGCGGTTTGCCTGTTGCCAGGAGTCAGGCATCTAGACCACACCCCCAACGGCGCTCTGCTGACTGGCTGGATGAATTCGCGGTACCTGTGACGCCGGACCCCAAAGGTTCTGAATCAGGTGGTGGGTTAGCGCAGCGAAAGTAAGAGTGAGAGCTCCCGAGGTCACGAACGCCACGATATAGGAGTGCTGAATCCAAAGCTGACTGATTATCAACCATTCGCTGTAAGCGAGTCCAAGGGGGGGCAGCCCCGCAAGGGCCAGAATCCCCAGGGCCCATAGAACGGAACTGACGCGGCTTCCCGAGGCAAGGTCCGTAATTCCGTCAATACGCTTGGTGCCATACCTTGCAGAGAGATGCCCAGCACCGTAAAAGAGGCTCGATTTAATTATTGCATGGAACACAAACTGAAGTAATCCGGCTGTCAGGGCTGCACGTGAACCCATCCCAAGTGCGAGTGCCATTATTCCCACTTGTTCAATCGAGGAGTAAGCGAGCAGCCGCTTCACGTCGTGTTGCACAAGCAAGGCAAGTGAGCCGATCACAATTGACACGGTTCCAAAGAATATCAAAAGGTGACTTCCGCTTAGAACCTCTCCTGCGGCGACGGGTACGGCACCGACAAAGCGGCCAATCGTGAAGAGCGATAGCCCAAGCAAGATGCCAGATAGGAGTCCACTGACGGGTGACGGCGCCTCTGAATGGGCGTCCGGTAGCCACGTGTGAAACGGTACCAGTCCGGCTTTGGTCCCAAAGCCGCTGACAATGAAAACAGTGGCCAGTTCTCGCACGACCGGGGCAATGCTCTGGTAGTGGTTTTGAAGGTTGCTGTAATCGAGCGTGGTCCATAACAGGCCCTGGAATCGCAGGCTTGCGTAGACAAAGACAATGCCTATCAAAGCCATTATCAAACCCACAGACGCGATGACGACGTATTTCCAGGCCGCTTCGAGCGAATGGCGATCGCCCATCTCGACGATCAGTGCGGCAGATGCCAAAGTCGAGAACTCCATCGCAAGCCACGATAAAGCGAGGTTCTGTGAGAGTGCGATTGCCAGCAGGGAACCCCAGAAAAGTGCCCACCAGAGGTAGTAATGGCCGCGATTGACAGAACCGTGTTCTTTGAGCCAAGGGATACTATCCCAGGCGCTCGTGAGCGCGACGAAGTTGGTTATTGCAATGAATATGGCACGCCATTCGCCCAGGAACAACCCGTGTTGGACCATTGCCATGACGGCAATGGCGTCGACTGTCACCCAGATGGCGATCCACTTGTGCCAACGGCCATCGAGATTTTTGTGCATTCTTGTTGCGGCAAGTGACAGGGCCAGAGGACCCAGCAGACTCCAGTAGTAGCTCATTGTCCCGCTATCCCTTTAGGCGCTGCAGAGCGGCAACGTCGGCTGTCTGAAACGCGAGGTGAATCCGGTGACCCATCCAGACCAGCAGCGTCACCGCAATTGCCAGGTCCAACAAGATTCCAAGTTCCACAATGACGGGAAGAGACCCCGCCAAGGACACTCCCAGGAGCACGAGCCCATTTTCAATACTGACCAGGGCTGCTATTTGAGAGAGCAGGTGACGTCGGGCGACAATCATCACCATCCCTAGATATACAGATGAAAGTGCGCAAAAGAAAGTGAATTTGTTTTGGACAAGATGACTGGGTCCGAGCAGCTGGATGATGTGTCCGGCACCAAGGGTTACCACCAGCCCTGCAGCGTATGCCCACAGTGGAAGTGGATGGTCTTTACGCACTTCAATCGGAAATGTGCTCATCATTTTGGACAAGACTGCTGGAATCAGGCCGGCCTTGATTGTGAGCGTGGCTAGAGCAACAAAGGCTGACGATAATTCAAGCTGGCCGGAGATTGATACCATCAGGCTCAGGAGCACTCCCTCAATTGCTAACAACAGGATACTTAGACGCATATGCCGCGACCAAAGCAGGGCAGCCGCGATCATGAGAAGTATCAAATCCAATATGTTCATAGGTTAAATCCTC
>DAHXKX010000084.1 GCA_027366165.1 Actinomycetota bacterium
GTCAAGTCATTTAGGTATTCCCAACCAGCCAGCTCATTGTGGCAATTCTCCGAGTAGACGGAGAAAAAAGCGGGCCGCTTGGCGTTTTCATTTATTTGAGTCTTCCATCTTTGTGCGGTAGCTCTTCCAATCGCGCCTGAAGAGTGGATCAAGGGAATAGTGTCACCAATACGGTCCGCAATGGATACGATCTCCGATCGCGGTTGTATCAGCGCATCTCGCCTCCGCTGGAGCTGAGCCACCGCTAGATCTATCCAGTGTGTTGCACCAGGGAAGAGACCAATCTCTTCCAGCACAACCAGGGGAGGTATCGACATGGCTCCAATCGCCGCACGCGGTTGTGGAATGTCGGCGGGCACACGGATAAGCGGCTCACCTGAATCTCGCGCCATTTGCGCCAGCTCTCCGCCCGACGTCACAAATACGACTCTGGCACCATGCCTCAGGGCCTCGGCCGAAGCGTCAATGGTCTCTTCGGTGTTACCGGAAAAAGAAATCGCGAAAACCAGCGAGCCGGGACCAACAAATGCCGGAATTGTATAGGCCTTGACCACCGCCACAGGGACCGACATGAATGGTGCCGCGACAGCGACCAAAACGTCTCCGGCTATACCAGATCCGCCCATTCCCAGGACAACGACATTTTCAATTTCGTGCTTATGAGGCAACCCCGGAGTTGCCGTCGCATTCGTCGCCGCCAGCGCCACTTGTTCTGGAAGACCGGCTGTGTACTCCCACATACGAGACGAATCCAAAACCTGATCAAACATGCAGATACCTCAAACTTGTATTTAACGAGATGAATGGAACTTTGTACGGCTAACTACCTCTTTATAACGCCATCAACCGTTCATGCTCTTTTTCATCTACAACTTGAGATTCATCGACAAGCATGATGGGAATGTTCTGCTTGATAAAGTAACGCCGCTTCAACCGGGGATTGTAAAGCGTATCCTCCTCCGGAAAGTACAGAAGCTTTCCCTTGTCGATAGGGCATGCAAGAATCTCCAAGAGTTTGGGGTCCAGTGTCAATCTATTTCCTTTCAGAATCGGCCTTGGAGATAACGGCTAGGACCTCTTGGACCTTAGACGCCACCTCCGAATCGGACTTGGCCTCAAGATTCAACCTCAGCAAGGGCTCCGTATTAGAAGGACGCACGTTGAACCACCAATCTCCCAAATCTACAGTGAGGCCGTCCATATGATCCATTTTGCCGCGTCCCTGGTAAGCATTCTCAATAAAAGCCAAAACGTCATTCACATTCTGCACCTTTGTGTTCACTTCTCCGGACGCACTGTAACGTTCAAGCTCCGTCCGAAGTTGGGAAAGAGGTTGGTCAGACAAAGACAGCACTTCGAGCACAACCAGTGCTGCGATCAAACCCGAGTCGGCACGGAAATTGTCTCTGAAGTAGTAGTGGCCCGAGTGCTCGCCGGCGAAAAGGGCGTTGGTTTCCGCCATGACCGTCTTGATAAAACTGTGTCCAACGCGTGTCTTTATTGGAATCCCACCGTTCTCGGCAATTATCTCTGGAACCGCCTTGGAACAGATCAGATTGTGAAGAATCTTTGACCCGGGAAACTTTCCAACAAGCGTCTTGGCGACGAGCGCAGTTGTGGTGGATCCTGAGATTGTCCGGCCTTGATCATCGACAAGAAAAACCCTGTCAGCATCACCGTCAAAAGCCAAACCGATATCAGCCCCCGCGGAGATCACCCGCTGCTTGAGATCAACAAGGTTCTCCGGCTGAATCGGATCCGCAGGGTGGTTCGGGAAGTTACCATCCAACTCAGGAAAGAGTATTTCAAGTTCAAAGGGAAGTGCCGAGAAGACAGCAGGGACCACTAGGCCGCCCATACCGTTAGCCGTATCCGCGATCACCTTGAGGTGCCTGAGGTTCTTTAGGTCAACGAAAGAGCGGACATGCTCAGCAAATCTGGTCAGCATCTCCTTTTGTTCGTATGAGCCGATCCTTGCCGCCGTGGGAATTCCGTGGTCCAAGAAGTTTTGGGCAAGCTCCGCTATCTCATGCAACCCAGTATCTGAACTGATTGGCCGGGCGCCGGCAAGACACATCTTGACACCGTTGTAGATCGCCGGGTTGTGGGAGGCGGTGAACATGGCGCCGGGCATGTCAAGCTCACCGGTCGCAAAGTACAACATGTCTGTCGAACCGAGCCCCAAGTCAATTATTCCGGCTCCAACGGCCCTGGCACCTTCCATAAAGGCGGAACTGAGTTGCTCTCCGGAAACTCGCATATCCCTTGCCACCGCCAACCTGGGACTCCTGGAGAATACCGCAAACGCGGCCCCAACCGCCCGAGCAATGTCGCTATTCAACTGGTCCGGAACGGTGCCCCTGACGTCGTATGCTTTGAAAATTTCGGAAATCATATATCTCAGAACCTTTGCCTTACTTCAATATCATCCAGAGCAGATAGACGTACGGAGAGTAACTCTAGTCGATAGAAGCTGATAATTCCTTGGATCGACCGCCCTTCAACATTAAGGCAATGACACCCACAACTGACAAAAGAGTCAAGCCGTAACCAATGTAGTCGATCGTAGTCATACCGTAATAAACGACCACATGATGCGATGTTGGCACCACCACCATCAAGTTTGGGGCTACGCGGTATGGTCCTGTACCGCCGCTGACATGCCAATTTGGAAAGTACGATTCTTTCACCAAGACCGGTGTTCCAAGTTTCGATACATCAAAGGAAATTGAAGAATTCTTTTCAGTGATATTGCTCACCTGCGTCGGACTCACTGGATTTGAAGGATAGTTCGTTGACCCCAAAGCCACTCTGGTCCAATTCGCCGGGCCTGACTGAGCGGGCATTGTCGACCACTCATTTGGATTGTTGTACCATGACATGACGCCGTTCACCCACGATGCTTGGCTTGGGTTAACACCGTTTAGGACCACCGGCCAGCTGCTCAGGGGTTTTACCTTCGCGGAATTCTTAACCAGGTAGATATTCCAGGTCCAGCCAAGTACCGAATTGGCACCCGCAGACGGTTGTATGGCAGGAACCGTCACAATCTTCTGGAGCTGCGAGTCCTGGTTTGCCTGAGCCACCACGTTCGGAGAGAACGCCATGAAATATCTGACGCCCAGGAGCTGCAGGTGCTTTACGCCGAGCGCCACGTTTAGACCGTTGTATGGTAAACCTGACATGGCCTCAGAAGGATACGCCGAGAGTTCGGACTGGTTGATGAAGTGGAAGGGTGTAGTCGCAGACGACTCGAAGAAGAGTCCCTCCATCGATCCGATACAACTGTTTGTCCAGTAAGGGAGCAGCATCAATGCCATTGGCGTGCCGTATGAATTCTGCTGAGAATTGTACTCCCACATCGCCTGGCCACAACCGTATTTCTTTCCCACGTTCTGCATTGTGGCCATGATTTCGCGATACGCGGGATAGTCGGTCTTTCCTTCGTAACCGGTGTAATTCCATCTAATCCAGGATGGCACGAAACTCTGAGTGGAACTGAAGGGTAACCAGGATTGCGGGGAGAAAAGCCCCAATCCTGAAATCAGGAAGACAATTGCCGAAACCAGCGATGCAACCGCAATATGGCCGCGCAATCCCAAGCCTTCGTTTACTTCTCCATACCACCGCACCTTCTTGGCCGGACTGGGATTGCCAGGAACAAGTACCTCAGCTACCTCCTCCGCACCAAGGCTGAGTCCGATCAACGAGCTTGGTGGGGAATAGTCATCGGCATCGACACCACCAGTGTCAGCCAAAGCCGACACGGTATCTTCCGGCTGTTCAGCCGACCTTGACTCCACAATCCTGATTTTCACGCTTCGATAAACACCAGCAATCAGAATTCCCGAATTCCCCAGAAACAATCCTGAAAGCGCATAGAGCGAAAGTACCCAAAATGGAAGAGCCCGCGCGTTATATACCGCGCTGTTTGGCAGGAAAATGAACGCTGCAACCGATAGAACTCCCAGAATTGTCAGAAGAACTCCTAGCATCTGCCTTCTCCACAACGAGACGACCATGCCCAGAAAGGCCATTATCAGCCAAGGCCGCAAAGAATGAGGAAACAGGGAAGACCCATAGGTGGTCACCTTCGTCCATCCCATTGAGGTGGAGTAGGCGATCCGAAAGGTGAATGGAATTGCCCAAAAAGCTGTAACACAGGCCGCCAGTAAGACCAAGCCGACGGTATAGGGAAGATCGGTCCAGCTCTTTTGGTATATTCGCTTGAGCACCACCAGCAAAACAAGGGCTGCACCAACCCAGAACGATGGGAGGATGTGAGCCAGAGTGGCTAGCGCAAATATAAGCGCGCCAAGGCCCATGTCTTTCCTGGTTAACCCTTTCTTGGCGGCGATTGCGATTACGAAAATACCCAATGCCAGAGACAGGGAAAATGAATACTCGCCGGCAAGAGTCGACGCTAGATTGCCACCATCGATGGTGTAACTGGTGTCAAAAAGGTAGCCAACTCCAACCAATGCCAAAGAGAGGGGAAGCGGCCTGGGAAGTTCGAACTTCTTGCCCAGCACATAAAGGCTAGGAATGAATATAAGCGAGCCCAGGACGGTGATCAGCTTGAATGCGACGTTGTAAGTGACAAATATGTTAAGAATCCCAACAAGTATCGAAGGCAGTGGAAAATAGAACCCCAACAGTGGGAACCCGTCGTACCAGGCGCTACTCCAACCCGTCAACCGAAAGTGAGTGAACACCTCATGCTCTGCCAGCCACGGGACAATGAAGTGGGCGCCCGTATCACCTCCGGTGGTGGTGGTGTTGGAAAGAATCAGTGAAGGGTGAAGCTGCCAAATCACGAAAATAAGGGCCAACCCAATAAAACATCTGTCTGTAAGGTTCGCTTTTCGATCAGGGCTCATCTCGCCAATGCGTCGTCTTATCGATTGCACCCATCCATCATGCCCGATTAAACCAGACATTGAGAGTCACTGCTCATTACCAATTTGCCACCCATACTTAGTGAATCTTGAACAGCGCGATAAGCGTTACAGCATTAAACGCGCCGTGAGCAAACATTGAAGGCCCAAGTCGGCCAAACTTCAGCCTCAGCGCAGCAAGGATTAGCCCAAAGAACGCAAGTCCCAAGAGCTGCAACGGCTCTCCATGCGCCAAGCCAAACAGAACAGCCGAGATTACCGCGGCCAAGAACGATGACGCTGACTCCGGAAAGCGTGAAAATCGGTACTTCAGTGACCCGAGAAGCAAGCCACGAAAGTACAGCTCCTCGACGATAGGCGCACCCACAACCAGAAACAGCGCCAACAACCAGATCCCCAGTCCGTGGCCCAGTCCGGTAATCGTCTGGGCCGGCTGACTCAATTTCTGTGAAAGATTAGGCACCATATGTTCGAATGGATAGTAAAGGACCGGGATGACCACGATTTGACCAAGCACCCCCACCGGCACACCGATGACCAGATCCTGCAAAACAATCCGGTGGAGGCCAAAGTCCGTCCGCAATGAACTGGTCCCCCGCTTCCTGGAGGCGTAGATGACGGCTGCCAAAAGGCCAGTCCAAAGTCCCAGTAGATTCGCTATCAACGCGCCCAGAGAGTTCGTTACCGTCGCAGTGGTCGGGGCAGCCGTGACAGTCAACTCAACCAAAACATATATTGTCGCGAAGAGGTAGCCCACAAGGAAACCGACGACTGCGACAGAAAGCGCATTAATTCCCTTAAGACTCTGAAAGCGCGGGTCCGGGTCCAAATCATTCACTCCAACGAGGTTAGCCCATATGACAGCTGGTTAAAGCGCCATAAAGGTTCGGGGAAGAATGCAAAATGCTTCGGCGTCACCAATCTCTTAATCATTTATTTCCTTTCCGCGCCTAACATGTGGTATATGAGTCGTCAAATGCCCGAAAAGGGTCAACGCGGAAATGATAAAGGGACCACCAAGGGAAATAAGATCCTGCCAACCGGGCCTGACCAGAGTTGGCGCTGGATAGTCCTGGTGCTGGTAACACTTTTGGCTGCAGCATTCGTCTATGCTTCGGTCTTCACTCCGCAAACAACCAAACAACTTAGTTACGATACGTTTCTTCAAGATGCACATGCGAAGCAAGTTGCGTCCGCCCAGATTGACAATAACACCGGGAAGATCAGCGGAAAGCTAACCAACGGAGCCGCATATACGGTAAACGGGCCACTACCTTACATCACAACAGACATTACCCAGCTTCGAAGCGAAGGGGTCAACACTTCCTTCTACACCCAGACCTCGAACGTACTCACTCTGATATTGGAGTACTCGATTCCGCTTCTACTGATTTTCGGATTCTTCGCCTACATGAATAGAAGAGCCCAGGGTCAGATGTCGGGAATAATGTCGATTGGCAAGTCCAAACCCAAGGTCTACTCCACAGAGAGACCCCGGACAACTTTCGACGATGTCGCGGGTTATGCAGCAGTTAAACAGGAAATTTCAGAGGTCGTTGACTTTCTCAAGAATTCCCAGCGATTTAGAGATATTGGCGCAAGAGTGCCCAAGGGGATCCTACTGGTCGGTCCACCTGGCACCGGAAAAACCTTGCTCGCGCGAGCCGTAGCCGGCGAAGCTGGAGTTCCCTTCCTCAGCGTCACAGGCTCAGATTTCATGGAAATGTTCGTCGGCGTGGGAGCGTCACGCGTCAGAGACCTGTTCCAAACCGCCCGAAAGCAGGCGCCGGCAATCATCTTCATCGACGAAATCGACTCTATCGGAAGAAAACGAGGTGCAGGACTTGGTGGAGGACATGACGAAAGAGAACAGACTCTAAACCAGATGCTCTCGGAAATGGACGGGTTCGACACTTCAGAGGGAGTCGTGGTCCTGGCCGCCACCAACCGACCCGACATATTGGATCCGGCCCTCCTAAGAGCTGGACGCTTTGACCGTCAAATTGTTGTCCCACTGCCAGACCTCGACGAAAGGCTCCCAATCCTCAAGGTGCACTGCAGAGGGAAGAAGATTGCCGCAGATGTCGACTTGAGCGTGGTTGCGCGTGGAACACCTGGCATGAGCGGAGCTGACCTCGCCAACCTCGTCAACGAGGCCGCATTATACGCCGTTAGACGGTCGTCCCCGGAAATACACATGGAAGACTTCGAATCAGCACGAGACAGGGTTCTCATGGGTCAAAAACGCGAGTCCCTTGCCCTCTCCGACGAGGAGAAGGAACGTGTGGCCTATCACGAAGGGGGCCATGCGGTCTTGGCATACGTCCTGCCCAACGCTGACCCGGTTCACAAGGTGACAATTCTTCCAACCGGTTTTGCTCTTGGTGTCACCCAGCAACTTCCACTGGAGGAGCGTCACATATACCCCAAAGAGTACATTGACGACTCCCTGGCAGTTCGAATGGGAGGCCGCGTTGCTGAACTGCTAATTTTCGGAGACCTCTCGACTGGCGCCAACAATGACCTGGTTGGCAATACTGAACTGGCGAGGAAAATGGTCAGGGAATGGGGTATGAGCGACCGGGTTGGTCCACGTGCATGGGGATCTCAGGGAACCGTATTCCTCGGTGAGGATCTCATGCACAGCCGTGACTACTCGGAAGACACCTCGAAAATTATTGATGAGGAGATCGACATAGTCCTTAGGACGCAAGAGAAAAGGGCCATGGAACTGCTCAAGGTTCACCAGAAAGGTTTGGAACTGGTCGCAAATGCTCTGTTGGAGAAAGAGACGATCGACGGCAACGAGGTGGCTGCCCTGATCGATGAAGGTTATGGATCACCCGTATATGGTCCGGAATCCAAGAAGGCAAGAAAGATGAAAACAGGAACCGATGACCAGGATGACCTTGACCTTACGAGCAATGACATTTTGGATATCAATCCAACGGAGCTTTAGTCGACGCCTGGGTGAACTCGGCCAAGGTGGATGGAGCCACATCTAACTGTCACTACCACCCCTAATAATTTGATTATGAGTGGACAGATGAAGCTAATCGAGATTGAAGAAAGAATTCCTAGTTGGACACTTGACCGTCGAACGCGAGAAGCCGGACTTAGAGGTGTCGCAGCAGCGAGAGCGATACTTGAGATGAAGTCAAGTTCCAACACCCCTGACTTCGTCAGTGATATGAAACGATACAAAATACTTGGCCAAGGACACTAGTTATCGCAATTCAGACTCTGCATGCGGACGCACAGGGTAACCTTTTACCATCCGAGCATGCACGCTGGAGAGTCCATATGGAGCACTATCCACTTTTAACAGAACGTCTGGGATTTCCAAGGGGTACAAAGGCCCTAATAGTTACTTGTGACTGCCTCGGTTTCTGCCACTCCTGCAATGTCGGTGTTTATGACGTGCTAAGGAATGGAATTGGCACGTCGGCGCGACTCATAGTCCCTGCGCCATGGTCACGAGACGCCGTCATTCGCTATCGTGGCGAGGACGTGGGTATAGAGTTGACTCTGAACTCTTCGAATCGAATACTCCACTTTGGCCCCGTGACTCAGGCGCCATCGCTGCTGGATGGCCAGGGAGGATTCCCGATCACACTGGAAGACCTCTGGGACCATGCAGATCTCGCGGAGACACGGCGCGAATGCAGAGCCCAAATCGAGCGCGCGATATATTGGGGTTTCGACGTATCCCACATAGCCTCGGAACTGGACGCGTTGATCATGCGGCCGGAATTCTTTGACATCTTATTGGATGTCGCGCTTGAATTCGATCTTCCAATATCGCTGCCCGACAGCTTGAATGAGGAGAGAATTGGATTTCCCGCAAAGAGACTGGCCTTTGAAGAGGGCGCCATATTCCCCGACAAGGTAATCAATCCATTTTCCAGCTATGACGGCCTCGATCCAGGATCGCAGGACCTGATCGAAAACGCCATCTTCTCCTTGGAGGAGGGCGTCACCGAACTCTGCATTCGACCGGCGGAGGACACACCTGAACTGCGGGCCGTTACTCCCGACTGGGCCACATATGTTTCCCAAAAGACGACAGCAAGCGAAAGACGCCGCTTTGAACACCTCCTGACAAGAGACAACATAACCCTGGTCAGCTATAGGGAAATTAGAAATCGCGCTAGAACGCTAAAGGATAGCCCTCAATCGCGTTGATCGAATTACCTGTAGAATGCGTTTAGGCCCTATAATTTCTGACTAGTAGGAAAGGTTAGTTACATGCTCGCAGAAATACTTGGACTGGATTCACTGGTCGTCGTGGGAATCATTGTGCTGGTGATAGGTGCCAGCAGGTTGCCTAAAATTGCACGATCAGTTGGTCAAGCCAAGGGTGAATTCGAAAAGGGTCTCAAAGAAGGGACCACAGCAAACGAAACCGGCATCGAGAAAAAAGACCAGTAGCACACTTTCCGAATAGTCTGTTTCCAAACGGAGCTTCGCTTTAGAACTCTGTCTTTGCGGCAACGGCGATCTGGAGATCGCGGTACTCATCCGATGTCGTAATGGGCAACAGAGCCATCAGCTTGCCCATGTTGCCGGTCACCTTGATCTTCCCCTGCATAAATGCGGCGGTCGCATCCAGCTCCCCTTTCTGGATGGACATCGCGTCATTCCACTCCTGAGTCAATACAACTTCCGGCTCATCGAGTTCTCCGAGCTTGCATTCCAAAAGCTTCCCATCCTCGACAATCCAGTAGTAGAACACGTCTCCATCAGGACCGCCGACAATCTCGTACTGTATCGTCGCCGTGGCGCCGGGACGGGACGGTTGAGACTGTGCCATAATCGCATACTCTTCCATCCACTCAGCACTAAGCCACTTTGCCATTGCCACACTCCCCGTTAACACTGGTCAAATCAAACATCAATGTTACAACCTATGAGCGTACTACACCTGGGTTATGGTCGATTATCATCCAATAACCCCGCAAAGAGATCTTCTTCGATTCTGTCAGCGGGCTCGATTCTTTCTGCAAGTGAGTGGACAAGAATATAGTCTTCAAAAGGCCACAGGTCCTCAGCCAAGTCATCGGGCAAGCCGAACCAGAAATTGGAGGCGGGATCTATTTGAGTCGCATGGGCTAGAAGGGCATCTTTTCTAACTCTGTAATATCCGCGAACGTCGATCCTCGTGGTTATCTCCTCATCATTGCCAGCACGGTTCAGCCGCTCCTCAGAAAAGGGGGAGTTAAGGCCAAGTTCCACAAACTTGTTGTGAAATGCCTTTGCCCGGTTCGTGGACCAAGCACTGTAGTACAATTTGGATACCTGGTGGGGTAAACCCAATTCCGGCTTGTAGTTCGCATCGCCGGAATGATGGAACGCATAGACAGATACATCATGGACCTTGAGATGATCGGGGTGCGGATATCCAGATTGATTCTCGTGATAGGTGACCATGACTTGAGGCTTTTCCCTTCTGATGATCTCGATTAGCTTGTCCCCCGCCTCCTCGAGGGAAGCCTGAGCAAAAGAGTCTGATCTCGAGTTGCTCGGCCGTCCGGGCATTCCTGAATCCCTGTATCCCAATAGATAGAGCTTTTCATATCCAATTATGTTGATAGCCTTGTCAAGCTCTTCTCTGCGAATCTGCGAAAGATTTTGCTTGACGTCCGGCCTATCCATTGCGGGGTTGTTGATATCGCCTTCCTCGCCGCCAGTGCATGTCACCAAGATGCTGCGGATGCCGTGATCCCGTAGTTTGGCAACTGTTGCAGCACCTTTAGATGATTCATCATCTGGATGAGCGTGAACTGTCAGAAGTGTGAGACTTTTTGCCATAACTCCATTGTAGTTAGTTTGATATCTTGACAAATGGCTCGACATGCACTTCAGCAGAGTCCCGGCGCGGACTTGTATGGTGTCCGCTTTGAAAACAGCTTGGAAAAGATGAGAGGTTTTGGTATTGCCCAATATTGCGCTGAATGACACTCCTTGTTTGGGAGCTCACTTTTTTCGCAAGGGTCAGTAGGTGCTAAGATGCGCTTCAAAAGCCTGAGCCTAAGAAATTCTGACTTCGGTCGGCGCACATCGACGGCGACCAAAGCATATGGAGGATCTCAAGCTGATTTATTTGATCGATTTGGGTGCGCTTGGCCCGGGTGACCGTTACCACGACTCCCCTGTGTCTTGCAAAACTTTTATTTAGCGGGAATTGCGCTGATGACAACTTATCGGTTCAACAACGGACGGAGGCAAATTACCGATGACAACACCTCACTATATTGTCACTCCTGAGTCTTTGCCCAAGGCTGTGGGCTACTCGCATGCAATTGTGGCTGCTCCCGGTCGTACGGTTTATTTGGGTGGCCAAGCAGGCTTAGAGGCTGACGGATTTACGGTCATGGCTGGAGGATTGGTCGAGCAGTTCGATCGGTCGCTCTCATATGTCGTAGAAGCTCTCATGGCCGCAGGAGGAATGCCTGAGCATCTGGTATCGATGATGGTGTTCGTCACGGATGCTGGCGACTATAGGGCAAACCTGAAGAACCTGGGCAAGATTTGGAAGGAACATGTTGGGCACTACTATCCAGCGATGACACTGCTTCAGGTTGAAAGCCTGCTCTACCCTGGACTTCAGGTGGAGCTACTCGCCACAGCAGTGATTCCAGATTAGGGGTTGAATTATGGAGTATTTCGCTCATCCCAAAAGTGGTACTGCGTCAATGAAAATCTCTTGAAGAGGATCTGACCATCACGGCAAGGCTCTCGATCTTTTCGGCAACCACATTTATCACTCCACCAGCTGTTTCAACTCTTCCACTCACGATAAGAGCTGGAGAAAGCTTGGCAACTGAACGGTATCTGGTCCACAGCCCTTTTGAACAGACAATGTTGATAAGTCCAGTTTCATCTTCCAGATTGATAAACGTCGTCCCTTTTGCTGTGGCCGGTCTTTGTCTATGCGTGACGACACCAGCAACCTTTACTCGGGCACCACTTGAACAATCAGTCAGATCCCTGGCCAAGACCACCCCCTTAGACGCCAGGTCATCCCTCTCAAATTCAAGAGGATGGCCCGCGGGAGATATGCCGTAAGACCACAATTGCAGATAGGCTCTCTCGCGCTCACCGACAGGACGAAGAGGCGGCGCCGTAGCACCAACGGCCATGGAAGGAAGCACCCCTTCTGAATAACGTGAACTAGGCCCAGCTGCCCAAAGTGCGCGCCTGGTATCCAAAGGATCTGAAGATAGATCGTCTGCAAAAAGACCGTCTAACGCACCCGCAGTAGCCAGGGCTTCCAACTTGGCAATCCCAATCGGTACAACTCTAGCCAAATGCTCTACAGATCCATAGGGACCGCTCTTTGAAATCTTCTCTGCCAAAGTTTTCCCTATGCCTCGTATGGAAGAAATCCCTATCCGAAGAGCAACTCCCCCATTATCCATGCTTTCCAAATCAGCCCTGTGGTCAGAATGGTTTACATGAGGAGTCAATACCATGACTCCATGCCTTTTGGCATCTGAAACAAGCGTTTGTGGAGACCAAAATCCCATGGGCTGGGCCCTGATAAGTCCCGCGCAGAATGCAGCCGGATAGTGGTACTTGAACCAGGCACTCGCATATACAAGGTATGCAAAAGCGGCAGAGTGACTCTCAGGAAACCCGAAGGAGGCAAAGGCCGAAAGCTTGTTGAATATCTCTTCGGCAACTGACTCCGATATACCCCTTTGAAACATCCCTTCAAAAAGCCTCTTCTTCAAACGGTTCATTTTTTCACTAGAGCGCTTGGATCCCATGGCACTACGCAATTGGTCAGCCTCACCGGGAGAAAATCCAGCCACGTCTATCGCCATCTGCATCAGCTGCTCCTGAAAAAGCGGAACTCCTAAAGTCTTTGACAGTGAATTCTCTAAAAGCGGGTGGAGATAGGTAATCTCTTCAAGACCGTTCCTCCTTCTGATATATGGATGAACGGATCCCCCTTGTATGGGTCCAGGACGTATTAGCGCCACCTCTACCACCAGGTCGTAAAAGCAGCGTGGCTTCAGTCTGGGCAAAGTGGCCATCTGGGCCCTGCTTTCGACCTGGAACACACCAACGGTATCTGCCCTGGAGAGCATTTCATAGATGCAATCCTCCTGAGGTATAAGAGCTAGATCAACTTCCTGGCCGTAGAACTCCTTTACCATATCAACCATCTCGTGTAATGCCGACAGCATGCCAAGACCAAGAAGATCGAATTTGACCAATCCAACCTGGGCGCAATCGTCCTTGTCCCATTGCATCACGGTTCGATTTTCCATTCTCGCCCATTCGATGGGACAAACCTCAGATATCTCCCTATCGCATATGACCATCCCGCCAACGTGTATTCCGCTATGCCGAGGATTATTCTCCAATTCCAGCGCGATGTCTAAAACTCCCTGAGGTGCCGTAACAACCTTGTTTCCATTCGCATCTATTAGTTCAAGGCTTCGTGCAAGACCTGGATGTCTCTCCACCTGAGAGACCCAAGAGTCCACCGCCTCCCGGGAATGCCCGAACGCCTTGGCAACATCACGAACTGCGGACTTTGACCTGTAGGTGATGACCGTGCCAACCTGGCTCGCCCTTAAGCGTGAGTGGTGACGGTATATGTACTGGATCACCTCCTCGCGTCGATCACTCTCTATATCCACGTCAATATCAGGAGGACCATCCCTGTGGGGAGAGAGAAACCGCTCGAACAAAAGCTTGAGGGCAACTGGATCAACATTTGTTATCCCAATGGCATAACAGACAGCAGAGTTAGCGGCAGACCCCCGGCCTTGGCAAAAGATGTTATTGTCCTTGCAGAACTCGACTATGTCCCAAACGATTAGAAAGTAACCTGCAAATCCAAGCTTGGATATGATCTCAAGCTCATAGTCAAGCTGCTCATAAGCACCCTCTATCCTCGGGCTGCTCTTTGACCCATATCTGGCTGGAGCCATGCGATAAGTGAGTTCTCTCAAAAAGCTCATCTCGTCATGGCCTTGCGGAACCGAGAAATCGGGAAGCTTGGGTGCTATAAGTTCTAAGTCAAAAGCACACTCAAGACCGAGATCATGAGCATTTTGAACCAAGGTAGGAAATCTGCTGAAACGCCTTAGCTGCTCTCTTGGAGAACGGAGATTTGCCATTGGATAAGAAGGAAGCCACCCTTCTATCTCGTCAATAGGCCTATTTGACCTTATTGCCATCAATACCTGGTGGAGTCTGGCGGAGTCTCTAATGGCATAGTGAACATTATTTGTTGCCACCAGTTCCACTCCCAAAGATGTTGCAATTTGGACCAGTTCCATATTGCGTGGCTCATCTAATGGATCAGCATGATCCCAGCACTCGACAAAGACCCTGTCCTGGCCAAATAGATCACACAAATATCCAAGCTTCCTTTTGGCGGCCATGGGACCATGTTCGAAAAGAGTTTTCGATATGATGCCCTTGCGGCATCCGGTCAATATGGCCCAATCACCACAGTTGGCAGAAGCAAGACCTTCATAGGAGAGTTCGAAACTTCCCTTTTCTCTGTTGGCCATATAGCCAGAGGAAATTACCTTGGACAATGAGCTGTATCCATTTGGGCCCTTTGCCAGAACGACCAAATGGTCTCCAACGGGATCGACCATCTCATCCCGAGGAGTGCCACTCTCCAAGGTGAGTTCAGCCCCATAGATTGTAGGTAATCCACACATCCTTGCCGCGCTAGCAAAACGAGGAACCGCATAAAGCCCGTTATGGTCGGTTATAGCAAGGGCGGACAGACCGAGCGAAGAGGCTACTTTGACCAGTTCTTCCGGATCGCTTGCTCCGTCTAAAAAACTAAAGTTCGAGTGGCAGTGAAGCTCTGCGTAACTTTCCATCTTCTCATACTATCGAACATACGTTCGATTACTATCGAAAATAATCCACTCATTCCCCCGTTGCTCAACTCGCTATCTCAGCTTCACCGAAATACAGCGTGGGGTGAGAAGCTCCTGGATTCATCCACGTGGAGGCAGAATCCCACTCGGCCCTAAGGAGCCGCTACGACACCACCCCACACAGACCACTAGACCACTCCACCAATAGGCTTGAGACGGTGCCCATCGGTCACGGTAACATCGGACCGACCACGGAAGCGTGCCATGGCATGCCCCAACTCTCTGGGAAATGCAGCAACTCTATGTCTAGCAAAGACCCAACTCACGTGGATTCCCCTAGAAGTCTTCCACTTGAACTCATCCACACCAACCAGACTGGCAGTGTTTGCCTAGTTCACTTTGTTGGCAAGATCACAAAGAGTCTTGCTGCGCTCAGGCTCATCCAATAACTGTATAGCATCCAATTGAGAAAGGGCCATTTGCGCCATATTGAAGCGGGAGGCAACCCCATCATGAGTGGAGCGGCCGACGAGTCCAGCTTCAAACTTCAGTTCATTCAGCCAAATGGACAGCAACATCGAATTTCGGATTCCGC
This sequence comes from Actinomycetota bacterium, assembly GCA_027366165.1. GTDB lineage: Bacteria > Actinomycetota > Acidimicrobiia > Acidimicrobiales > Acidimicrobiaceae > SCQM01. The sequence continues at coordinate 15,354 of DAHXKX010000084.1, forward strand.
AACATCCTGTACACGAGATCGACAATCCTTGTGTTGTAGTGATTTACCTCAAGGTAGCTGGCTATGGTAGTCAGACCAATCGAATACAGCTCAAACTCATCGATCAAAGGAGTGACCTCCGCAACAGGCCCTTGAAGAATTACTTCTTTGTGGAAATCCCATACTGAAGATGTATGGAGCAGCACCAGGTCAAGCCCGAAGATTCGGCCCAAGGCGCTTTCTAGGCGACCAAACATCGGCAGTCCTCCGTAATGCGCAACTCAGCTGGCGACAAAGCCGTTTTGGCGTTGTTGGTTGCAAGTTGGCCAACTGCGCGGGCCACCATTGCGTGGATCAGCATTATGATAAAGGTCCTTTTCAACCGCAATGGTGCCGCCATTTGCACGTCTGAAACAAATACCACGCAGATTGCAGCCGGAATGATCATTTAGGCCCATTCCGTTCCCCTCCTACTTCCATGGTGGCTCACCGCTGCCGTGAGATCTGGCCCGTATAGGAGCTGAACCTTCAGCCGTCTGAGCTAAGCGACATTCCACGACCATTCCAACTCTGCCAACAAGGGAGCAGACGCTATTAGATGCCAGGTAATTTTGGCGGTCTCCAATGATTCTCGCCACATTGCGAATTAAGATGCCGTTGCAGACATTTAGCAGACCCGGTTTGTTGCTAACTTGCAATGGCTTGGTTGGACTCTGTTTTCCCAGGAATACCTTTTGGCACAAACTATCAATCGTACGAACCTTCAATTAGCCACTTTCCATCCGTATTTTTGACCAATAGAGCACCCATCCCATCAGTCACCATCTGGATTCTGGCAACCTTGGTTGAATGCCCCGGATCCCACCACCTCTCCATCATCGGCCAAAGAGACGACCATTCCAAGACTCTTACTTTTTTCCCGGAGCCTTGCAGTCTCATCCAATATGGTTCTCCGAGCAAAGTAACATCAGCCAATACACTTACTGATACTTCCTCTTTGGTCAAAAGAAGCACCTCTACCTCCGGATCAAAGCAAATAGCTGGAGATGAGCCGACTAATCTCCCTGGCCAGGGCGGCAGCTCCTTTGTCTTTCTGTCACTTGCTTCATCAAGATCAAAAAGGTGAAGCTGCCATGGCACCATCTCAACACTTCCTTTTGGAGTCCTCGATCCCTTTATCTTTGCGATCGATGCCTTCTTGCCAACAATCGCATCGACTCTTGAAAGTGCCTGGGATACCTTGGCAATGGAAGACCTTTCACTGCCGTCGAGATCGAGTTGGACTCTTAAAGCCGAAACAACTCTTTGCGGCCTTAGTTCAATAATCTCGACTCCAGCCGACGGAGCCAGCCTTGGGTCTGTAGACCACGATTCGAGTTGCCATCTGATGCGCTCCAGAAGAAGCTGCGCCGAAAACCCGTCTTTCACTCCCCAATCCCTGACAGACTCTTCTCCATTTTCACTCATGAGACGAATTCTCATGATTTGGCAAAGACGACCCTTCTCTAAAAGCTGCTCCAGCATCTGCTCCACCCTTGCCTTGCATGCAAAGACGACTGCCGAGGCAACTTCCAAAGGTTCCAACAGCTCAACTTTTAGGCTGAGATCCTCCCTAACCTCGCTCGTCTCAAGCGAAGACGTGTCCAGTCCACCAGCCATTCGGTGCAACAATGCACCTCTTGATCCAAAACGCTCCAATACCAAATCAAAGTCAATATTTACAAACTCGCCCAAAGAACGCACTCCCAAACGATCGAGAGTACCGGCTATATCGCCGTCAGGAAGTTCCCCGACAGAAAGCGGGGCCAGGAAATAGCCGCTTTTGCCCGGAGGAACCACCAGCGAACTTCTGGATGCAATCTGAGCTGTAAAAATGCCGTCAGCAACGGAAACGCCGAAAGAAAAAATCGAACCTTTGCCAAAGATTTCAGTTGATCTGTCTTTCGACTCTTTAGCCACGGGGAAAAGTTCCACAATCCGGTTTTCCATGGCTGCCCTCACCTCCAAAGTGAGCTTTTCCTCACCGCCAAAATATCTCGATGGACCTCTGGCATTTGTGGCACAAACTCCAAGATCAACAATCTCAACAATGGGAGAGAACTGTTCCAAGACATTGGCGATCTTGGCAAATAAACCGTTTTCATCAACCACGTCACAAGGGACCACTGTCAGACCTGGCACAACAGCTACTGATGTCCTGACCTTATCGCCCACCTTGATTCCAGCCATCAAAGCCCTCGGTGATGCGTGGATCACGACCCCTTTATCCCCGACAACCGCCAAGGGATCGGCTGCATGCAGCCCAGAAGATATGAAAGGCCAATAAAAGAACTTGACCAAAAGCACTCTCGGAGCAATTTGATGCTCAACAGAGTCAAACAATGAGTACCTGGAATGACGAAGCTTTACTCTGGATTTTTCTTTCGACATACTGATCACCAGATTCAGATCGGGACCGTAATACTTTTAGTGGTCTCACCAACTCGCCTGCTTCCCAGAGAAAGCGACAGATGGCGTTCCTTTATGAAACCGCTTCCCCTGCCTAAACCAGAAAAATCAGACATGGAAGACCTGATGAGGTAATCGTAAGAAGCAGGCCATGATCCTTTGGCCCGTGCGCCTGATATACCAAGACTTTGCCGGGCAACGGCCATAACCGACTTGTTTGCCCTCACCCTGGAGATGAGATTGTGTGCTTGCGAAGAGGATATAAATTCGGGATTGGCAATAACGACAATCGGAAAGGCCTCTATCAGCACTGCGACAACCTGAGCTAAAGCTCTCCCCGGATCAGGGATAGAAACGACTTTCCCAAGATCTACACCCTTTTCAAAAGCAGCAAGAAAACCAAGATTCTCAAAACCCACCAAAGCACTCCAGCTCTTTTGCATCCCGCCAGAAGACAGAAACTCAAACACGGCTGAAGTCACACCAGAGTTCAAAACACCTTCAAACAAAACGACAGACCCCAGCTGGATTCTTCCCAGTGGAAATATCTTTGCCAGATGCCCGTCCAGTTCCACATACCTTTCACTAGCCAATAGCTGAGGGGATATAAATCCAGAGAGATGACTGACCAACCTTTCAGCAACGGTGTCCATATATATAATTTATCGAACATATGTTCGTATAGCCAGACAGAAATTACAGAATCGCAGATAATCTTCCGCAATAGTCGCAACATTTCAATGAGACCTCCCGCATGGCCAGCAAACCCACAAATCGACAGACAAAACAGAAGCAAAAAAAATTACCTGATAGATTGAACTGAAAAGGTAAAGCGATCATTGAGTATCCCGAATACTACGACCACAAAAATATGGCCGGAGCTAATTGCGGCAGTTGGACTATTGGCTATAGGACTAACTTTTCGCCTAACCACCAACGTTGCAAGCCACAGTACGCACCATCTTCAGCCTGGAATACCAAAACTTTCGCCAAATACTCCTCCACCGAACAGCACATCAACAAGCACCACCACCTCCTCCTCGACCACAACTACAACTACAATGCCAGCCCCAACCGAACCGGGTGGCGGCTACACCTTGATTCCCGGACGAAGGATCGTGGCCTTCTATGGCGCACCGGGAGGTGGGGGCTTAGGAGTTCTTGGGCAAGACTCACCGGAAACAATGTGGCCAAAGTTGATGACACAGGCTATGCCATACCAACAGACAACCATCCCGATCCTCCCAGCCTACGAATTGATAACCTTCATCGCCCAGGGATCCCCCCAACCCAATGGCACATATTCAGCGAGGCTGTCAGACCAAGTGATCCAACAGTATCTCAACGTCGTTAGAGAACACCACGGGCTACTCATACTGGACATCCAGCCCGGCAGAGGTAACTTCCTTGCCGATGCTCAGACATTGACCTCGTTCCTTTCTCAGCCCGATGTCGCATTAGCTCTGGATCCAGAGTGGCAGGTCAACTCCACGCAAATCCCCGGAAAAGTCATCGGCACCACCACCGCAGACGAGATCAACAAGGTATCGAACTGGCTGGAGCAACTTGTCATTTCAAATCATCTGCCACAAAAGCTCCTTCTGATACACCAGTTCAAGACTTCAATGATTCAGGACAAAGCCAGCATCTCTTCCAGGCCAGACTTGGCAATAGTATTCAACATGGATGGATTTGGAAGCTGGAAGGCAAAGACTGACAGTTATCAGATGTTGGCAACAGACCCAGCCTTCCCGCTGGGATTCAAACTCTTCTACAAACAGGATGTCCCCCTTGAAGAACCGTCGCAGGTTATGGGACTGCAGCCTCAGCCTGTCGTCATAGAGTACGAATGAGCGGCGGACACACCAGCTACGCAACCCCGTAGACATCTTCAAACCATCTCCACATTGATGCGTAAGGACCTTGGTTGGCCATCAGCTCATTGTGCGAACCAGTTTCAGCAACTACGCCATTTTCAATGACAATGATCCGATCGGCCCTAGCCGCCGTCGACAGTCGGTGAGCAACAATCACAGTAGTTCGTCCATTTGCCAAGATCCCGAGCGCGGCATTCACTTTCGCCTCCGTGGCCAAATCAAGGTTGGCAGTAGCCTCGTCCAAAAGCAGAATTGACGGATTTGCCAAGTATGCCCTTGCCAACGCAATGAGTTGACGCTGCCCACCAGATAGTGCCTTGCCCCGTTCGGCCACAAAAAACTCATATCCTCCAGGCAGGGCAGATATGAACTCATACGCTCCAACAGCTCTCGCCGAATCTTCAATTTCTTCAGGGGTGGCACGAGGATTTGCATATGCGATATTCTCCGCAACCGTGCCCGTAAAAAGAAACGGCTCCTGGGGCACAAACCCCAACCTACGCCTGTAACCTCCAAGGTCAAGCAACCTCAGATCAATCCCATCAATCAGCACGCTTCCTGTGGTTGGATCATAAAACCGCTCTATCAATTTCAAGACCGTTGACTTACCAGCGCCGGTGGTTCCTACCAGAGCGACCGTCTCACCGCTGTGTATGCTCAAGTCAAGTCCACTCAGCGCCTCACTCGAGGAACCGGGATAGCAGAAATGAACCGACTCAAAGACAATGTCACCTTTGACATGGTCTGATTGAATCGGCAGATCGGCCTGAGGCGTAGTTATCTTCCGCTCCATCAGTCTGGCAATTTGGCCCATAGACACTCGGGCCTGCTGCCACTGGTCAAACGTCTGTGAAAGCTGCTGAAGCGGCGAGAATAACTGGTCGATATAGAGGGAGAACGCAATCAAAACTCCCACTTTGATGGCATGCGAGTGGACTAAACCGGTGCCCGCCCCTAGGATCGCAGCAGAAGCAAGGTCAGACAGGAGCAGAATAAACGGGAAATAGATTGCCACCAGCTTCTGGGCGTTTATCCTCGCGTCCCTGTAGTTGCTTGACACCGTTGAAAAATCGCTGGAGTTCTTGGCTTGTCTTCTAAAGGCCTGCGTAACCCGAACTCCAGACAGTCCTTCTTGGAGGTTGGCATTTACCTCGGCAATACGCTCCCTTGCCACAGCATACGCCCTGCTGGAAGTCCGCTGATACAAGACGGTAGCTATTGCAAGCGGGGGAATCACCCCAAATGCATAGAGCGTGAGCCTAGGGCTAAGCACAACAAGCGCGATTCCGACCCCAACAAAGCTCAGTATACTGACCAGTGCATTTATCAGACCGGTCTGGAGAAGATTCGACAGCGCATCCACATCGGTGGTCATTCTGGTCATTATGCGACCACCCATCTCAGATTCATAGAAATCGATTCCAAGACGTTGCAGGTGTGAGAAAATCCGAATCCTCAACGCGAGAAGCAGGCGCTCCGCAGTTCGTCCAGTGACGTAGTTCTCCACCCACATGACAAAGAGATCCGCAACCGCAGAGAGGAGGAATCCTCCAAAGGCAAACAAAAGGACGGTCCTTGAGCCAGCTAGAACGCCTGAATCGATCCCTGTCTTGGTGAAAATTGGCCCGAGGATTGTCAATCCGGTGTCTGCGACAACCAGGAAAAGACCCATTAACAGGCCAAAACGGAACGGACCCACTAACTCCCTAAGAGAAAAACCACTTCGAGGTCTGGCCTGGTCCTCCAAATCCACCCGGTGGTCATCTGTGGCAGGCGGCAATTTGCCCAGCGCATCTAGGAGTTGCGGAGTTGCGGACAAGGCAATTCCTGTCATTCCACGTCCAATGGTGGCGGTTGCTCTGACACCCGGAACCGATTTACGCTGCAACTTCGATTGGGAGGGTTGATCTTTCTCGCCACCAGCAGTTGTCGGGGCCAACTGATCCGACTGTTCAGGCAGGTTCTCGTTCAAAGACTCGTTTTCCCCCTCGAAAAGAGTCCGGTAAAGCCTTGAAGAGCGCATCAAATCTTCATGTCTGCCCTCGGCCATCACCCGGCCATTGTCAATCAGGACAATCCGATCAGCCAGAGACAGGCTCGATCGTCGATGGGCAATCAGGATTACGGTCTTGTTGGTCTTGAATATTTTAAGCGCATCGTTTATCTCTGACTCGGTTACCGAATCAACAGCTGAAGTGGCATCGTCGAGAACCAATATCGAAGGATCCGTCACCAGAGCTCGCGCCAACGCCACCCTTTGACGCTGCCCTCCCGACAGAGTCAGTCCCCGTTCTCCAACCACGGTATCGTAGCCATTATCAAGGTCCGAAATGAAGCTGTCCGCTCCCGCCATCCGGGCCGCGTTCCGAATCATTTCAAAACTTGCATCTGGCTTTCCATAGCAGATATTTGCCATAATTGTGTCAGAGAACAGAAAGCTCTCCTCGAACACCACACCCGTTTGGCTTCTGAGCGAATCAATTGTGAGAGTACGGATCTCCTGACCGTCGATAAGGATCTCTCCGGACGAGACGTCGTAAAATCTCGGAACCAGCAAAGCAAGCGTCGACTTTCCGGACCCGGAAAGTCCCACAAGGGCCACAGTCTCTCCAGCCTCAATTGTGAGGTTGAAGCCAGACAGAACTCTAAGATCTTTAGAATAACCGAAATTCACATCGCGAAATTCAATCTTTCCGCCCGATGGGCGCAGGGGTACCGCGTCGGGGGACTCCTGCACAATCGGGTTGGAGTCCAATAGATCAAAGATCCTCTCGGCCCCAGCTCTTGCTTGCTGGGAGAACGAGACCAGAGTTGACAACTGTCTCACCGGGGAGCCGATCTGCACCACATAGGACGAAAACAGTAAGAACGACCCGATGCTGAGATGGTGGTGCAGAGCCAGATATCCACCAAAACCTAATACGCCAACCTGAGTGAGCATTGGCACAAAGGCCACCAGCGCCTGAAGCTTGCTCTGCAAGCCTATGAGCCTGACCCTGGACCTGTATAGCTCTTGGGCAATTGCAGAAAGCTTTCCGAGCTCTTTGTCCTCCATGCCAAAGCCCTTTACCACTCTGACGCCGGTCACAGCCTCTTCCACGACAACCGCGACTTCGCCCTCCTTCTGCTGCGCATCCCAACTTGCGGGAAATACCGAGGACCGAAGCCTGAGCGACGCATAAGCCAAGACCGGAATCGACGCAATCTCAACCAGGGCCAATTCCGGCGATACCACCAACATCACTATGATCGCGAATACGAGCATCGCCAAGTTTCCTATGAGAAGCGGGGTAAAGGATAAAAGTCCCTGCACAAGACCTACATCAGAATTGGCCCGTGAGACCAGTTGTCCAGTAGCAAGCTCGTCATGACGGGCAAAGTCAAGCCGTTGGAGGTGCTCAAATATTGAATTCCGGATTTGATGCTGGACATCGAAGGCCAGTCGACCTCCGGCATAACGGCGCACGAACGAAAGACTGAAGCCCATGACCCCAAGCACCACCAAGACCGTCAGCCAAGGCGCAAGAGGCTGGCTCCTGGCTATGACGACACTGTCAATTACCGTTCGCTCGACTACAGGCACGATCGCAGAGATCACCATGCCGACGATCGATGCACCCAGGGCGAGAGTTACGTTGCGCTTGTGAGTCAGGACCAGCCTCACAAGCCTGACCACCCAGGTAGATTGCTTCACTGTGATTGATTAGGAACAGATATCCCTGGTAGATCTCTACTCCGTTTGCGCAACTTAATTTCCTTGGCCATCGAATTCGAAATCTGCCAGGTGAGCGCCGCAAACGCGAACGACACTATCGCCAATCCGATGTGAACTGCACGAAATGCCACGGTGTCGGTCCGATCGATAATCATATTCCGAACCAATACTGCCCAGACGTAGAAAGTCCAAAGTGAGCCAGCCCTAAGAAACCACACATGCTTTTTCATCATGCTTCAAACTTAGTCTCGCCAGTGACACATAGTAATGGTCGTTGAGAGTCTGGATATCGAACATCCTTAAAACCACTAGCTCCTAATTACGCTGGATTGGCTCGCCCGTATCCACCGGTCCGTGCTGGGCCTTAGCTCGACTCTCATTAAATGGCCTTTTCGCTAATACCCAGAAGCGAGATCTAAGATCGCCTCCGTCCATGTGAAGCACAGCACTTGCCTAGTCGGATCTCCAGCCGAAACCCTTGGTAAACGACAGGGGCCGAAGCACCTTTGGCACCACGTGGAACGCTCCTTCGTCCTATTTCTGACTTCGGCAAATGGGCGACCAAACTCAGTTCGTCTTCCTATCGCTCAGATTCAGGGTTGCAATTATCTCTTGCACCTGAGGTCCGTAATCCGGCGGAATAATAAAATGCCGTTCACCAAGTCTTGGGTATGCGGCTTTGGTGGAGTTGATCTCTTTGAGCGCTGCCTTTACGGTCATACCGAGTGGCTTTACGTGACACTCGAGCATCCTCATGACACAAAGAGCCAGCATGCAGATGACTGCGTGGGCCTCGATGTGTCTCTGCCTGTAGTAAAAAGCCGGCCTGATCCGCAAATCCGTCTTGCTCATGCGGAAAGACTGCTCCACTCGGTAGAGTTCCCCATAATGGGAGATGACCTGGTCTGGACTCAGCTCTGGACTGTTGGTGACGTATCCCTTTATCCCGTCCCACTTCGAAGCAGCAGCAACCGCATCAAAGTCGATCGAGGGTTTTTCTCTGATGGTGAAATCGGGGTAATGGTGTTTTCTTATCGCCTGGTTCTTTCTTATGA
>DAHXKX010000085.1 GCA_027366165.1 Actinomycetota bacterium
ACTGTTCGGTCGTCAGATCAAGGCTCATCCGATGGGGAAATGAAACCCTGCCGGTAGATTTCCTGAACGGCTCATCTGGGGCCGCTGTTTTGCGTATCCTGTCTCCTGTTGCCATTTATGCTGCCTTTCGTAGTTCTTCTAATGCCAACCAAACGAGGCTATAGGCCTCGATGCCGTCCGGGTAAAGTTCCGCGTCAGGACCTGATGCGATTGAAACCCGCTCCGGAACCACACCGAGAACCTTTGTGCCGACCTCATTCCACGCCATGACCGTCTCCCGAAAGTCCCTGGTCCACGTCCTCGCGCTCGCGATGACCAGACCGAACGGGGTCCCATTGGGTATCATCGCGATTGTCGTCTGGACTCTCGCCACTTCGACACCGCCAACCCGTGTCGGGATAATCACGACATCCGCGAACTCAAGCGCGGCTCTGACTAGGCCTTCGTGGCCTGGCGGAGTATCGACGATGATAATTTTGCAGGAAGCCTTGTCTGTTGCGCTTTGGAGCGCTTTGACCGATGGCGCAGTAACAACGCTTACTCCATCAATGGGCCTCTCAGCAAGCCACTCGGAAGCCGACCGTTGGGGATCGGAATCGACCAGGATAGTTGGGTTGTGCAGTGCTGAAACGGATGCCAGATATACGGCGGAAGTCGTCTTCCCAACTTCGCCTTTGACGTTTGCGATCGTGATAATCATGCGTGCAGTCTACTCACGGTACGTACCGGATGTAAATGGAGTCCTGTAAAGGATTTCGCCTAAGTGTCAATATGGAATTCCTTATTGACCGGTCCTATGTGATATTGTGAATACAAGTATTCACAAGAGGACACATTATGGCCACTTCCATCAGATTAGATAAGCAAACAGAGGACCGCCTCGACGCATTAGCCGAGCATACTGGGCGCACGAAGGCATACTATCTTCGTGAAATAATTACAAGAGGGCTAGACGATATCGAAGACTATTACCTTGCAGAGGCGACCGCAGAAAGAATCCGAAAGGGCGAAGAGCGCGTTCTTACCCTAGAGGAAGTCGAACGAGATCTTGAACTGGAAGATTGAGATCGCTGACTCTGCCGCAAAAGAACTGGCGAAGCTAGATAAGGCCGACGTTAAGCGCATTATAGGTTTCCTTAGGGAAAGGATGGCTCGTCTAGACGACCCTCGTTCAGTTGGCCATTCTCTCAAAGGTCCTCGCTTTGGTGGGTATTGGCGATACAGAGTCGGCGATTACAGGCTCATCTGCGACATCTTCCAGGAAACGGTTACGATTCTCGTGCTGAGAATTGGCAATCGGCGGGATATATATCGCTAGCCATCCGTGAGGTCAGACATGGCTTAGATCTGCTCGTGATATATAGATCCCTCGCATAGCAAAAAACTTCGGGCTTTCTGCACGCTCAAGACCATACCGTAAAGAATCCTGGTGAAAAGTCATGAAGGAATTCCCTATTTAAAGAGTGGTACACTATGTAGTACTAGTAATGAGAGGTCGACATGGCAATTACCGTCACTGAAGCACGAAAGAGACTATTTCCCCTGATAGAGCAGGTCAATAGCGACCGCATGCCTGTCGAGATCATATCCAAAAGGGGAGATGCTGTCCTCATGTCGAAAGACGATTTCGATGAGCTTGAAGAAACTGCACATCTCCTTAGGTCTCCTGCGAACGCAGTGAGGCTTCTTGAAAGCTTGAAGCAAGCTTCGGCAGGTGACCGTCAGGAACACCAACTTCACCAGTGAGGATCGTATTTACCTCACACGGCTGGGATGACTATAAATTCTGGTTCTCAGCTGACAGAGCCGCGCTTGGACGCATCAACAAATTATTAGACGACATTGTCCGTCATCCATTCGAAGGGATTGGTAAGCCGGAGCCGTTGCGTTACGCCCTTGCAGGCTGTTGGTCAAGACGAATAAACGACGAGCACCGACTTGTCTATTTGGTCGACGGAGATGACATTGTAATTCTCCAAGCTCGCTATCACTATGGGTAATGCGCCACAGATTCACTTATAGCTACACGTCACACCCGCAAGCTAAACTTTTACCAATGGACACGCTCAAGATCATCCGTCAGCTCCAAGCAGATCCCGCCCTCAAGGCGGAATTGAGGGCTCTCCTGCTGAGTGAAGAGGTTCTTGCTCTCCCGGAAAAGATGGATCGTGTAGAATCTTAGATCGGGACTCTCAATGAGACAACCCAGCAACTTGCAACTTCAATCGGAGATCTTAGGGGCAAGGAAACCGAGGAGACTTATCGTCGATCTTTAGCTACGAAGATTGCGGACATCGAGGGATACATTAGAAGTGTAAAGGTCTTCTCGAATCCCGAACAAGCGGATCTGAGCTTTGAGGCCGCCGATGATAGTCTCATAAGCGAAAATGAGGCAGAGGAACTCCGGAATGCTGATGTCGTTGTCGAGGGTCGTATCCGGACGACAGGTGAAGTTGTCACAGTGGTCGCCGAGATCGCAAGCACTGTCCACATCGACGATGTTGCGCGTGCGAGGAGACGGGCCGAGATTGCCGGACGTGCTACAAAGCGAAGGGGCATTCCCGTAGTAATGGGTGAAAAAGCGGAAGTTATAAAAGACGCTTCCCATCCTGGTGTCTGGCTTATCGAGAACAACAAGACGAGGGAACTTTTGGCAGGATTAGCTAACTGAGTTACGTGTACGGTAAGTACCGTCAGTAAGAACTTTACCCACTCCCACCCCAACTGTCCCACTCGCCCACCATCATGTATCCCATGACAACCGAGTCAGCTTCGAACAACCAAATGACACTCCAAGCCTCGTTGAAGCACGCTCTGGTCCTCATACGCTCCGGCAACTTAGCCGTAGAGCGAAGATCTCGCTGATCTAGCCGCAAGGCAATCTCTCGCCACATCTAATTGGCGACAACTCTCATCATCACGGTACTTACCGTCAGGACATTTCAGCAACAGGACCAAAATCATGTCAAACCAATCAACAACATTCCTCGCAATCGGCGACGTCCATGGCCAATGGTATTGCGTTATCGATGCCATCAGTGAAGCCACTGACATTTTCGGTCATACTCCTGACCTGGTTCTCCAAGTCGGGGATGCCGAGGCATTGCGCAATGAAGCGGATCTCGCTACAGTCCACGTTCCAGCCGAGTATCGCTCCCAGCGGGAGCGGTTCCGGTCGTTGGAGCCAACGGAGCTGATGTCTGGGTAGCACCATTTAATTCCGGTACGCTTTACGAGTCAACTGATGCTGGTAGGACGGTCACGAACGTGATTCCGATAAGTACCTGGCACAGTCCAACAGAGATAACCTTACTTAACGCCCGGGTTACGCTGGCACGAGGCGCAACAGCCTCCTGCGTCTCGTTTAAGAAAGACTGCACAAACTACCTGTTCCTGCTCAAGACTACGGATGGTGGACAAAGCTGGGAAAGCGTGCCCCACTAGAGGACATGTAGAAGCTGAAACTACTACGGATCTCCGATCCTTTGGGCGCTCGTTGGACTGGCAGCCTCTCCCTCGGGAGTCATCTGGTCTCATCCACCTCCATAGTCTTCGGGTTTGAACTTACCGGGCAGCAGGCTTGTTATTGCTTCTGCTTGCATGCACGATTGCCCATTTGATGAGCACCTTGATACTCAGGCATCCGATCTCGACCGACAAAGTGTCGAGGTGTGGCTTTCATGGCTTCGCGAGGATTGTGACGATCATCGCGAAGCCGTCAGGTGCGCGAGGTGATGCGTGTTGATTTCTTTACCGCTGTAAATGACTGCAATACGAATCTTTATTGCAAAGTACGTGATAGCTCGGTTGAGGCCAGTAAGCAGAGGATTTACCCGGTTGCCGGAACCTGGTGAATTGTGCTGTGAATTGTGTCGCGTTCGCAACTGTTGCCATTGGAGGTTGCGCATGTGTCGGTGGTTGCGTTGAGTGAACTCGCTATCCGATCTCCGATCGTTGACTAATGGGTGAGGTTCTACGAAGTGCTACCGATAGAATTGCCGAGCTTAAGGTCGGGTCGGTTCCGTTAGCGGAACTGGTGCCTGACCAGCCTGTGCTCAATGTAATACTCACCGGATTCGATATCTTGAGGCCGCGTTAGGGGCACCTGTCAAAGGAATGATTCAGGGTCAAGATTCTATGCCGCTCAGAGGTACGAGGGAAGCAAATGGTTAATGCGTCCAGGAGGACCTGGGGCTGTAATGGAGACCTTGTGGAAATGGTTTGGCTGTGGCTGCACAGTGGACATTGCGGAGCCGTCAGGCACGAAGCGGGATGTCCAGCAGTTGTGCTATGTTGCTGCAAATGGAGATGAAATACGGCTGGTAGGTCATATTTTTGATTTTTCTAGCACTGCAAGTGATAATCTTTCCTATAATTTTGAGTTGCCTAAATGGTTCTTGGCGGGGTCATTTATGTGAGCTATTGATTAAGGCGCGGCACAGTATCGGGTGGTACCCCCTGTTGGGCACACCTCAGGGTGTGGTTATGGCCCACTCTTCTATATCAAATTTGCTATGAGTTCCTTCAGCCGGATTTTGTGAGATAAGTTTTTTCTGTTGTGTCAGAGGGGTTTTGGGGATGCAAGACGATTTTCACAGCTCAACTGATGATTTGAGGTCTTTGCCGAATCTGTCTGCACCCGTTCTTCCCTTTTCGGATTTTTCCGCTGCGTCAAGGGCCGCCGTCACCTTCCTTAGAAATCTGACCAGCTACGAGCTTTGCGCCGTTATGCGAATTGATGGAAATGAGTCTGTTTTTCTGAGCGTTAACGACTCTGATTACAAGATCAAATCAGGAGACAGGTTGTCTCTAGACAGGACAATCTGTTCGAAAGTGCTTGTGGGTGAGTATCCAAGATACTTTGCCAATGCTTCAGGCTGCCTATCTGCCAACGACCTGAGAGCTGCCGGTCTGACACGGGAGGTTGGGGCTCACATCGGCGTGCCGCTTGTCTTGGCGGACCGATCCCTATTCGGAACGATTTGTGCCCTCAATCCTCTCCCGATGCCTGAGTTGAGCGCGCTGCAGAAAAGCACGATTGAGCTTGTTGCCAGGATGCTTTCTACGATTCTCTCTCTTGAACTCCAATCTTTGGACCAGAGGCGAAGCTATGAACGAGCCAAAATGGAATCGGAGAGTGATGAATTGACGGGACTTCTCAATCGGAGAGGTTGGGATAGGTCCCTTCACGAGGAGGAGATTCTCTGTGCTCAGTACGGCTTTTCTGCATCAGTTATGGTTATTGACCTGGACAATCTGAAAGTTGTTAACGATACACAAGGCCATAAAGCCGGTGATGATATGATCAGAAACGCTGCGGAAGTCATTGAGCAAACCTGCAGGTCTGACGATGTGGTTGCGAGAACGGGCGGGGATGAGTTTGCTGTGTTGACCAAGGGCATAAGCCCGGAAGGGCTGCACGCATTTGCCCGCAGGATCAGAATTGCCTTGATGGTCGCTGGTGTGTCTGCCTCGGTTGGCACTAGCACCAGAACACTTTCGAAATCGCTCACCGACGCATGGACCGAGGCGGATGAAGCCATGTACGTCTCAAAACGGTCGAAGGGTTAGTCACTTAAAAAATCCGTTTACTGATGAACTATTGCTTCCGCGGGCAATTTTCGTTGCTAAGACATCTCCATTCGTCAACGGCTAGTATCACGTCATAGAAGTCCTTGTGTGGGCAGACTACAAATTGATCGATGTCGAGGTGCTATCGGTGACTTTCAGACCCCTATTCGCAGCAATGCTTGCGGCTGGCGAAGGTACACGAATGAGGTCTTCAAGGCCAAAGACTTTAGCAAGGATTTGCGGGCAACCGATGGGGATACACGTGTTGGAGGCGTTGTCCGGGGCGGGAGTCCAAGATGCCGTAGTGGTTGTCGGCCACGAGGCAGAGAGAGTCAAGGCGTCTCTATCCGCGTCCGTTCCATCGGAAACGAAAGTTCACTTCGTCGAACAGCGGCAACTTCTGGGAACAGGTGACGCGTTGAGCGTTGCATTGACCGTATTGCCCGATGTCTTGAACTACAGCGGCAATGAGACTCCAGTAGTTATAGTTGTGCCAGGCGATACGCCTTTGATCACTCCAGAGACTCTGAGGTTATTGGTCGAGAATCATGTTGAAACCAAGGCTTCAGCAACACTGATCACGGCTGTGCTGGATGATCCGTATGGTTACGGCAGAATTGTGCGTGGAAAAGATGGACGGGTCACCAATGTAGTTGAAGAGCGCGATGCGACGCGTGAGCAGAGACAGATCAAGGAGATCAACACCGGCATTTACGCGTTCAATCTTGATGTTCTGGCGCCAACGCTGCGTCGAATTTCGCCAAAGAATGCCCAACAGGAGTACTATCTGACGGATTCAATAGCGATCCTAGCGGCGATGGGTTATCTTGTGTCCGCCCTTCAGATCGACGACGGGGTCGAGGCGTTGGGTGTCAACGATCAGATCCAGCTTGCCGAGGCTGAAAAGCAGTTTCGTCGCAGAATCAACCGTCGTTGGATGTCAGAAGGCGTAACCATGGTCGATCCAGAGACGGTGTACATAGCTGCCACCGTCGAGATTGGACCGGATACGACCATTTGGCCTGGTACCCACTTGGCCGGTAATACTCAGATTGGCAGTTCTGTCGAAATCGGACCGGAAACTAAACTTCTGGACTGCGCTGTCGGGGATGGAGCACGAGTAAGTCGATGTGAAGGATTTGCGGCCGATATTGGAGCAGGTGCCATAGTCGGACCTTGGGTTGTGCTTTCACGGGGTGCTAAGGTTGAACCCGATACTTCTACTGGATCTTTCAAAACACTGAGGTAAAAAAGTGGAGCTAGTTCCTAGGAAGCGGCTTGAACTCTATTCGGGTAGATCTCATGCTCAGCTTGCTCTTGAAATAGCGGCGAATCTCGAGGTTACGTTGGGCAACGTAACGTTAAGAGAGTTTGCCGACGGTGAAATTCACTGCCGATTTGGTGAGTCCGTCCGTGGCAAGGACATCTTCATAATTCAGACCCATTCGGGACCTGTCAACGACTCCATAATGGAGCAGCTCATTATGGTTGATGCCGCTAAGCGCGCTTCGGCAAAAAGGATAACTGCTGTTTGTCCTTACTACGGTTATTCCAGGCAGGACCGCAAGGCCTCCGGCCGGGAGCCAATTACTGCGAAGCTTGTAGCGGACATGATGGCGGTTGCTGGTGCAGACCGGATAATCGCCTTGGACCTTCATTCCGGTCAGATACAAGGGTTTTTTGATGGACCTGTTGATCATCTAACCGCGATGCCGGTACTTATCGACTATTTGAAGCAGAACGCGGATTCGGAGACGGTTATCGTTGCGCCGGACGCAGGAAGGGTAAAGGTTGCCTCGAGATTTTCTCAGGTGCTGAATTGCGACCTTGCATTTGTGCACAAACGAAGGCCCAGGGGCACCGCCAACACAGTCGAGGCGTTGGATGTAGTTGGTGAGGTCGAGGGTCGGCGTTGCGTGATCATTGATGACATGATCGATACGGCTGGAACCATTTGTGCCGCTTCAGACTTGCTAATATCGAGAGGCGCTTCGGAGGTTTGGGCCATGGCAACCCATGGCCTGCTTTCAGATCCTGCCACTAAGAGGCTAAACGACTCCGCAATCTCCAGAGTGGTGATCACCAACACGCTCCCGCTTCGGCCTGACAGGACAATGGACAAGCTTGAGGTCCTGTCGGTTGCGCCGATCATAGCGCAGGCAATCGGCGCGGTATTCGAGGACTCATCCGTGTCTGAGATTTTTGGTGGCGAGAACCTCTCGTAGGCTGGAATTTTAGCTTCTGGCCATATAAATTCCGACATTGACGTCTCTGACGGTTTTGCTGACCTATGCTTCCTGCTCGGAATTTTAACCCGTGACCGCGCCTAGTGGCAGTGTATTTCTTGATTTAGCGATTGCGTGCATGAGAATTGGCTGAAGTGCCCAGCTTAATGAATGAGTAACTAGAATAAGCAAGTTATTTGTTCCAAATCTCGTAATTAAGTTAGTTTTAGGAGAATTAGGTGTCTGAGCTAGTGCTTGTAGCCAAGTCTGGTCGGTTATCAGGGAGCCCTGAATCGCGTCGTATGCGTCTAGATGGTCAGATACCAGGTGTTGTATATGGTGCGGCGACTAACCCGGTTTCTGTTACTTGCGATAGTCGTGAGCTGCGCGCAGCAATGTCAAAGCAGCAGTTGGTCGGAACTGTTGTCCAGCTTGAACTCGACGGCGAAAAGCGTCACGCAATTATTAAAGAAATCCAGCGGCATCCTGTTCGTCAAGAAGTTCTCCATATCGATTTTCAGGTTCTGAACCAGAAGTAAGTTTTGATATCGCTCCATTTCCAGCTTTAGGAGACTGAAATCAGCGTAATCGTGCTGGGGTTGGGAAATCCCGGGAGGGCTTATGAGAGAACCAGGCACAATTTGGGCGCCATGGCTGTATCGGAAGCTGCCTCCCGGCATGGCGAACATCTCGTTCCCAATACCAGGTCAAAAGCTCTGCTAGCTGAAGTCAAGATAGGGTCAGAAATAGTGGCACTCGCTTTTCCGCAGACCTACGTCAATAACTCCGGCCAGGCATTGCGGGGACTGACCAAGAAGTATCCGATCGCATCTCCCGAGGACTTGCTCGTGATTCACGATGAGTTGGATTTGCCGCCAGGAGTCGTCCGGGTCAAAAAGGGAGGCGGGGTGGCAGGTCACAATGGACTCAAGTCCATCGTGGCTCTTTACGGGTCGTCTGATTTTGTCAGAATTCGAATTGGAATTGGGAGGCCGATAGCTTCCGGGGCGATAGTTGACTACGTGTTGGCCGCTCCTCCTCCAAAGGAGCGGGAGATGTTGGCACTCGGTGTTGGCCAAGCTGCTGATGCGGTCGAAGAGATAATTGTCAATGGCTTGGAAGCTGCAATGAACCGATTTAATGTTCGATAGCGTTTAGGTAGTGCACTTCAAAAACCTGTTTGGTCCGTTAAGTCAAATCACATCACTGGAGAAGATTCACAGCACTCCGTCAGAGAGCTTCTACGTGCCAAGCGCAGCCGTACCGTTTGTTCTCGGTGCAATGCACGAGACTTCGCAAGATGGTCACATCGTGGCGGTTGTGGCGACCAGGCAGCTTGCATTTGAACTCTATCAAGAGCTTAAGGTACTTTTGGGCTCTGAAAATACCCGCATTTTCCCGTCGTGGGAGACACTCCCGCTCGAACGGGTCTCTCCATCGATCGAAACTATGGGGAGACGGCTCAAGGTGCTCAACGAGCTGACTTATAAAGTCCAGCCCTCCAACCGTCTCGTAATCGTCGCTCCAGTTCGTGCCGTATCTCAGCTGGTAGGAGGCTCGGCATTGGACGCTGGGTCCAGGCATCTGGCGATTGGAGCTTCCATTCGACTCGAGGGTCTGGTCCAGTGGTTAGCCGACAGTGGCTACCGGCGCGAGTACCAGGTGGAGAACAGGGGAGAGTTCGCGGTTCGCGGTTCGATTGTTGATGTGTTTCCATCCGAACAGGACCTCCCTATAAGGGCAGATTTTTTTGGTGATGAGATCGACCGTTTATCGATGTTCGATCCATCTGACCAGCTATCCCTCGAAGCACTCAGCGAGGTTAGCCTCTTTCCGGCACGGGAGCTGCTGCTCACTGCTGCTATCAGAGACAGGGCCAGTTTGCTTCGCAATCAGCTTTCCTATGCCGGTTCCACCTGGGAAAAAATTTCAAATGGGATGTTTTTTTGAAGGAATGGAGTCGTGGCTTCCCTGGCTGGACGAGTCGGCCAAGAATTTTGGCGAGTTTCTCGGGCCGAATACCAGAACAGTCCTATTCGAACCTGCCAGACTGAGGGCCCGGGTTGCTGACCTGCTCCAGGAGGAGAGTTCGATTGTGGACGTCCTTAGCTCCACCTGGATGGTTCCAGAGGATCATGAGAAGTTCCCAGAATTTTTTGTGGAGTTGGACGAGGTATTTTCGTCCACGAAATCCAAGGTGCAGTTTGCCAACACCGTTCAAGACACGTCAGTACAAACGGAGGTTTCGGCGAGGAGTATCGATCTGGCCTTGAAAGAACCGGATGCAATCGTTGCCCGACTTTCCCAGCTTCTTAGAGAAAACTACTTTGTTCTGCTTTGTGCTGCCAACCGGGCACTTGCAAATAGGTTGGCCGAGTCTTTGAGCGGAAGCCGATTCGATCCAGTTATGGTCCAAAGCCAGGAGGAACTTGACTCACTGCTGGAACGGCCGAGATCTGGACTTTTCGTGGTAGTAAGCGAACTTGAACACGGAGCGATATTTCCTGAGGTCAAGGTCGGAGTGATTGGCCTTGGCGACTTGACCAATAGGCGGAGGTCTCAGCGGACGTCGCGTGTCAAGCATCAAACAAGAGCCCAGGTGTTTGATTCCCTTTTGGTCGGTGGCTATGTGGTGCACAGCCATCACGGCGTGGGACGATTTGCTGGAATGGTAAAGCAAGAGTTGGGAGGCGTCGAGAGAGACTATCTCTTGATTGAATACCGTGGTGGCGACCGCCTCTACATACCCTCAGACCAGATGGAATCGATTACTCCATATCTGGGCGGAGAAACGCCAACCCTCTCCAAACTTGGCGGCGCTGAGTGGCAGAAGACGAGGTCTCGAGTCAGACGGGCGGTATCCAAAATTGCCCAGGAACTTATTGTTTTGTATCAAAAGCGGATTGTGACAAAGGGATTTGCATTTTCCCCCGACACGGTTTGGCAAAAAGAGATGGAGGATCTTTTTCTGTATGACCTGACGCCAGATCAGGCGAGGGCCATCGTGGAGGTCAAGGCTGACATGGAGTCTGAAAGGCCAATGGATCGACTTGTCTGCGGTGATGTCGGTTTTGGCAAGACTGAGGTTGCAATCCGGGCGGTCTTTAAGGCAATTCAGGACGGAAAACAGGCTGCAGTCCTAGTGCCAACCACTTTGTTGGCACAGCAACATTTTCAGACGTTTTCCGACAGGTTTTCGAGCTTTCCGGTTCGCGTGGAGGTAATTTCCAGATTTCTCACACCAGCGCAGACCAGGGCGGTACTGCAGAGGGTCGCCGACGGTAGCGTTGACGTGGTGATCGGAACTCACAGACTGTTGAGCCAGGACGTGGTGTTCTCGGACCTTGGTCTTTTGGTGATCGACGAGGAGCAGCACTTCGGCGTAACTCACAAAGAGTCGATCAAACAGGTGAAGGCCGGCATTGATGTCTTAACATTGACAGCAACGCCAATTCCCCGGACTCTTGAGATGTCTCTTACCGGAATAAGGGACATGAGCCTGCTGAACACCCCACCAATGAAGAGGCAGCCCATCTTGACTTACGTTGGTGAGTATGACGAACTCGCAGTATCCGAGGCCATACGTCGTGAGCTAATGCGCGAGGGCCAAGTCTTTTTTGTGCACAACCGGGTGCTTGACATCGATGCCATCGCTCAGCGACTCACCGGTTTGGTGCCAGAGGCTCGAATAGCGGTTGCCCATGGACAGATGGATGAGGGAATCCTCGAGCAAACTGTGGTGGACTTTTGGGAAGGCCGGTTTGACGTGCTTGTATGCACCACAATCATTGAATCCGGAATTGACATGCCGACAGTCAATACCCTTGTTGTGGATCGGGCCGATCTCCTAGGTCTGGGACAGTTGCATCAGTTGAGGGGTCGGATTGGACGGTCAGGAACAAGGGGATATGCCTATCTTTTCCATCCCGCAGAACAGTCGCTCAGCGAAGATGCCTATGAAAGGCTGAAGACGATCGGAGAATACACCGAACTGGGTTCCGGATTTAGAATTGCAAAACGGGACCTTGAAATTAGAGGAGCCGGGAACATTCTCGGTGACGACCAGTCCGGCCACATTGCCGCTGTCGGGTATGACCTCTATGTGAAAATGGTGGAGGAGGCTGTAAAGGAGCTCAAGGGTGAGTTGGAGTCGCCCCTGCCCGAGATCAAGATTGAAGTTCCGGTGGGAGCCGTGATTCCTGAAGCGTACATCTCGCGAACTGACCTTCGTCTTGAAGCTTACCGGCGCCTGGCCATGTGCACCCGGACCGAGGACGTTGACATTGTGGGGCAGGAATGGATCGACAGGTTTGGACCCCTCCCAGATGAAACCAAATCGCTGTTGCGGTTGGCTAAGATTAGGGTTCGTGCCATTCGTGCACAGATAAAAGAGGTGATTGTCGCTGGTTTGGGCAGGTCGTCATTGGTGAGTCCCTCGGTAAGAATGACTCCTGTGGAGCTGAAGGCGTCGCGGACAATGCGAATGAAGCGTGTCTTTCCGAAAGGGATCTACAAGGAGACCGAACAGACAGTTTTGATCCCCATTTCCAAAGGGGCCGATCCGATGGAAGCTGTGGAGAAGGTATTCGAAGAATTGATAGAGGTGTAGTTTGTGATCGACTATTTTGTTTTTACTGTGTTGAATGGTTGCTGGCCAAAGTACTTTATTGCAGCGCGCTGATAGCTGGAGCTTAAGTTCCGCCTGGTTACCGCAACTCGGTGATTGGACATTTAACCGGAGTGGCAGTAGTTTGCGAACGAATAGCTATGCCGCCAGGTCAGATTGAGGTAAGAGCTCGCACGCAAAGTGGCAGATCAGTGGCATCTATGCGGCGGACCTCTTTGAGTGCATGAGTATGACTTTGAGGGGGACGGCGAGATCTAGCTAGAGAGACTGGCATCTCGCGATTGTTTGGAGGATTCGAGTTGAGATTGTCGAAAATGTTGGGATTGTTGGGCGTCGGTGTTGCGTTGTCCGGGTGTGTGTCATCGTCGGTCGCGGCTACCGTCAACGGCACCGTGATCAGCACCTCTGCGCTCCTTTCCGAAGTCAAATCGATTACCGCCAACCAGGCGTTTGTGAAACAACTTGAGACATCCCAGCAGGTCTACGGCCAAGGGAGTGGCGGCAACACCTACAGTATGGCGTTCGTCGACGAGGTGCTCAACAGGCGAATATCTATGAACCTGATCAACCAAGAGGCTCACAAGCTTGGCATAAGGCTGACATCTCAGGACATTGCTCTGGGACGTGTCGATGCCGAGCAGACCTTTGGAGGCGCGTCCGTTTTTAGCCAGTTTTCCAAGGAGTACCAGGCGCAGTTGATTAAAGATTCGGCGATACTCGACGTGGTCGAGGCGCGCCTCGTGAATGCCGACATTTCCCTGAACGCGCTACGCAGCTACTATTCTGCGCACTCTTCGCAATTTGACAACATTTGCTCCTCGCAGATTCTTGTGAGTACCCAGGCGCAGGCGAACTCCATTTATCAGCAGTTGCAAAGCAACGGCAATTTTGCCGCGCTCGCCAAAGCATATTCAGGCGATCCCAACACGGCTCCCAACGGCGGGGTGGTTGGTTGTGGCACATACGCAAATTATGTGTCAGCTTTGGGGAGTCAGTATGCACAGATCGTGAAGAGCCTGGCGCCGAACTCGATTGCGCCACCCGCACATTTGCCTACTGGATGGGCGATTATTGAGGTGACATCACGCAGCACACTTCCCTTTGATCAATTGACACCGCAAATCAGGGCGGCAATTCTTGGTACCAAAGGTCAGACTGCAATGACCAATCTTGTTAATCAAAACGCCAAAACAGCTGCAATTTCAATTAACCCTCGCTATGGTCAAATATCTGCGACCAGTTCAGGATCAGGGGTGGCCCCAATGGCAAGTCCTTCACCTTCGCTGCTGAATTTCTTCGTTCCAGCCGCCAGCTAGTTGCCTGTCGGTTACTTTGGGTAAACGTACGAGGATTCCGCAGAGGAAAACCAACCACCGTAAGGCGAGGTAACCCATGGGTAGGATCGTTGTAGCCGGTCTCGGTCCAGGCGAGATTCCCGTCATCGACAAAAGGGTGTGGGACGTCCTTAATGATGTCGCAGAGGTAGTTTTTAGAACCGAGGTTCATCCAGGTGTCCCAACGGCTCGGGTTGAGATTGCTGAAAGGATTCCATCGGTCAGATTCACAACATTTGATCCACTCTACGAACGTGCTAGTAGCTTCGAAGGTCTTTACCGGGATATGGCCCTCCAGCTTGTGAATCTGGCTGAAGCGACCGAAAAGGTGGTGCTCTACTTAGTGCCAGGCTCTCCTCTGGTTGCGGAGAAGAGTGTGGATCTGCTCAGATCGATGGTGCCTGATCTACTTGAGATAGTGCCGGGGCTTTCATTTTTGGAGTTGGTGTGGGCAACATTGGGAATTGATCCATTTGGTTCGGGCGTGATGATGCTGGATGCAATCGACTTCCCAGCTTCGGTAAAATTGCACGTTGGGCCATTTCTCTTGACTCAGGTCTGGTCAAAACAGATAATGTCGGAGGTCAAACTCTCTCTGTCGGATCCCCAGGATACAAAGGCTGTCGTTATGCAACGTCTTGGTACATCTTCGGAGCGAGTTGTCGAACTGGCGTGGGACGAACTGGACAGGGCGGTGGATCCGGACCATCTGACGACCGTTTATGTCCCGAGAATTCCGGCCGTGCCGGGTCCTGCTCTCATTGAGCTGTATGAAATAATCGCGAGGTTAAGGAACGAATGTCCCTGGGACAGAGAACAGACTCACCAATCTCTGGTCATGCATTTGATCGAGGAGAGCTATGAAGTCGTGGATGCGATTGAGAAGCTGGGTGAAAACCCATATAGCGAGCAGGCGTCAGACTTGTTCGAAGATCTTAAAGGTGAACTTGGCGATCTGTTGGTACAAGTTTATTTTCACGCGAATCTCGCCATGGAGGGGGGCCATTTTGACCTGGCGCAGGTTGCCGAGACGGTAACTCGGAAACTGATTCGCCGGCATCCCCACGTTTTCTCGGAAATGGAAGTAAGTGGCTCTGAACAGGTCATATCAAATTGGGAGAAGATCAAGCAGACTCAGGAGGGAAGATCCAGCGTACTTGAGGGAATTCCCCAGTCGCTGCCCTCTTTGCTCCTGGCTTCAAAGGTGTTACGCAAAGGCACGGTTGTTGGTCTTGACATTCCCAGCGCGGAGACATCGTTAAAAGAGATTTTGATGGCCCAGCAGAGTCTGTTCGCAGCTGTTGGATCCGGCACTATGGAAATGTCGGATAAATTCGGTGAATTGCTTTGGTGGGTTGCGAATCTTGCAAAAGAGATTGGAATTGACCTCGAATCAGCTTTACGATCTAAGACAAAGGAATTCATGGAAGCGATCAAAGCAGCTGAGGTCTAGAAGATTGCCCCTATTTGTCAGGGTTGGCCAGATGTTGAAGTAGTTGAGCTCCGATGTTGGAGCGCATGTCAAAGGAGTCAAGTAACGTGAGCATCATTGAATCAGTCGTTGGAAGAGAAGTTCTTGATTCTCGGGGCAACCCTACCGTTGAAGTTGAAGTGACATTATCCACCGGCGAAGTTGGCAGAGCCATCGTTCCGTCGGGGGCGTCGACCGGCGCATACGAGGCAAATGAGAAGCGCGACGGCGGATCCCGCTATCTAGGAAAAGGTGTTCTTGGAGCTGTTGAACACGTCAACGTCACTATCGCCGAAGTTGTGGTGGGAATGGACGCGCTCGATCAGAGGCACGTCGATGCTTCGATGATCGCCTTGGACGGAACCGAAAACAAGAGGAATCTCGGAGCAAATTCCATCCTTGGAGTTTCGCTCGCGGTCGCTAAGGCTGCCGCGGACTATTGTGACGTGCCTTTGTATCGCTACATTGGCGGTGTAAACGCCTCCGTTCTGCCGATTCCAATGATGAACGTTATAAATGGGGGCGTACATGCGGATAACTCAATTGACTTTCAGGAGTTCATGATTATGCCTGTTGGGGCCGCATCCTTCGCCGAGGCGCTGCGGTGGTGCTCGGAAACCTATCACACTCTTAAAGAGGTACTCTCGAAGCGGGGTCTTTCCAGTGCCATTGGAGACGAGGGTGGATTTGCGCCGAACCTTGAAAGAAACGAAGATGCGATCACGGTCTTGTTAGAGGCAATCGAGGCCGCTGGTCGGGAACCAGGGAGAGAGATTGCTATTGCTCTCGACCCTGCGTCAACGGAGTTTTATGACGATGGAAAGTACATTCTGGCTGGAGAGAACCGAACGCTTGATTCTGCGGAGATGGTGGATTACTGGGTCAAGTTGGCCCAGAAGTACCCGATAGTCTCCCTTGAAGATGGTATGGCTGAGGATGATTGGGACGGTTGGGCTTTGTTGACCGACAAACTGGGGGACTCAATTCAACTTGTTGGTGACGACATATTTGTTACCAACGTGTCCAGGCTGTCCAGAGGGATTGAATCCCGGGTGGCAAACTCAATTCTTATCAAGCTGAATCAAATTGGATCGCTAACTGAGACTATTGAAACTGTCAGCCTGGCCACCCGGCATGGTTATACAAACGTCATTTCACACAGGTCGGGTGAGACCGAGGATACGACCATTGCTGATTTGGCTGTCGCACTCAATACTGGCCAAATTAAGACAGGTGCTCCCGCACGTTCAGATCGTGTGGCAAAATATAATCAGCTGCTCCGAATCGAGGAGCATCTTGGTCAGAATGCCAAGTTCATGGGATTGGATGCACTGGCAGGAAGGAAGAAGGGATAGGTGTTGTTCAGGCGAAGTAGGGTTGTGACACTCCTGGTTGCCTTGATCGGTCTTACGGTCTACCTCCTGGCTGTCTTTCCTACCCGCTCTTATATGCTTCAGCGAAGTCAAGTCAGAAATACAATTTCCCAGGTCAAGGCGGTTGAAAACTCTAATAATGCTTTACAGGGCCAAATCAATTCGATGAATTCCCCTTCGGAGATTGAAAGTGTCGCACGGAGTCAGTATGGGTTAATCAAGCCAGGCGAAAAGGCCTTTGTGGTGTTGCCTCCAGGCTCATCGACGACCTCCACATCTGCGGCGCCTTCGACACACAAGTAGTAGCCTGCTGGCTCATCTTGTGATGAGTCAGCAGAGTGTCTCCAGACCCAGAGCTGCCTCTGCCATCGGGGCGAGGTTTGCCGGTTCGCCGAGACCACACCTCAAGACCTGCGTGGTACCTCCTTGTGGCATTACAATCCCGAGAACTGGATTTGGTCTGGATACATGACTTTGAGAACCGGCTTGCGAATTTGTGGCTTGCGACCTGAACGTATAGGTTATACCCGATGAACAACGTGAAGGATAGGCCGATGTCGACCAACGAGAAGGATCCTTTGGAGCGAGGCCTCCGCATACTTACCCTGACGACATTGATAGCTACCTATCTGCTGATCGTTTTGGGAAGCACCGTTCGAGTAACGGAATCGGGTATGGGCTGCAATGGATGGCCGCTGTGCTCCGGCCAGATCGGTCCTATCGATCATTTCCACCCACTGCTTGAGCAGTCACACCGTTATCTCGCGACGGTTGTGACGGTACTCATCTGTGCTGTTGCGGTAGTGGTTTGGCGTGCCGGACAAAAGGCAGGCTATCTAAGACGTTTGACGCTGGCCGGAGTGGGGGTGATCGCGATCCAGATAGTTTTGGGAGCGATCACAGTTTTTACAAATAACGCCC
>DAHXKX010000093.1 GCA_027366165.1 Actinomycetota bacterium
CTCAAGGGATTTGGTCTGTCCAGGTAGGCCATCGTGGGGATCGAAAAGCGTGAGAACCCCCTCGGTGTTGATGGGTTTCCGCGGTTCAGGTCGGTATAGCGATTCAATTCCGAGGAACTCCTCTTGCCGCGGGCAATTGTCGCGGAATTCTGTTCAATTGGCTGAGGGTATTCCAGGTAATCTCCTTCGACGAGATCAACTTCAAGATTTAGCAGCCACTGTAACTGGTGTCTGGTCTTAATCACACTGATGCAAATCTTGGCATTGATGGCAAGCGAGAGATTTGCAAGAGCAGGCACCATGGAGGAGTCGGATCCCGTGTGCAGCTCTTCAACCATGGATCTGTCCCGTATTGTCTGATCGTCATCTGCATCTTTAGGAGATCGACGCATGTACGGCCTAAATTCGGGTTCAAAGACATCGCCGAAGGTGACCGATACCGCTGTCAATTAGTTGGTGTTGTCAAAATGTGGTGTTGTACACAGTTAGATCCGGCAAATAACTCCGGTACGGTTTCTTATTCCAAGCAGTGGACCTGTTCTCGTAGCACAGTTCAATACGGCGACGGAGACCGGATCATCATAGGAACTCAGTACGGATCCGTTAACGTCGACCACCTGGCAGAGGTGGTTTGTCGGGGTAAGTTTGTGGTTTTCTCTAAGGGGAAATGCCGAGAATGTTTGGCGCCTGTTTGTTTGAGAAGGCTATCTCGCCATTTGGGAGGGAAAGTGCCAATTCGGAAGCCATTTCATTTACGAAATCACCAAGCTGATCTTCGCTAAATTGGTGGTCGCTCACTGGGCAACAGTTGTGGTCTGGGGCTCTGGTGAGCAAGGTTTAATTATTTCAAACCATGCCTGTGACACGAGATTATCTTGGGAGTTCATTCATTTGGTTCATTGTCATGGGACGCAGCTTTACCTCTCCGGTTGGTTAATGGCGCCATGATCATTGGCAGCTGGCTCCTTCATCGCACGTTTTCCAATTTCTGTACTCAGTCTCAGCGGGGGACAAAGGCAAATTCTTGACGGTCACATGCGTATAGGGTAAAAATTGAATCGGTCTTTGCCGGGTGCAGGTTGTGAGTGGGGTTCTCTTGGTTGGGTGGACTAGATTCAATAGAACCTCACGCATGAAAGGTGGTCCAGCGCCAAGTGCGAAGTTTCGATGGTGGCGTTTGGAATTAGTGTGATTGCAGTCGTTCTGCTAATCCAATTCCGGCAAATGCTGGAATTCGTTTTTTGGGGGGATCGTGTCTAGGTGGGAAGATGTAGTCCCAAAGTCTGATCGTGAAATTTACAGTCGGGCGGGGTTCGGCAAGAGCGCCAATTGGGATGGGAGGCCGGCCTTGGTGGTGGTCGATGCGCTCTGGTCTTTTATCGGCCACAAGCCAGTCGATGTGTTAGAAGCGATCAAAGAGTATCCCACTGCGTGTGGGAAGCCGGGCTGGGACGGAATGGACAAGATCGCCATTGCACTGGATTATTTTCGCGCTGCTTCGCTTCCCATTGTTTACGTCTGTGCTGATGGCAGTTTTAGTGACTTGTATGGCCCGACAACCCGTAACCGCAAACCTGTCTCACGACAAGACGATGGAGCATTTGAGATTCCAGAGGTAATTGCACCTTTGGTTGGAGAGCCGATTGTGAAAAAAACAAAGGCGAGTGGGTTTTTCAGGACCCCTTTAGACATTTTGCTGCGTCGAATTGGCGTTGACACCGTTCTCCTATCGGGTTGCACAACCTCTGGCTGCATCCGTGCAACTGCTGTGGATTCACACTCCTTGGGCTTTGAGACCGTTCTACTTGAGGATGCCGTTTGGGATAGGTCCTGGTTTTCGCACGCCGTGTCACTTTTTGAGTTGTCGATGAAGTATGCCAGCGTCGTCACCGTCGGCGATGCGATAAGTCAAATTGAAAAGTTCAAGCACTGACATAGGGAGTTGAATCTCCGGTGGGCGTTTTCGTGGGGAGCCAGTTTGGGTCAGAGCTTCATTGGGTTTGCCTGGTTCGGATTCTGAATCAAGGATACTAAATGCCCGCTACCGCCGCGTCTAGGCTTCGCTCGGGCAACGCTCATCCGTACTTAGTTGAGTCAAGCATCCGATAGTCATGAGAAGCGAGTACGATATCGGCTTCTTTATCGAGCCGCGCGAATGAGTTCATACATTCATCTATGCCGCAGTTTTGGGTTGGAGGAATGTGCTTTCCATTGGCACCTTCCCAGTTTTCCATTTGATTGACAAGGTCGCCGACGACCGCATGACGACCTTTCGCGGTGTCAAAGATCGCCCCAGACGAACCTGGCGTATGACCCGGTAGGGCGAGTACACGAAATCCAGGCGCGACTTCAATGTCTCCGTCAATAGCCTGGATTCGATCGAAAACTCTCATCCAGCCGGGCAAGACGTTCCTGTAACCGGCTTCGTACCCGGTGCGGTGCTCCCGGTTTGGGGCTACCGCGTATTGCAGCTCCTTTTTCTGGACGAGAATCCTGGCATTTGGAAGAAACTCGGCATAGGAGCAGTGATCAAAGTGCAGGTGCGTGAAGACGACGTCTGTAATCTGGCCGGGATCAACTCCGTTGGCCCGCAGAACTCGATCGATCCTGTTTTCATCTCTGACATCGACTTCCACATGGAACTTCGAAGTCTCATCGGTGGGAGTAGCGGGGCCGGTGTCGACCAAGATCATGGCATCCGTCGAGGTACTTTTGGCAAGCCAGGATATGCATGGAGCTTCAATGGTTTCAGTTGAGTCGCTTTGGTAGAGGAACCTTTTCAGCGGGAAAGCGGGAAATCTTCCAACCACTAGTGGTTCCAACGTGAACTGGTCTGTCAATTGAAGTCCTCCCAAAAACGTGGCCAGTGATGCGCATCTAATGCATGAACGACCCACCGTCAACGACAAGTGTTTGCCCGGTTATAAAGTCGCTGTCGGAGGATGCAAAAAAGGCTACTGCGCCAACTAGATCTGAAGGCTGCTCGGTTCGCTTCAAGGCTCGATCGTTTGCGCCGGCGTTTCTGAAAGAAAGTGTTGATTCATCGGGGTTGACCTCGCTGAGAGTGTTCCCTGGCGCGACACAGTTGACGTTTATTCCGTATGGCCCTAGTTCCCGGGCGAGGGTCCTAGTGAATCCCAGGATTGCAGCTTTGCTGGTCACATAGTGGATCCGGCTGGCTGAGCCCTTCAGAGCGGTACCTGAACTAATGTTGATGATCTTCCCGCTCAGCTGCGTTTTCATAGCCGGTGCCACAGCCCGGCTGGCCAGCCAGGCACCTTTGACGTTTACGGCCATCATGGCATCCCATTCCTGAATTTCTATCTCATCGAATGGTGAGCGAGACATCGGAATGGTGGAAAAGATGGCCGCGTTATTTACCAGTATGTCGATTCGACCAAAGGTTTCCATGGCCGACTTTGCCATGTTTTCAAGACTCGCCGGATCCGTCACATTTGTGGCTACTGCGATCACTGATCGACCTTTCTTGGCCAGTTCAGACGCCACATTCTCGCCTGCAGCCTTGTCAAGCTCGGCTATTACCACACTGGCGCCTTCAGCGGCCAGGCGCGTCGCATATGCGCGGCCAATCCCGTGGCCAGCACCGGTCACAATCGCAACCTTTCCCTTGAGACGGTTGCTAATGAGTTCATTTACAGCTTGGTCGGTTTCGTTGGCGGTGGACTCTGATTGGCTCAATGAACGATCCTTTCATGCGCTAGATTGACCCAGGCGGTCACTAGAACCGGAATGTGGTGTGATGGGTGTAACAACGTAATCTGGACACGCTTGACGGTGCGGTTCTTCCCTGTAAAAGTCCGACACTTGCGGACTCCAAAATGAGCGCTATCCGTCAAACCAGTCATGCCCGAATGTCAGCCTTCGACTAGCCCCGGCCTTGATTGGACATTTCGGGAGGTGCGCCCGAATAGCCTCTGGGGCTCACTCTGGCATCGATGAGTGCCGCGTTGCCAGCGTCGACCTCGGCTATCGCCTCAGCTAGGGCTTTTTCGAGTTCGATGGCGTTACGCACCGGGCCGTAACCTTTCAATCCGTGTCCTCGTGCGATCGTAGCCAGGTCAGGATCTGGGTCCCTGAGATGTTGTCCCACCCAGCGGTTTTCAACAGGTCTCCCTCTTGTGATGGCAACTCTCTGCTGATGGACTTCGTCGTTATAATAGGCTCTATTGTTGGCGACCACCACCAGTAGGGGAAGCCTGTGGTGTGCAGCGGTCCACAACGCCGAGGAACTCATCAGATAGTCCCCATCTCCGATGACAGCAACTGGTATCCGGTCTGTTCCTGCAAGTGCGAGAGCCGCACCAACCGCAATTCCTGGACCCGCCCCAACTCCACCGCCGCCATCTCGCCCTAAGTAGTCGAGAGGGTCGTTGAAATCGAGTTCCTCTCTTGACCAGCCCAGCGGCAGGCCGGTCCAGGTGACCTTGTGCCCGGCTAACGCACTTTGCATCGAAGCTGCAAGTTCGGACATGAGCAACTGGTCCCCGTCCTTTTCTGCTATCTCTGATTCAGCGGTCTCGAACTTCGGTGGCCACGCTTGCCGCGAGATTGGCGCTTCGCCCCCAGCCTTTACCAATAGCGCATCAACCAGGGCATTTGGGTCTGCACAAATTGGGACGTCCACCTTCGGGAGTACATAGTGGTCTTTGCTCCAGCCATTGTGAAGTGCTTGGTCGTTGGTGCATGAGATGACTGTCTGAGTATCTCCAGAATCCGCAGTCTGAAGTGTTCCGCCAAGATCTACCCAGTCAAGACTTAGGATCACGTCAGCATCGCGGATAAGGGATCTTCCAGCTGGGGTGATCCTGGCTCCAGGCCATGCCGGCTGGAGACGGTGTTTGGTCGGGAAGACGGCGCCAATCTTGAGGTCGGTTAGTACACACGCTCCGAGGGCTTCCACAAGCTTGACTCTGTCATCCCAAGATTTCCTTGTTCGCGAGACCCTGCCCATTAGAATTAGCGGCCTCTTTGCATCTTTCAGCAGCTTCCAGGTTTCGTTAACCGCATCCGGTGAAGGCGAAGGAGGAGCCGGTGGCTGATGTCTCGCCAGGTTAGGCATTTGAACCGGTGCGGTGAGCTTTTGTTCCTGTATTCCGGCGTCTAGGCACACGTAGGTCGGGGCAGAGGGATAGGATCTCGTCACCTGGTTTGCCCTGGCTATCGCTTCAACGGCTGCGGAGACCGAACCCGGCTGATCGTCCCACTTGATGTAGTTTCGAATAAGTGCGGCCTGGTCGATTGCGGTGTGAATCCAGTCAATCCACGGACGTCTCTCGGTCGCGTCTAATGGTCCAGTGGCGCCCAAAATGACCATCGGCATGCGGTCGCAGTAGGCGTTGAAGATAGCCATTGTCGCATGCATAAGCCCGACGTTGCTGTGGAGGGCCACGGCAATAGGTTTTCCAGTGACCTTGGCGTAACCCTGGGCAACCGCGACGGCGTTCTCCTCGTGGAGGCAGAGAATCATCTTTGGCTTTTCATTACCCAGATAGTTCACAAGACTGTCGTGTATGCCCCTGTAGCTTGCGCCAGGGGTAAGACTTATGAAAGGGAGGTCCAGCTGGCCAAGCACTTCCGCGATTGCGTCGCTTCCCCATTCCATGGGCGGACGATGTTCAACTGGAACGGTCAGCTTCTCTATCTTCATTGTTGCTCTCCTTTTTGAGACGGTGTCAATATCACAATTTCAGGGCGGCTACGCAGTTGTTCGCTCGCAGCTTCATGGCGTGTGTTGCAAAACCTGATACTTCGGTTCCAATCCGCATCTCGGGTAATCAGCGACCACTCAACGGTTGCCAATTCGGTAAACCCGTTTGGGCGGTGTGACATTTCAAGATGATCCACCAGCTAGAGCCGAGTGAGCAGTTAATCCACGAACCTATCTGCCGTGCCCCAGCTTCTGCCAATAAAGCACTCTGTTCTGGCAGAATGTTACGATTCTCATACCGATCAAAACCATGGCGACCATGATTATGATTCCTGAGAACAGGCCCGCAGAGTCGAATTGCTGGGTTGCCTGGAGCACGAAATAGCCGACCCCCCGGTCGGCGGCGATGAACTCACCAACAATCACTCCGATCATTGCAAATGGCACACAAGCCTTGAGGCCGGCAAAGATTGGAACTGAAAGTGACGGCAAGACAACCTTGCGTGCAACATATCCGCGATTTGCGCCCATCACCTGAAACAGTTTCACGAGCATTGGGGAGATGCTCAGCATCCCCATGTAAACGTTGTAGTACATAACGAAGAACACGATCATGCTTGCCTGGGCCACTTTGGACCATATTCCAAGTCCGAACCAGAGGAGAAAGAGTGGGGCCAACGCAATCTTTGGTATACCGTTAATTCCGGCTATTATCGGCTCGAATACGCCAGAGAGGAACTTCACCGATCCCATTAAAATTCCTACGAGGACTCCAAACACCACCCCTATCGCGTAGCCGAGAACTAGTTCCTGGGAGGTTGTGAGGATGTCCTGCCACATGGTCCTAGTCTGAATCAGGTGGAATGTATCGCTGGCCACCCCGGTTGGCGAGCTGATCAGGTAGACGGGTATCACATTACCGCTTATGGCCTGCCAAACGCCAAGCATCGCCAGGATGGCCACGACTTGGCCTATCGAGACCTTCAGTCTCCAGCTTCTGTCGCGGCTTGACTTGCTCGAGCTCTTAGGAGCCACGATCTCTCCGTCAAGTGCCACAGTGGTAGATCTTGGCTCTACACGAGTACTCATTTTGTTCCCCCCGGAATTCCATGCCTTAGCTGGTAATGGGTCCGACGCAACAGAGATTTCCCCTGGCGATGACGGCCCTTTAAATAATTCAGGTGCTCCTCACCTGATAAGTATCCCTCAAAAATCCAATGTTAGCCATGCAGCAGTGGAAACACAACCAGCCATTGGGTGCGCGTTTCCAAACCTAAACCAATTCCCCGGCGTTGCTTTCTACGCCAGGTTCCAAATATGACCAAATCTTGGTGTGGAGTTCGACAAACTCAGTTGATGCTGCGAGGTGGCGAATTTCCCGTGGTCTGGAAAGAGGAATTGGAATTCTGGCTTTGACAGTTCCTGGCTGGCCGTTGATGACAACCACCGTGTCACCAAGGGCAATTGCCTCGACCAAGTCGTGAGTGATGAACAGGATGGTCTTTCGCCTCGTTTGCCATAAGTTCAACAAGGTCTCCTGCAAGATGGTTCTCGTAATGGCATCGAGAGGTCCGAAAGGCTCATCCATATAAATCATTGCAGGATCGTAGACCATGGTCCTGGCTATCGAACAGCGCTTCTGCATCCCTCCAGAAAGCTGCCCAGGGTAGTAATCGACAAACTTGCCAAGACCGACGGCCTCCGCCCATTCTCTGGCTGTAGCCCGACGTTCAGTCTTTGGAACACCGCGAATCTCAAGTGGAGACATGA
Source organism: Actinomycetota bacterium (assembly GCA_027366165.1). Classification (GTDB taxonomy): domain Bacteria; phylum Actinomycetota; class Acidimicrobiia; order Acidimicrobiales; family Acidimicrobiaceae; genus SCQM01. Next base: position 7,439 of record DAHXKX010000093.1, read on the forward strand.
TGTTCTCGAGGACCGTTGACCATGGAAGCAGGTTGGCGTCCTGAGTGATGTAACCAACATCGCTCGAGACGATGGATTCGACCCTCTTGCCGTCGTGTACTATTTCGCCTTCAGAGATTGGGACGAGGCCCAAAGCAAGATTCAAGAGTGTACTTTTCCCACACCCGCTGGGCCCCACTACCACACAAAATTCGTCGTCGTCAACGGTGAACGACACATCTTGGAGAACGGTTACTTCCTGGCCCCCCGGTGTCTCGAAGCGCTTGGTTACGTTTCGAAATTCCAGCAAAAGATTGCCTCCTACTTAATCAATCAAATACCGAGGTGTGAAACTTGTCATACCCTATCACCAACGTATCTCGTTTCGACTTTGCTCGGTTGGTTCTAGGACACATTTTTCTCAGGCGACCTTAATTACAATTTCTTGAGTCACTTAGAATCTGCTCTCGCACGGAACAACGCGTTAGTGTGGAACCTCTTTTCGATGGCGTTTCACGTGCTGGGTCCGGGAATTATTTGTGATGAATCAGATTATTCCTCGCAATGAGCCATTTTAATCGGTTGCACTGTGGTATAAAAGCGAAATGCAGTTTCATGAGCAGTAAGGGTGAATTGCATTAATTCAACCAGGGGGAAATACATGATTTCGAGAAAAAAGGCTGTACTGGCTACCCTTTTGTTGTCGGGTACCGTGCTCGCTGCGTGTGGCTCTAGTTCTAGCACCTCTTCGACGGCCACGTCAGCGGCGTCCGCATCAACAACTACTACAACTGCTCCGGCTCCACTTACGAATATAACGATTGCATTGCCAGTCGCCGAGCCAGTTCAGTCCCCGGTCTATCTCGCTCAACAGGCAGGGTACTTCAAGAAGCAAGGTTTGAACGTCAAGATCGTCGTATTGGCTGGTGACGTGATCGTCAACTCAGCACTTGTTTCAAACAGTGTTCAGTTCACCTCTGTCAACTCGGTCTCTTTGCTAACAGCTGTGTCTAAGGGCATTCCCCTTCAGATGGCTTGTATGGAGTACAACGGCCCGGAGTGGGCCATGGCGGTGACCAACCAGATCGCGTCTTCCGACAAGCTCACCTCTTCCAGTACCCCACAGCAAGTGTTGGGGGCACTTAAGGGTGACAAAGTTGCCGTTGTCGGTGGAGCTTCTGCGGCTCCGGGAATTATGCTTACCGGTCTGCTCCAGCACTTTGGAATGCCGACGAACTCACTGACCATATTTGCGGTGAGTAGTTCCGCTGCTCTGGTTACAGCCCTTCAGCACAACGAGGTCCAGGCAATCTTCGATACTCAGCCAATTCCGGCTTCCGCAGAGCAGGTTGGGGCGGGTAAAGTCGTCTTCGATACAACTGAGATTTCCGAGCTTGCCGCAGTGCCTTGGGAAGGAATACTGGGGGCGAAGTCCTACATGGCTTCTAACCCCACGATAGTGAAGAGCGTTTGCAACGCCATATCCGAGGCTGACAACTACCTGATCACTAACCCAAGTGGCGCTACAACTGCTCTTCAGCCCACGTTCCCCAAGTTGAGTCCTTCGCTCTTGCAAAGTGCTCTGACTAGCTACAAGTGGGTGAAGGATGCGCAGATGACGGATTCCCAGTGGACCGCAGGACTAGCTGCGCTTGAAAGCTTCCACCTGCTTTCAAAGCCGATATCGTCGACAGTGCTGTCTTCGGCCTACTCTCTGAACTACTTGCCACCTGCAAGTTAGGTGAACTGAGTTAGCGTTGCCAGCTCGCGCTGGACGTGAGCTGTATATGAATGAACCGCGGGAACCAACTTTTGGCTGGTTCCCGCGGTTCATTAACTGCAGTTATCAATAATCGTGTTCCTTGCATCTGGGTACGGGTTGGTTGAGCCGTTTGGATGTTAGCAGGCCTCCAACTGAAATGGTGCGAAGTTCCTATTCCCCGCGCTAAATGGATCCGATTCAGACGCACACGCGATTTGGTAAAGACCGGAGCATCCACCTTGGCCAGGGTTTCCAACTTTTGCCTGGGCAGGGGCCACCCGAACTTGATCCCGCCAGCCCATTAATTTGTGCACCAACTGATACCATCTACCAGCGGACCCCGGCCAAGGACATGGGATTGGAAAGGACACCTCCACGCTTGTGTAGTGCTACGACCGCATAGAGGTCGGAAAGTTCATCCCCCTCACGGATAATTTCAGGAGCCTGCGGCCCATTCCGGTCAACAACCTGGTCTCCAAGAGTTCCTTGGACAACTTGGGCAGGAGCGGGTGCCGGAAGGTTCGTTTGGTATTCGTCTGAGTTACCATTGGCCACGCACTCTACGCCAACGTAGACGCAGCCTAGAACAGTTTTGCCCCAGCACTTCGGTCACCGGAATTGAGGAAAAGTGCACTCAATTATGCACGGTGGTCCTGGGAAATGTCTATTACACCTTGGATCAGATGCGTGAGTTGCCGGGTATGGTGAGTTCTTGGATTTATCTGCGGGAGCGAACCAAGGTTAAAGGTTCGAAGCTGAGAGTATTTGAACTCGCGCCATCCTTGGCGGTTTGAGCCACGGGGCTGCGATCATCATTATTCCCAGGCAAAAAACGAAAATGATTCCGGGTACGGCGAGTACCCATTCCACCGGAAAGGTATTGGTTAGCGCGCCCCAAACAATTGCAAAAGTTGACATCGTCGATCCAACGAGGATGTTGGAGAACGCCGCGACTCTACCACGAACCTCGCTGGCAGTTGATCCCTGGAGCAGAGCCAGGTATAAGGCCATGAAGGCGGACTGGCTCCCACCGATGAGGGTGGCTCCAAACAAGGCGAGGATGACATCCTTTGAAACACCTAGCAAGACCAGCGAAAGTCCACTGGCCACTCCAGTGAGGATGAGCATGAACTTGAGGTCAAGCCATCTCGCACCTATGATTACGAAGAATGCACCAAGGATAGCCCCAATCCCGACGGCGGTCATCAACTCTCCATATATTCCACTTGCTCCGCTGAGGTTGGTCTGGGCGAACTTTGGGAGAAGTCCAGTGTAGGCCATGGTCAAGCCACAGTGCAGACCCACCAGTATCAATAATCCCCCCACCATGCGCTGCTTGGTCGAAACGTAGACAAGCGCCTCTTTGAGAGGGTGGTAGATCCCACGGCTTACCGAGGGTGAATGCGGAACATGCTTTCGAAGACTGATCGACAGGGATGTCGCGATCGCGTAGCACACAGTGCACAGCAGATACACGGTCGCCGGTCCGAACTTGACCAGAAGTGGAGTAGCAATCGCCGGACCGAGAAATTCAGACCCTTGCTGTGCAATTCTGATCAAGGCGCCTCCGTTGACCATGCGTCTGACACCTATGACGGCTGGCGTCAAAGAGGACCAGGCGGGGTTCTGAATCGCGTTTCCAGTTCCGACTCCAGCCGTTGTGATCACTAGGAGGGGGAGACTTAGATGTCCAATGGAGAGAGCCACTACAGCCAAAAGAGCGGATGTCATGGCAAAGGCTTGCCCAATAGCCATCTGAGTGGCTTTGTTGATTCGATCTGCCGCAGCACCGGCCATCGGGCCGATGACAGCGACCGGACTCAGGATGCAGAACGCAATAATGCTTGACCAGAAGGCGGAGTGGCTGATCTTGTAGGCTTCCCAACCTGCGACAACCAGGAGGCTGAAGCGGCCGGAATTTCCGCTGAGAATACTGGCCCAAATTCTTCCGAATCCAAAAACTTTGAAAGAAGCGAACACCGAGACATCTTGTTCTACTTCTCCAATAACGGCTTCAGCGGCGGGTTTATCTATCTTTTCACTTTCTGACACTTGAGTAGGACACTTTACTGGTAGAGGTTTCAGATTTCAGGGTCAAGCGTGTTAATTAGTGCGTCGAGCCTGACCGGCTTGCCGCCGGGAAAGAATCGCCACCTTCTCATCGTTCAATTCTTGCTAACAATTTAGCATCGCTGAAGTTGGCAAGCCTGATGTTTTGTGAGTGGGTGGCTCTTTGGCCATCTTGACCCTTCACAATTGCAGCGGTGGCGCGTGAATCGACTCAAGCTTTGAGGTCACCTTGCCAAAGCGTTGCGAATGGGACTCCCAGTCTTGGCGTGCCTCGTCGAGCTCTCCATGGGTGCGTGCAACAAAATTCCACCACATGAGCAACGTTTCCGGAAACGGTTTGCCGCCGAGAAGCATGAGGATAGACGGCTCTTGCGAGGTAAGCATTATTTCGTTCCTGCCCATTCCGAAATAGGCGAGATTTCCAGGCGTGACCGCAAGATTCTGGTAGGTGACCACACCTTCGAGGACGATCAGTCCGTACTCAAAGTCTTTTCGCAGTTCCAGGATTGTGGAGCCAATGCCGACGGTTACCTGCACCCCAACAATTGGGGTATCAGTCCTCGCGCTTGACGTTGCTCCGCCAAAGTTCCCAACCAGGACTGTTGCCGTCGCATTGTCGATGTTTGCTTCCGGCAGGGAATTATGGTGTTCGAAAGCCGGTTCGCCGTTGCGGGTTTCGTTCGGCTGTGCTATCCAAAGCTGGATACCGTGGATGGAAGAACGCTTCTCAGGTGACTCCTCCGAGTGGCTTACACCCTTGCCGGCGGTCATTAGGTTGAGTTCTCCAGGCCTGATAGTCTGCTCGGATCCGAGACTGTCCCTGTGTACGAGCTCCCCTTCGAGTAGCCAGGTGGCGGTCTGGAGGCCGATGTGAGGGTGCGGTCCGACATCCATGCCTTGGTTGTCATTGAGCAGCTCAGGCCCAAAATGATCTGCGAAACACCATGCGCCGATGGTGCGCCTTTGTCTTTTGGGCAGGGCCCTCCTTACAGAGATGTTTCCGACCGTGGTTCGCCTGGACTGGAACAGCTCAAAGACTGGACGGGAACCGGGGCGTGGCCTGTCGTTGAAGGCCGAAAGATCCTCCGGTGATGTTGGACCAGTCATGGGGCCAGCCTAGCAAATGAAGGTGAATGTTGACAGGCACTAAAATTCTCCAGCTGATATGTTCGAGATATGACGTCAGAGGGGAAGTCACCTGATCAGGCCGTTCCGGTTGGAAGGCGGGTGTTTCTCGGAATGGCCGGTCTTGGAGCCATGGGGGTCCTTTTTGGTACAAAGCTTCAGGGTGCGCTAGGTGCCGCAATTGGCACCGGCCTGGGTGGCTTGTTGCCTGGTGGCAATCGATTTCGGATCTACACAGTTACGGGCTCTTTCCCTGCGATATTGCCTGCTGACTACCGCTTATCAGTTTCAGGTTTGGTGAACAGACCTATGACACTGACTTTGGACCAGCTGACGGCTATGCCAAGCGTGAAGCTGATCAAGGACTTTCAATGCGTTACTGGATGGCGGGTGCCACAAGTTCACTGGGAAGGGGTGAGACTGAAGGATATTCTGGATGCCGCTGGTGTGAAAGGTGCTGCGGCTGCGGTTGAGTTTGACTCCTACGATGGCGTGGATACGGAGAGCTTGACTCTCAGCCAAGCGCTCAGACCTGACGTTATAGTGGCATACCGCATGCTGGGTGAATCGATATCAACTCCGCACGGCGGTCCAGTAAGACTGTACGTAGCTCCAATGTACGGCTACAAATCACTGAAGTGGCTTTCATCTGTGCGCCTTGTCGAGAATGCGACACCGGGCTTCTGGGAACAGAACGGATATCCGGTGGACGCATGGGTAGGGAACGTTAATGGCCGTCAGGACGCGCCAATTTCCTGATATGAGCACAAGCAAGGTAGACCCGTGGCTTGTTCGTTTTGATCGAGTGGAGCGCTTTGCGCACTGGATGAACGCCCTGCTTTTTGCCATTTTGATGTTGACGGCTTTACCGCTCTATTTTGCCCAAGTGGAGGCACTGGTCGGCAGGCGCCTTTTGATCGCGGAAATCCACACCTGGACAGGGATCTTTCTCCCGGTTCCTCTCTTGGTCTCACTTGTGGGATCGTGGGGATCAGGGTTTCGAGCTGATGTTCAAAGATTCAATCTGTGGACCAAAGGGGAACTAAGATGGGTGCGGTCGTTCGGCCGGGCCTCGATGATCGAAATGGGAAAATTCAATCCGGGCCAAAAGTTGAACGCTTTGTTCATAGGCTCTTCAATTGTCGTGATGTTTGGAACCGGCCTGATTCTTCGGTGGTTCAGCCTATTTCCACTGGGTTGGAGAACCGGAGCCACATTTGTCCACGACCTGCTGGCCTTTGCGATCGTGGTGGCAGTTGCTGGTCATGTGGTGCAGGCCCTGGTGCACAAAGATGCATTAAAATCGATGCTCACTGGACGCATATCGCGAGAATGGGCATCAGTGCACGCGCAGAAGTGGTTGATAGAAGAGAAAGATCATCCAGAATTGGAGTGAACTGGCCTCGGCATCTTCAAGTGCATCCCAGACCTGTCGGATGTCAATGCATCTTTGCACAGGAGACGTATAATGATGCCATGTTCGAATCTTTCGATAAACCAGTTCGGTGCAGCTCCGGTCATTTGTTCACCACCATATGGGTTCCTCTAGCCTCAGCTAAAGCCATACGATTTGGCTCGAAGCGTTACCAGCACTGTCCAGTGGGAAAGCACTGGGCAATGGTGTCACCCCTCGACGAGCAGTCGTGCGACACCGAGGATTTGGAACGGGCACGTGAAGTACATGATTTGAGAATTCCATGACCTGAACCGGGAAGAGCTGACCCGTCGGATATGAGAAGGTATCGCGATTGTATAGATTGCACCAGGCCACGTTGACGCAGAGCAATCATGGCAATACTGGTAGATGTGAGTTGGCACTTAGCCCCAACTGGCTCAAGCCAAAATTTGTTTCAATAGTCTTCAGCAGTGCATAGTGGTCCATTGGTTGTGTAATTTCGGTTCCGGCGGCCAGACCGGGTTCGATAACAAGCGTGAGAACATGACCGCCTCCTCCCGATGAGATTATGCCGCCGTTTGCAGAAATGCCGCGGTAGTCGCCCCCATTGCCTTCATCCCATGTCACGTACAGCGCCCCGTTTTCTTTCCATGCGGTGGAAGAGACGATCTGACTCACCATTTTGTCCAACCATGCGCCAGCGGTGCTGGGAGAACAGTTGTGTCCGTCGTTGCAGATGTTGGGCGTTATCCAGATAAAGCTTGCCAAGCCAGTCTGAGAAGAACCGAGTTTGGAAGTCAACTGGCTGAGAGGCTTGATGTTCGAGCAGAGCGTGGTGGATGACCTTACGTTTTTGAAATAGATGAAAGGATCGTGTTTGCCGGCGTAAAGGCCGCCGGGGGCGTAGGGCGACAGGTAACAGTCGCGTGGGATCGACTCCATATATGCGCTCCAGGAGATTCCTTTCTGGCTCAGTTCGGTTGGAAGATTCGCCGCGTTCACGAAGCACGATGTGCAGTCCGAGGAGATTCCATATGTCGATCCGCCGATCAAAGAGAGGTAGTTAGGAAGCGACGGATGGGTTGTGGCGTAGTAGTTGGTCGCAAATGCCCAGGAGTGCGCGAGACTGGCAAGTGGTGGGGTGGACATGGCGGCTCTATAGCCCAGGTTCTCCATAACGATCACAAAGATGTGGGGGTGCACTGGCCTGGCAGGAGAGGTGCTGGTGGTTGTGGGCTGAGCGGACGAGGGCAGTGGTGTTATCGGGGTGGAACTTGTGGTCGGTGAAGAATTGACGGCTGTGCCACAACTTGCCAGGAAAAGTAGAGGGATGGCCATGGTGAAGTTTTTAATGAGTCTTCTCAACACAAATTCACCAGCTTCTCTTCCATTTGTCTAGGGTGTTGACATTATTTTAGGGTCACCTGCCGGACCTGGGAGGTCAGCTTCCGGGTTCCCTGGGTGGCTATGCGACGGTGCCCAAAGACCGACGACCGGCATGGAAAAGTTTCATTGCCCTGATTCCTGCTTGGACTGCGACTGGCATTGCGATGCAGACTCTGTCGTTGCCCACGACCTGCCGGCTGGTATCGATGGTCCCGATTTCGGACGGTTAACCACTTGCGCAGATTGACGGCTGGTTGAAACTCTGATTGAAAAATCGAGATGGAGATACAAGGGCTGCTGCTTACCGAAGGACCCGAGGTGGACCGCGATGGCCTAGGCAATATTTGGGCGGCGTCCTCAATAGGCGACCGGTTTGCCAGGCCCAGTCTCGACAGAGAAAGCCGGAGAGACTCAGCGTCTGGGGAATGAAAGCAGCGTGGGGAGAACATACGTGTTCTCTGGGGCGGACGAATGACAATCTTGGGTCCAGTCGGTGACGGAGCGTGTTATGGGGACTGAAGTTGGTGGATGATGGTTGTCTGAGCTGGCTCTGGGCTCTATGGCGGTAACTCCAGAGCCGGCATGGCAGCTACAATAAAAAGTAAAGTGACCCAACGGTTCGGGACCTTTTAATCGTCGGGAAAAGCAAGTCCTCAAAATTGTTTGCAAGCTGAGTGGAGAGTCAAATGACGCCAGTACTTCAGAGTTACAGCCAAGGTCGATGGCAATCGAGTGAAGGTGAAACTTCGCCCCTTTTGGATGCGTCCACAGGGGAAGAGATTGCACGTATCCCTCGCCAGGGGCCTGACGTTGCCGGGATGCTACAGTTTGCCAGAAAGATCGGTGGTCCCGAACTGCGGAAGCTGACGTTCACACAACGGGCGGCGATTTTAAAGGATCTGGGAAAGTACCTCTTCAGCCATCTGGACGAGTTTGTCGCAATTTCAGCCAAGACCGGTGCTACAAGGCGCGACACTTCGGTTGATGTCGATGGCGGCATTGGCACTATCGCGGTCTATGCAAGCAAGGCCGGGCGTGAACTCCCGGACAGAACAACTCTCTTCGATGGCGACATTGAACCTCTTGGGAAGGGTGGAACCTTTGGAGGTAGGCACATCTACAGTTCAAAGCTCGGAGTCGCGGTTCAGATCAACGCCTTCAACTTTCCCGTCTGGGGAATGCTCGAGAAGTTTGCGCCTGCATTTTTGGCAGGAATGCCTTCAGTTGTGAAGCCCGCCAGCCAGACTGCATACCTGACTGAAGCTGTCGTGCGACGGATTTCCGATTCCGGGCT
>DAHXKX010000100.1 GCA_027366165.1 Actinomycetota bacterium
CGGGCGGAGGTGTCGATTGTCATTGACAATTCCGATCACGGTGTGGAGTTGGATCTTTCGTCATCGACCCGCTCTTTACCTATCGCTTCCGCGACACTCTCAAGAGCCCTCAGCTCAGAGCCAGCTATATAACGCTTCAAAAGGGTCGTACGATCCCTAAGTTCAAGCTGGCGCTTGGCCTTGGCGGCCTGCTGAGTGAGCGGCCGTATCTGCCTTTTCACCTCACGGACAAGATCACCGGCCCTCAAAAGGTCGCCTTCCATCGCCGCCAACCGCCGCTCGGTGCGCTCACGCCTCTTTTTGAACTTGGCGATGCCGGCAGCCTCTTCAACAGCCTCTCTACGCTCCTCGGATTTCGCATTGAGAATTAGATCAAGCTGGCCCTGGGAAATGATTACATGCTGTTGGCGTCCAACGCCGGCATCCGACAAGAGGTCCTGCAGATCAATGAGACGACAGGGATTCCCGTTGAGCGAATATTCACTCTCGCCAGATCTGAAAAGGGTCCTCGAGATTGTTAATTCCGAAAGATCCAACTCCACACCGTGATCGGAATTGTCAATGACAATCGACACCTCCGCCCGCCCAAGTGGACCACGATTGCCCGCGCCGGCGAATATCACGTCGTCCATTTTGGAGGATCTCACCGTCTTCGGACCTTGTGCCCCTAGAACCCAGGCAATAGCGTCGGCAATATTTGATTTTCCTGATCCGTTTGGACCCACAATCACCGATACGCCAGGAGAAAGGTCGATAGTCACAGGATCGGCAAACGATTTGAATCCCTTAATTGTCAGGGACCGAAGAAACACCCAGACTCTCCTTAGCAATCGTATCGGCAGGTTGCAACGGTTACAAAAGACTAGCTGAAATTACCTTTGACAGGAGCGGCAAAGAAAACACGAGCGACCTTTGGCAAATATTCTGTCGATAATTCCATGGCATCGCAAGCATTCCAGACCCTCCCTGCCATAGGCCTGATGACGGTCCTGATATCCGCCTATCAGACCGTTGACGTCTCGGTACTGAAGATCCTTGAGGCTCGATCCCCTTAGGACAATTGCCTGGTTAAGGATTTCCCCAATTGCACCCGCCAAACCAGTGAATTCATCAAGTTTCAGCGATCTTCCAGGACGGTCAAATCTGATTCCGGCGCGAAACAGTATTTCGTCCGCATACATATTGCCTATTCCACATATTTTTGACTGATCAAGCAGAAGCCACTTTACTCCCATGCCGCAACCAGAGAACCTTTTCAAAGCTTGCAACAACCTGTCCGGTTCGTTGATTGGATCCACCCCTAAACGCCGAAGCGAAACAGCCAGGCCGGATTCGTCAATTCCGTCAAGGTAGAGCTGGCCGAAGGTGCGGGGGTCCACGAAGACAAGCTCTGTATCGTCCATGAATTCAAAGCGCACATGAGCATGTTTTGGAATCTCCTCTCCGAGGGAAAAACTGCGCAGCTGCCCAGTCATTCCCATATGCGCCACCAGTGCAAAGGTTGAATCACGCCGTGAGCCTATAGTGAATGAAAGAAATTTCCCCTTCCGGTTGACATCCAAGACAGTCGCACCTGCCAAAGGCTCCTCGAACTCCTCGAACGTGGAGTGGGCCCGGATTGATCTAGGAGTGCGGACCGATGCACGCCTTATTGCTTTGCCCAAAATCAACTGGGAGAGGTCCCTCCTCAGTGTTTCAATCTCCGGAAGTTCAGGCATCTACGGCCTATTTCCCTGCATCCTTCTCGTTTTCTTCGATGTCTGAAAGGAGTCCCAGCGCATCCTCAGCCGCTCGCTGCTCTGCGAGCTTCTTCGACGAGCCTCTCCCGCCGCCCAAGACCCTTCCATCGGTCTTGACGATAGCCTGGAAGACTCTGGCATGATCAGGCCCGGTCCACTCCACTTCATATACTGGCGGCCTCATCCCCGTCTGGGCAAGAAGTTCCTGCAACCGGGATTTGTAGTCCGAGTAGCCCGGTCCAATGGCATGCTCTTCAATCTCAGGTTTTATCAGGGTGAGAATTACCCTTTCGGCATCGGCATATCCAAGCTCCAGGTACACGATACCCATAACGGCCTCCAAAGTGTCGGAAAGAATCGAATTCTTCTCCCTGCCACCGGATACCTCTTCCCCCCGGCCAAGGAGCACCATCTGCCCCAGACCAATTGAGCGTGCACATTTTGACAAAGTGTGGGAACTCACTACGGAGGCCCTCAGTTTGGTCATCTCCCCTTCTTCGAATGAAGTGAAGGTCTTAAAGATGTACTTCCCTACCACCAATCCAAGTATTGAGTCACCAAGAAATTCGAGTCTCTCATTAGAACGAACACCTGGATGTTCTGCACAATAAGAACGATGAGTCACTGCTTGCGCAATTCCGGCTCTTGAAATTTCGGCAATACCGAGCTTTGCGACAAGACGGTCCAAGGCCCATTCGTGCTGCTCATGGCTTTCCGCCGACGCATTGCTTTCAGACACGGTGCTCCTTACACAGAATTTCGCGATAGGTAATAATCCGAAATCCGAATCCCGCGCCCCTAAATATTAAGCTTCTCCACGACATAATCGACTGCATCTCGCACGGTCTTCAGCTCCTCAAGGTCCTCATCGTCGATCCTGAAGCTGTTGTCTTGCGATGAAAACTCTTCTTCTATTGCCTCCACTAATTCAATTAAAGCAAGAGAATCGGCGTTAAGGTCGTCAGTAAACGAACTTGTTTCACTGATACCTGCTGGTTCAATCTCAAGGATATCGGCCAAATGGTTCCTGATTATCTCGAAGACTTGGTTGCGATTCACTAAATTTTCTCCCAAACTCTACGCTCTGGAAACAGCCCAACAATGATTACTACAACAAATCACAGAACTCCGCGAATCCGGCATCAAACTCATTCATTTGCCAAAACGATCGCCGGCTCGGATTCTGAACTAAGACACATCCACCGATGCTTCGGCAATTCCTACGGAAAGCTTTCCAACCAGATCATGGTTTACCAAGACAGACGTTGTTCTAATCGCATGAAATATTGCGTTTGCAGAAGACGAACCGTGCGAAATCACGCATACTCCGTTGACTCCAAGCAACATGGCTCCACCATAAGAATCAGGGTCAAGGGCCGACCATAAATCCAAAAGCTTTGGAAACGCCAATTCAAATACCTTTGGACCATCTTCACCACCTTGCAGAGCACCAATTACCGCCTTCGCAACTGCCCGTACACCGCCCTCCAGGGTCTTGAGTACAACATTTCCAGTAAAACCGTCCGTAACCACAACATCCACGCGATCGGACATGACGTCTCTGCCTTCAACATTGCCAATGAAGCTGATCCCTTTTACCTTGTTAAGGAGCTGGTGAGACTCCTTGACAAGCGAGTTGCCTTTTGACTTCTCTTCACCAATGGACATTAGACCGACCCTGGGGTTGGCGATGTCGAAGGCCTCGCGTGCAAAAATGGATCCCATTTCGCCAAACTGGACCAACCAGGAAGGTAGGCATTCGGAGTTGGCGCCTGAATCCAGCAGAACGGTCGGCGTTGACCCGGGCACAGGGATAGTCGTCGCAATGGCGGGCCGGGCAACACCTTTGATTCTACCCATTTTCAACAAGGCCGACGCCATGGCCGCACCGGTGTTTCCGGCAGATATCATCGCGGATGCCTTCTTGTCCCTGACGAGTTCGGCACACCTTACCAGGGATGAATCCCGCTTGGATCGAACCGATGATGCCGGATCTTCATCCATCGTGATGACCTCAGTGGCCTCGAAGACTTCGAAATCACTGAGCTGTTCAAGAGTCTCTGCTCTTCCGACCATGACAATCGGTACAGACAGCTCATCTCGAGCCCTTCTAGCGCCTTCAATCACAACGTCTGGTGCGTTATCGCCACCCTCAACGTCCAGCGCAATTGGCAGCACTTCTACCCTACTTGAATGGCCTGACGGCCGTGGTACCATCCACATGCAGGACATACCACGTGTGGCTGCTTTGAAGCGTTACACTGCGGGCAAACGCTGCGCGCTGGAAGCTTCAAAGTCCAGGCTGATGCTCTCTTCGACCTGGTTTTCGCCTTTGAGGTTTTCCGCTTAGGAACCGCCATCTTATCTCTCTCTCAAAAATCTCTGGATCCGTTAAATTCTCGGGATTCGACCGACATATTATAGGTGCCCAGAACCACCTTTGCGTACATGTGCAGTAGCTTTACAACTCAAACAACGATTATAGGACCTATATCCTAACGGTCTTCATCCGTCAGAACATCGAGCGCGCCCCATCTCAGGTCGATTGCCTCATTGTCACACCCGCACAAACCCTTGTTCAACTCGGCACCACAACTGACACAAAGACCTTTGCACTCTTCCGTGCACAAAGGTGCCAAAGGAAGACCCAAAAGAACCTGGTCCTTAACCATTTCACTCAGATCGATCACGTCTCCAGAGTAGGGATAGGTGTCGCCATCCGAAATCGCGCCCATGCCGGATTCAACTCTCTCATAGAGCTCTCGAACCGGAATTTCCATCGCACCAGATGCCAGCCCCAGGCAGCGCCTACACTCACCTTTCCAGATGGTGCGAATAATTCCGGTAATTAGAATCCCGCCATGGACAGACTCGGCAATTCCAACAACTGCAATCAATTCGATGTCTTCGACATATGACGAGGATACTTTTAGATCCGAGAGTTGGCCGGTAAGGTCGAAACTCACCATCGATCCAGGCTCTTTGCGAAGCCGTGTAACCCCAATAATAAAAGAATGCTTGAAACTCACTCGAAATCCTGATCAAAAAAAGGCGTGTTATCCAACTCAGCCTCAGGTCCACCCAGTGGATCAGTAGGGTCGAAGGGTTCATCGACGGTAGGCGCTAGTTTTGCCCTTCCTGCCTTGACCGACTTTTCAATTGCCTGGAGCGCAATTTCAAAACCGGCCAATTTCTGATCCACAAAGTCTTGTGCAGCGTACTTCAAACGCGCTGCCTCCTCTTTGGCGGATTGAATCATTCTATTGGCATTCTGGTTAGCCTGCCTCATAATCTCGGTCCGCGCCACTAGCCGCTCCGCCTTTGCGGTAGCGGCAGCGATTATCTCATCCGCCTCGAAGTGAGCCTTGTCTGCGATGTCGTGACGCTCTCTCAATATCAACTGGGCGTTGTGGATTTCTACTGGCAACGCTTCGAGCGCGGCATCAACAAGGAACAGGATCTCATCCCGTGGCACCAGCACCGATGCGGAAAGCGGCATGGCCTTCGCATTTTCAACCAGTTCAGCAATGGCAGAGAGCGCCTCTTGGAGAGTGATCCTTTGTTCCGAAAACTCGTCGTTATTCAATTATCCACCTATGGTGATATGTAGTGCCAGATTGTCAACTAGCGAACGCTCTCAGCCAGAGCCATCGCCACTGGTGGGGGGACCATCGAGGACACGTCCCCACCGTAATGCCAAACCTCTCTCAATAATCGTGACGCCAAAAAAGAAAACTCTGCGCTTGTCGGGATGAAAACTGTGTCGATTCCTGAAAGCTCCCTATTCATCTGAGCCATTTGGAGTTCGTTTTCAAAGTCAGATACCGCACGCAATCCCCTAATTATGACAGATGCCCCCATCTGTTTCGCAAGAGTCACCACCAATGTCGAAAGTCCGACTATTTCAACATTACCAATGTGGGCAACGCTCTTTTCTATCATTGCCTCTCTCGCCTCAAGTGAGAACAGAGGTCCGGCCTTTTGGGGATTGCGCATCGCCGCAACCACTACCCTGTCGAAGAGCTGAGACGCCCTCTCAACAATTTCAAGATGGCCATTGTGAAACGGATCAAACGAACCAGGAAAAAGAGCGACTATCAACTAACTCACAGCACCTTTCTCAACTACCAGGATCTGAACCCAAGATCAGTGTCACTACTGTAGTTCCATACTTCCGCTCCAACAATTTCAAAACGCCTTGTGGAGCCTGCAACGGCTTCCCGGACTCGCACACCATGATATCGGCAGGCACCTTCAGCAATAAATCATCCCACTCACTGAACACGTAGGGGGGATCCAGAAACGCGATGTCGAAGCGGTCACCCTTATAGCCTTCAAGAAAACTCTTATATCCGGAGCTTATGACTCTGAAACGGCTCCGCTCGACCTGAAGTCGAGCCAGATTCTCAATTATTACCCTTGTCGCCACTCTAGAGTGATCAACAAAGTATGCCTCCCTCGCACCGCGTGACAACGCCTCGATCCCCATGGCCCCCGTGCCAGCAAAAAGGTCGAGGACCGACTTGCCTTCAATTCCAAACCGGGACCACAAAATGTCAAATATAGACTTCCTCACCCTTGACGAGGTGGGTCTCGTGGCCTCAGGGACACTTGACAGCAGCTTTCGACTCTTGTTCGCACCTGTAAGCACCCGCACAGAATCAAACTTAGCAAATATGACCGTGCCAGCAGCCCCACACCAACAATGACAACAAAAGAATACAGGAAAACTCCCGCTCAGACCTCTTCGGATTTCGAACTCAGGGTGCAACCGTTTTATGGCCAAATTACAGTGCTCAGCCAAGAAACAGAAATTCAGAGTCTTCCGGATCCTGGAATGCTCTGATCTCATCTGCAAGCGCAGGGTAACTGGTCATCGATGGGTCATCCCCGACCACTTCTTTGGCTATCACCTGTGCAGTTGCCACAAGATCCCGATCTCGGGCCAATGAGGCTAGCTTGAGGTCACTCCTACCCTTTTGGCGACGCCCAAGTATTGTGCCCTCACCACGAAGTTCGAGGTCCTTCTCAGCAAGAAAGAACCCGTCCGTCGAAGCAACCAAAGCCTCGAGACGGGGGTTTGAATCCTCCGGATCAGCCAGGGCGATCAAATAGCAGTAGCTTCGATACTCGCCACGTCCAACCCGTCCCCGCAGCTGATGAAGCTGAGCTATGCCAAAGCGATCCGCGTTCTCGATGACCATCACGGTGGCATTCGGAACATCCACACCAACTTCGATCACCGTGGTTGAGACCAGGACATCCAGGCGGTGGAGACGAAATTCCTCCATTACCGCCTCTTTATCCCTTGGGAGCATCTGACCGTGGAGAAGTCCAAGTCTGAGTCCCTTTAGCTCACCCGCTCTTAGTCTCTCGAACTCCTCAGTAGCCGATTTGGCAATAACCCTCTCCGAACCTTCTATCAGAGGACACACCAGGTATGCTTGACGGCCATCCGCCACCTCAGATCGCACTCTTTCGATGACCTTTGCATACTCCTCCTGTGACTTTGCCCACCTGGTAAGGATCGGCGTCCTGCCTGGAGGGAGCTCGTCGAGTATCGTCAGATCCAAATCCCCGAATACGGTCATGGCTGCGGTTCTCGGAATCGGAGTCGCTGTCATCACCAACACATCTGGGTCAAGACCATGGCCGGTTCGCCCACGCTCCCTCAACACCGCCCGCTGCTCAACACCAAATCTGTGCTGCTCGTCAACGACGACTGCTCCCAGCGCATGAAATCTGACGCCCTCAGAGATCAGTGCATGGGTCCCCACGATTATATCTATAGCACCCGAACTCAGCTCCTCAAGAATCTTGCGCCTAGAAGCCGCGGGAGTCTTGCTGGACAACATATCTACCCTGACTTGGCGCTCACTGTCTTCGAAGAGACCGGTATCGCTGGACCCTGGCACATTGAATCCCTTGAGTAGCTGGGACAGCGTGATCCAGTGCTGTTCGGCCAACACCTCGGTGGGAGCCATCAATGCGCCTTGGTAGCGCCCTTGTACCGCCATGAGGAGCATCCCCAACGCGACAAGCGTCTTTCCCGAACCCACGTCCCCTTGAAGAAGCCTGTGCATGGGTATCGGAGACCTCAGGTCGTTGGCTATCTCATCCAGTGCCCTCTTCTGGGCACTGGTTAGATCAAAACTAAGTGATGAGAAGAAACTTCTAACCAATACGGACTCACCGTTTGGAGCAACGGAATCCCATTCTGAAAACAGTCCGGCATTCAGGCGGGAGGTGTGCACGATACTTCCAAACATTGGTGAGACCGCGTGAGAAATTCCCTTTGAACTGTGGGCAGTTTCCACCTTCGATTTTCGCAACATCAATTGGAGACGGAAAAGCTCGTCAAAAGCCAGCCGCCTCTTTGCGGCCATCGCCTCGCCAATGGTCGCAGGAACGTGGACTCCTCTGACTGCCTCCGTCCTCGACATAAGCTCTAGTCTGTCAAGAACGTCCGTAGGAACTGGATCAACCAAGTCTCCGGTCCTGGCGAGAGCGTCTTCGACCAACTTAGCTATCTCCCACGAGGGCAGACCTGCCCTCTCTGACTGAGGGTAGATAGGAACTATCCTGCCAGTCCTGTCTCCAATAAGATCCACAATTGGATTTGACATCTGAGTGACACGACGAAATCGCTCCAACTTGCCGAAAAACGCCCCCTCCACTCCCTCCTTGAGCTGCTTTGCTCGCCATGGCTGGTTGAAAAAGATCACGTGAAGGTAACCGGTGCCGTCGAAAGCATCGACTTCAACAATCGTCTTGCCAGTCCGGGTTCTGCGTAGTTGAACTCGCCGCACGCGAGCGAGAATCAACGCCTCTTCACCAACAGCCAAATCGACCAGTGATGCCTGTTTGGTTCGGTCAACGTATCGGCGGGGATAGTAGGTGACTATATCGAAAACGGTTTCGACACCAAGTTCCGACAGTGCCCCAGCCGTCTTCTCGCCCACCCCTTTCAGCCTTGTAACTGGCAGATCAATTAGCGAAACTAGATCTCTGATGGTCAGACCTCTGGAATTCGGACTATTTTGCAGGCAATAACACTTATGACAGCATATTAGTTAGCTGTGACCGTTGCATTTTCTCAGGTATTACTCTACGCCAAATAGGTAAGGGTAAAGAGGCTGTCCGCCATGGTGAATCTCTACTTCGACGTGCGGCCACTTTACCGCTATCCACTCGGAAATCTCCCGGGTAACCGCCTGGGTTGACCCTTCCCCTTCAATAACTGTGACGATCTCTGATCCAGGGAAGAGAAAAATCTGCAACATCTTTTTCGAGGCTTCCGCCAGTGAGGACTCAACCGATAGGATGCCCTCTCTGCCTATGCCAATGAAATCACCCTTTGCAATCCTGCCTCCTGCCCACTTCGACGACCGTATGGCACGGGTAACCTCCCCAGCGACCACACGCTCCACACTTTGGCTCATGGTCTGCATGTTCTCAGACACTTCGGCCGCGGGGTCAAACTCCATCAGCGCAGCAAACCCCTCTATGACTCCCCGCGTCGGAAGGACGACGACGTGCCGAGAACTCAATTCCGAGGCCAACTGTGCCACGGGAATGACATTTGGATTGTTCGGCAGAATGATTACCTGCTCGGCCTCTAGTTCATCTATAGCAGCAACGAGATCGGAGGTGGAAGGATTCATCGATTGACCTCCCATGACTATCCGATTTACACCCATTGATCTGAATATGCGGCCAACGCCCTCCCCATTGGCGACCGCCACTACCGCGGTAAGGGCACCTTCGTCCGAGACACCCAATGGATCTGGCGCGCCACTACCATGGGCCGCAACGACCCAGCGCTCCTCGCTCACCTGCTCGGCCAGGTCAGTAACCCGGATGCTCCTTGGACGTCCAGCCTCTATACCAGCCTCGATCGAAGCACCTATGTCGTCGGTGTGGATGTGACAGTTCCACAGGCCATTCTGGCCAACAACGACGATCGAGTCACCGATGCCCGCCCACACTTCTCTAAATCCGTCAATGGCAGCGTCAGTAGCCTCAAGAAGGAACATCACCTCGTATTTGAGCTCAGAAACGTCTCCAAACTGACTACCTCTGTCCTCGAAGAGTTCCACCAGATCATTTGGACCGGCAACGCCGGGTTCAAGCCATGGCATGTCCAATTGCTTCCACTCTGGATCCAAGACCTTGGCAACTGCATCGACGAATAGCACAAATCCGGCACCACCAGCGTCAACAACGTTTGCCTCTGCGAGAATCGGAAGTAGACGCGGGGTCTCTAGCAACGCCTCAACAGAACTCTCTCGAAGAAGATAAATCGATCTAATCGGATCATCCATGTGTAACGTCCTGGCAGTATCGGCGGCTCTGCGTGCAACCGTGAGTATGGTTCCCTCGACCGGCTTGAGAACGGCTTTGTCCGCCAGTTCAGAGCCTCTCTGCAAACCCCAAACCACACCCTGAAGAAAATCGCGGTCAGATTCGCCGGCCAGCCTGACACCCTCCGCAAAGCCACGAATAATCTGAGAAAAGATGACTCCGGAATTGCCACGCGCACCCATAAGAGCGCCTTTTGATATTGCCGACACACAGTCTTCAAGGTCAATGGAGTTGCGATCGCTGGCGTGGATCTCCTGAAGCACAGACTGGAAAGTCAGTGACAGATTCGAACCTGTATCTCCGTCGGGAACTGGGTAGACATTGAGCCGGTTGACTGAGTCTTTAAAGCGCCCCAGAAACTCGACGGAGAACTCGATTACCTCGATTAACTTTTTAGTTGACATCTCTTGAGCATGATCCATCGGCGCAAATGCTAATATAGAGGATCGCGATTGAACGCATTTCCTGCGATTCATCATAGAATTAATCGAGCAATTTTCAGCGTCTAGGCAAGAGGTGTATCAAAGTGGCATCGGTATGTGAAATCTGCGGCAAAGGACCAGCCTTTGGCATGACAATCAGCCACTCACACCGTCGTACAAAGCGACGCTGGAACCCAAATATCCAGAGGGTGCGCGCCATTGTTGGTTCATCGACTAAGAAGATGAACGTATGCACATCTTGCCTCAAGGTCGGCAAGGTCCAAAAAGCCGTAAGATAGGGACGGGTCAGTTTGACCTTCGATGCCTTCCTGTTTCAGTCCTTCGGCGGGCCAAACATTGATTCTGACATAATCCCATTCCTGGAAAATGTCACTCGGGGTAGAAATATTCCCCGGGAACGGCTGAACGTGGTTGCCGATCAATACCGCATATTTGGTGGCAAGAGTCCGATAAATGAGATCAACCATGCAATCATCGAACGGCTTGCAACCGCCTTTCGAAATCATGGAATCGAACTGCCTATCTACTTCGGCAACCGCAATTTTGAGCCCTATGTTTACGACGCCCTCGCACAAATGAAAACAGACGGCCGAAAAAGAGCCATCGCCTTCGTGACTTCGGCGTTCGGCTCCTTCTCTGGCTGCAAACAGTACAAGCTTGATGTCGAAATGGCTAAAGGCCAAATCGGACCCGACGCGCCGGAAGTGGTCAAGATCAGGCACTACTACTCCCACCCGGGATTCATCGAGCCACTGGTTGAGAAATCAGTGGCAGCCTTGGACAGTCTTCCTGAGCCACACTCAGCGGAATTGGTCTTTACGGCGCACTCAATCCCGCGTTCCATGGCGGTCACATCTCCGTACCTTCAGCAACTTGACCGGGCGGTCAATCTGGTGACTGCGGGCATTCGAGAAAAGACAGGAAGCCATCACCGCTTCTCCCTGGTATTTCAGTCTCGCACAGGTCCACCAAACCAGGAGTGGCTAGAACCCGACGTGTCAGACCACTTGAAAGCGCTTGCATCAAAAGGTGTACGAAACGTAGTGGTAATTCCAATAAGTTTCATTTCAGACCACATGGAAGTGGTATACGATCTGGACACTCTGGCTGCCAAGACTGCCCGCGAAGTCGACATCTCGTACGCCAGAGCCGGAACGTCTTCAAACTCTCCCCAGTTCATCGATATGATAGTTGATCTGACAAGAGAACTCCTCGATCCATCCCATATTGCCAAGTCGCTTGGAAGCTTCACCGATTTGAATGGCTGTTCGGCAGTCTGTTGTCCAACGCAGCCAAATCGCTAGAATCCTGCGCAGCCAGATTTCGGGGAATGTCCGACATGCCCGGCACATAGCCCCGGTTCTCTGAATTTCAGCTACTGGCCGAAACTCCCACCCCGCTATGAAAAGCGCCAGACGGTGATAAAGTCACGCTCAAGGTGCAAACATACGCCCCGGCATTTCGTAGCCTCTGTCGAAGGCCCATAAATCAGCACCGGAAACAGCGGCGGACATTACTTCAACATCTGCCGCTGCAATGCAATAGAACCAACGAAACTTGCGTTTGAAGCAGGCACCACAGAAACGGGCTCCATTTCTAGAGGAGCCCGTTACTACACAAATCCCTTTCTGCTGAAGCCTCAGGGCTACATCGCCGCAGCCTGTCTCAAAAGTGACAGCTGATCGGAAAGTTCCTTTGGCAAATCCTCGCCGAACTGCTCATAGTGAACCGCTATGTCATCAGCTTCGAATTGCAGCTTCGCCGAATCCACCGAGAAGAGGTCTGCGAGAACGTTTGGTGAGATGGCCATCCCGCTGGTGTCGATATCCTCGGGCTTGGGGGTGTATCCCAGGGGAGTCTCCTGTGCGTCCACCTTACCCTCGAGACGGGCAACGATCCAAGCGAGAACGCGTGAGTTGTCACCGTATCCCGGCCAAAGGAACTTGCCGCTCTCGTCCTTACGGAACCAGTTAACCAAATAGATTCTCGGCAGCTTAGAAGCATCCGACTTGTTTCCAATCGACAACCAGTGTGCGAAGTAATCGGCCATGTTGTAACCGCAGAATGGCAGCATGGCAAATGGATCTCTTCGGAGCTTTCCGACTTTGCCTTCAGCAGCAGCCGTAGTCTCAGATGCAATTACTGAACCGAGGAATACTCCGTGCTCCCATGACTTGGCTTCAGTAACCAGAGGAATCAACGACGCTCTTCTTCCACCGAAAAGAATTGCTGAAATGGGTACCCCGTTCGGATCCTGCCACTCTGGTGCGATGTATGGGGCCCTTTCAGCGGCAACTGTAAAACGCGCGTTTGGATGGGCTGCAGGGGTAGAGGATTCAGAAGTCCACGGGTTTCCGCGCCAATCGATGAGCCTCTCGGGAACTTCCCCGTCCATACCTTCCCACCAAATGTCGCCATCGGGAGTCAGGGCGGTGTTGGTAAAGATTGTGTCACCCGAAATGGTATCCATAGCGTTTCGATTGGTCTTGATGCTTGTTCCTGGCGCGACTCCGAAGAAGCCCGCCTCCGGGTTGACTCCATACAGACGGCCGTCAGAGCCAAATCTCAACCAACATATGTCATCGCCAATAGTCTCGACCTTCCAACCCGGAAGCGAAGGCAGCAGCATGGCCAGGTTGGTCTTTCCACATGCCGACGGGAACGCACCGCTGATGTAATGACTCTTACCGCTCGGATTGGTAAGTTTCATGATGAGCATGTGCTCGGCCAGCCAGCCGTCATCTCGCGCCATGACTGACGCAATTCGCAGCGCCAGGCACTTCTTGCCCAGAAGTGCGTTTCCACCATATCCGGAACCGTACGACCAGATCTCGCGGGTCTCGGGAAAATGAACTATGTACTTGTTGTCGGCATCGCACGGCCACGCAACGTCAGCTTGACCGGGCTCAAGTGGAGCCCCCACGGAATGAAGGCAATGGACGAAATCACCGTCCGGTCCAAGTTGATTGAGAACCGCCTGACCCATCTTCGCCATGATGCGCATGTTCACCGCGACATAGGCGGAATCGGTTATTTCAACGCCGATTTGAGAAAACGGTGACCCTAATGGACCCATGGAGAACGGAACAACATACATGGTCCGTCCCTTCATAGACCCTTTAAACAGACCGTTCAAGGTCTCCCGCATTTCCACTGGGTCACGCCAATTATTAGTGGGACCGGCATCTCTTTTCGATGCGGAACAAATGAAGGTGCGGTCCTCAACCCGGGCGACATCCGCAGGATCAGAGTGGGCCAGGTAGGAGTTTGGCCTCTTAGCCTCACTCAATTTCCTAAAAGTACCATTTTCCACAAGGAGCTGCGCAAGTTGATCATATTCCTCGCTTGAACCGTCACACCAATGGACCGACTCAGGTTCACACCACTTCTCAATTTCGTTTACCCAGTAAATCAGCTCTTTGTTTTCCGTTGGATACTTCACCCTGCAAATACCTCGATTCATATCGGTCTCAGTACCTGAGATATACCCCAATACTTAGACACAGCGCACGCCAGCTCTCAGAGAGAGCACATATATTTTTACACGAATTGAATCCAAACCACCTATATGAAAACTAGCTTGTCTCACATGCATGGAAAAGACGCCAGCACAGAATTCATCAGAATTTCCGAGATCACAAAAATCCTCTCCGACCAAGCTAACGACATTTCCCAACCTTTCAAGAGTTTAATCGGGGACGATGCTGCCGTCATAAATTCTCAAGACTTGAAACTCACACTCTTCGCGTCAGACATGATGGTTGAAAACATTCATTTTCGGACATCATATCTCAAAGAGGCCGATATTGGCTACAAGTCAATGGCCACAAACGTTTCCGACATGGCGGCCATGGGAGGTTTTCCCCGGTACGCGACAATATCTCTTGCCTGTCCCGGAAATTTCGATATGGAGAAGTTCTACATGGGAGTCAAGAGGGCGTGCGAAGAATACGGTTTTCACATCGCGGGAGGCGATCTCTCTTCTTCGGAATTGATCGTGATATCGGTTGCAATGCTCGGGTCCTGCTACGCCGAGCCAATTAGACGTTCGACCGCACGAAGCGGGGATGCCATCTTCGTCACCGGAGCGGTTGGCGGCTCTTCCGCGGGCTTGGAACTCTTGATGGCAAACCCCCACTCTGAGGGCCCGCTTGTAGATGTGCACAAGGCTCCAAGAGCGCGCCTCCGCGAGGCAGAGGCGATCTCTCGATTGGGCGCCAGTTCGGCGATCGACATCTCTGATGGCCTCGTAGCCGATCTCAACCACATCTGTGAAAACTCGCACCTTGGCGCGGCGCTGACAGAACTTCCAGTGGCTCCGGGTGCGTCTTTGGAAAATGCCAAGTATGGGGGTGAAGACTACGAACTGATCTTCAGCCACCAAGACCCGGCCAGCGTTCACTCGACATTCGCCTCTTTAGGACTTCGAGGGCCGTATATGATTGGATCGTTCACTGACGCCCCGGGAATAACCCTTATGGGGGAGGACGTCGTGGTCCGGGGATACCAACACGACTTTTAGCCTATCCAATGCGACTCGTCGACAAAGTGAAGTACTGGGTCAATTGGTACCTCACAGACACATGCCGGGATCACTCCTGGCAGGTTGAATCGGAATTAGTGGCACTATAACCCAGTTTCTTGCGATAAACCAGGGATTTCCTAAGTAATCACTGAATTCCGCCGTTGGTGAAGCCGCCTGTCAATCTAAGAGCTGCACGACAGGCTAAGTTGTGTTTGCGATATTTTATTTGTAGAAGAAATACTGGGAGCGGCTATGAACGTAAGGGCATTTATCTTGGTGCAGACGGAAATAGGGTTCTCAGCTTCAGTTGCGAAGCAGTGCCAACAATTGCCAAACACCGTTTCCGTAGATCAGGTGACAGGACCATACGATGTGATCGTTGTCGTCGAATGCGCATCGATCGAAGAACTCGGAATGGAGGTGGTGGCGCAGGTCCAACAGATCGATGGCGTCACGCGCACGTTGACATGCCCCTCGGTCCATCTGGTGAAAAACTTCAGTACCGCTGACTGACCTACCAACAGGGCTACCGAAGACCGCTGATTGCCAGGTCACGGTGCCTTTCAGCCTCGCTGAGTGGTGCCAAAAGTCGCCAAGTTGCCACGCTTATTTCACCCAACCCTCGACGAAGAACGCCCATCCGACAAGAGATCACAAGATCCGTTTAAGAAGGTAGCGTCAGAATCGGGAACGGGACCCCAAATCAATCGAAAGCAGATCGTCAAACGGAACCAGGTTGACTCTATGCACCTCCCTCGATCGCCGGAACAGATAGCCCTGTCCTCCGCCAGAGCGGGCTATTTCCCAGGGTTTCAGCCTGGGTTGATGGCTTCTGGATTTGGTCACTCCGCGCGGTCCAATCAACCTTTCCAAAAGCGATCCTCCATAACTGCTCGATATTGATTCATACTCAATCTCTCCCGAGACCAGTGACAGCTGGTGAAGGGAGGAGCTGTCGGATATCCCAGGAAAGACGAGCGTAGAACCGAACAGGGTCAGAAATCCCTGCGAGGCCTCACCCCACCGGGTTCGCGCCTGCGAGAGATCCTGCAACGCCCCCAGCAGCATCACTTTCTGCGAAGCGCCTTCTGAAAGTACTGAGGATATTGAACCAAGTGGTGCGATATTAGCCATTTCATCAAGTATCAGCGCCAATGGGGGTCTTCGTGAGTCTCTTTCCCGGTCGGAACTCATGGCAAAGGACCTGTTTTTCACCTCGTCGATCATTCCCACGATGACCGGGGCCACCAGCTTTTGGATATGAGATGGCGATACGACATAAAGGGTGTCGCTAGAGTTCAGAAACTCCCCCGAGTCAAATCGCGCAAAGCGTTCGTATTGATGTACTTCGGGAAAGCTGTAGCTGGCCAAAAGCCCGAGGGCTGTCGAAAAGATGCCAGATCTCTCCCTCTCCTCACTTAGTAAAATCCCCCTAAGTGAGTCGAGCGCCAACTCTTCGCCACAAGATTTCAATATTCCGGCGGGATCTTTGCATTCCCGCCGGTTGAGCCAGCTCATCATTGTGTCCATCTCATAACCGCCGATTTGTGCCGCATGGATCAATGGCGCCATTAGCGACGCAGCCCTTTCCACCCAATGGGAATAACCTCCATGTTGGCCGTCGACAAGAATTGAGGCATCAATCATTGCCCTGGTAACCGCCAAGGCGTCGGAATAAGTTCCAACCGGACTTATGGGTGACCAATAGACCCGTTCGATTCCATCAGGTAGCGGAACCGATCCAGATGGATCCACAACTAAGACTCGCCCTTTTTTCGACCTCTCTCTATAAGTTGCCTCCACCAAGTCGCTCTTTGTGGAGGTGGCGATCACCGGGCCAGGAGAGAGCAAAATGTTAGGGATTACTATCGACCTAGTCTTTCCCGAGCGAGGAGGGCCAAGAACCAAGAAGTGAGATTCCGGGGGAAGGAAGACCGGACCTCCAATTCCACTACCGGCGTAGAACATCCCGCCCCCTTATTGCCTCCTCCCCCGCCTCGCGAAAGCAGGTTCCTGTGCAAGACTGGCCGTTCATGCCACTTCTTCTTTCAGAAGTTGGCCCCATTGGTCCGCTGTACACACCTGGGTGCGGTGTCTCTCCGCGCCTGAAACCCCCAGTCCTGCGGCAACGCCTTTCAGATGAGGAGCAGACTTGGCAAGCTGTCGCCCCGTAGAATCCCCACTTTTGCCCCAAAAGTTTCCCCTGATTCTCCACTTTGGCATCAGCGGTCCAGACCATGTTCTTGACCTCAGGGTCTAATGTGGCAATGAAGTCACACCTGTAAACGCCCAGCCTGTTCTCCTCAATCCATTTCTGCTCTCTCTTGGTTGATCCTTTCTTCCGGCTCGCGAGCCTGCGTTGCAGCCTCTCAACCTCACCTGGACACAACAGCTTGGGTCTATCCAGATTTGCGCCTTCCGATACGGCAACAGTCAAGGCTGCCCGAAGGTCCAAGCCAGCTTCAGCATCTGTGTGATGGCGCACAACCCGTGGCACGGGTGCGATGAGCCGCGCATACCACCTGCCGGATTGATCGGTGATAGCCCTGACTAAGAGTAAGGCTTCGAATTGGCATGCCTGAGCGGCGCGGGTGATCTTAACAGCTCGGCTTTTGGCCCGGAGACCTTCTTTTCCAATATTAAGGTTGCCGATAAAGCCTCCATCACGGAAGTGACGGGAGAAGCCCGTCTCGTACCAGACACCCGGAAACAACCCCTCGGTGATGCTCATGTGGCCGGTTCAACATTATTGTGCGACACATAAAACTCCTCAATCCAGGACGACTGTTACAACGATTCACCGCCCTGAGGGACTTTCGCGCGGGTTGGTCAACCAAAGGCGCCCGAGTCTTCGAGCACTGAAATTTCATGGGTAGAAAAGCCTAGCTCCTCAAGTATCTCATCCCTGTGCTCTCCAGGAAAGGGTGGG
The DNA here is from genome assembly GCA_027366165.1 of Actinomycetota bacterium. Classification (GTDB taxonomy): domain Bacteria; phylum Actinomycetota; class Acidimicrobiia; order Acidimicrobiales; family Acidimicrobiaceae; genus SCQM01. The sequence continues at coordinate 18,001 of DAHXKX010000100.1, forward strand.
GGCGAAATCGTTGGGTTGAAGTCCTTAAACCTAGGGGCAGGACGTGGATGGGTCACTCCATTGACCTCTTCGAACACATTCCGCTCTATCAGGTGGGGATTCATTTCAGCCTCCGCAAAGTTGTTGACGGCCATCACACAAGCATCGGCACCTTCAAACAGGCGTTCAAAATATTCGCGCTTCCTCTGGGCGAAAATCTCAGTCAGCACCCTCCGCATCTCCGGCCATGTGTCACGTCCGTACTGATTTCCAAACGCTTGATCACCAGCCACTCCCAGCCTTGCGCACAATTCAGCGAAGAACTTTGGTTCAAGCGCGGCTAGGGCAATATCTTTGCCATCGGCGCACCGGTAGATCGCATAAAAGGGCGCCCCGCCATCGAGCAAATTGTCATGTCTTTGAGGACTCCATAGTCCGCTGGCGATCAGTCCATGCAACATGGTCCCCATCAATGACACTCCGTCGACGATCGCGGCATCTATGATACTTCCCTTGCCAGTGCTCCGTGCCGACAGAATTCCAGCAAGCATTCCAATCGCAGCCATGGTCCCACCGCCACCAAAATCTCCAACCAGATTGAGCGGGATCACAGGTGATTCTTTGGTCCCGATCGCATTGAGAAGACCGGTGACGGCGATGAAATTCAGGTCATGCCCAGCCCTTGCCGCGAGCGGGCCGGTTTGACCCCAACCGGTCATCCGTACGAAGGTCAGCTTTGGATTGACCTCACTCAGAACATCTGGACCCAGGCCCAAGCGCTCCATCACCCCCGGTCTAAAACCTTCGATTATGCCGTCAGCATTGACGACAAGTCTTTTGGTGACCTCCACTGCGGCCGGAGACTTGAGATTTAAAGCGATCGACCGTCGGTCGCGGTTCATCAAATCAGATGTGAATAAATCCGTGACCGCGTGGGACCCATTTGATGCCGGCCTGTCGATCCGGATGACCTCAGCACCTAGTCCCGCAAGTATCATCGCGGCAAACGGAGCGGGGCCTATCCCAGCAAACTCAACAACTGTTACCCCGCCCAAAGGACCACTGGAATCTTTCACACTCCCAACATTACCCAGTTGGGTCGAGATTTTCCTGCCAAAACCGTGCCCCCGTTACAATCAGCCACCCAGAGTCTGAGTGTCCTTGAGGACCATTCCGGCGCCTTTGGTCACGGCCTGGTTATGGCTCGGTAAATATTTTCAAGAATGGCATCTCTGACGTCGCGCCAGACTGCTTCAGGAAGCTCATGGGCCATACCCTCAAAGGTCAGAATCTTCGAATCCGGAATCGCCCAAGCGGTGGCGTATCCACCGCTTGGGTCAACCAGCCTGTCAGCGAGACCGTGGATCACAAGCGCAGGTATTGCAATTTTCCCGAGTGCCTCAGTTCGGTCTGGAGACACAAGAATCGCCATCAACTGACGTGTCAGCCCGTCAGGGCAAAAACACCGGTCATACGACTTGGTGACGAGCGCAAGCGCCTTTTCTCTGTCAAAATACCGCTCGGACGAAATCACCCTCGACGTCTCCAGCTCGGCCGCTATAGATGTCTCCCTGTCCCGACCCGCCGGTTTGAGCAGGGCGGCAATAATTTCCGGCGAGGGCTGCCCTACATTGGCGGCTCCGGTATTCGCCATGATCGAACACAGCGACAGAAAGCGTTTTGGATGGTCGATGACGGCCTGCTGAGCGATCATTCCTCCCATCGATATACCGACCACATGTGCGGCTTTCACCTCAAGAAAGTCCATTAGACCGACAACATCATCGGCCATGTCAATTAGCGAATAGGCCGCCGTTGAGGCATCGCCGGCGACACCGGCGAAAATCTTGGGTAATCCGACAGAGTCGAACTTCGTTGACAGTCCACAGTCCCGGTTGTCAAAACGAACCACGCGAAAGCCCGAATCTGCGAGTTCGTTGCATATTGCCACCGGCCAGGCGATCATCTGCGCACCGAGACCCATTATGAGAATTATTGCAGGGTTCTCTCGGTCTCCAAAAACATCGAATTCGATATCAATACCGTTAGCTTGTGCCTTTGCCATGAAGGGACACCTCCCTAGCTCGACTTAAGGTTTGAATACAACCATAATTCGACAGGGTAATAACGGCAAGACGGAAATTTGCAGATGGCGATTCCGAATGGTCATGACTGTTTCGTCCACCAAATCAATCGGGACTCCAATTGTCTTACCGGGTTCTCAATGAGGAACTCCTTGACCTCAGGGTCCCTGGAAGCATCCAGACAGATCCTTTGACGAATCGACTCCACCAGGTCATCATCAACTGTGAGCGTCTTCTCCGAACCTCGATAAAAAGACGATGTCTCCGGGTTGATTCCAAGACTCTTGATGATCTCAATGAGTTGGCCTGCTGAAGGCATTTCTGGCCTATCGATATTCCAGAAGTGCTTCCATGCGGGGTTAGCTACGGAATGGGGATGGTGGTCGTGGATCTCGATTACGACACCGATCAAGGCCGCATCATTGAGCCTGGTGATGAACTCGCAAGGATTCGGGACGTTATACAACACATTTGCGCAGACAACAACGCCCGCCCTTCCAGACTCCTGGGCAACAGATAACCATGATCCTTGAACAAGTTTGAGAGTGACCCGCGTCTCCCCAGCCTCATGGTAGCGCCTCCTGAAAGATTCAAGCATCTCCCCGGATACATCAACTGCGGTGATCGAGGTGACCTCGTCCAAGATAGCCAAGGATACGCCCCCGGCTCCGCATCCGACATCCATTAGGCTTCTCGACTCCACTTCGGTAGCACGGTTGAGTAGCTCCCTTATCTTCATCACGGTTGGAGAGTTGGCACGCTGGGCAGAGGGGGCAAAGTTTTCCGGCCTCAACCTCCAAGGCGAGGTGCTTGTCTGATTGAGAATCTCATCGGGAATCGCCCAACCCGCCAAAGAGCGCTCCCAATCGTCACACAAAGTCCTGCTGTTCATGAGCTTACAGACTACATGGCAACGGGCCATTAAATCTGATTCAACAGCCTCGACTTGGCCAATTCGTACTCATCCTGTGTGATCGATCCAGCCCGCCTGAGTTCGGCAAGCTTTGACAATTCATCGATTGGCGAAACGGAATTTCCAATTCCCCTTGCAGATGAATGCCTGGATATCTGCGAACTGGTCAGCCGAACGATCCTGTCTGGCCTTAGAACGTGGTTGAAGATGTCTTTCCCATTCTCACCAGAATGGTCCACCTCCAACGCACCAAAACCCAACATCCTGTCCAGCATCTTCTGTGAATAGCTCAGGTTGGAAATTTGCCCAATCGGAATCTCTCTCACCCGCCGGCCAATGGCCCCATTTATGTGGATCAGTCTTTCGGTGGTGATGATCAGGTGTGACGCCTTATATTTCACAATTCTCAGACCAAGACGACAGATCAGGATTACCAGTGCCGCAAGGGGAAAAAATAGTGTCCACGATGGCAAAAATGAGAGAATCACAATCCCGGAAACCGTCAAGACCGTCAGAAGCAGCAGTTGAAATACCGGTGCCAATAAAACACTCCAATGCGGCTTCTGATCTACCACAAGATCTTCATCCTCGTTGAGGTCAAAATGCCAAAATGCCATCGCCATATGTTACATGATGCCACCGACGGAATGTGGTTACGATAGTTTCGCGGCTATCGAACCCGCACTGGACAAAGCTGTCCCATCCGCGCCCGCAGTTACAGGAAGATAAGTCCTGACTCTCTGCGACTCCTCGATCAAGTCTCCCAAAAGTCTCTCAAAGCCGATCACCGGGGAAATGAAAAGATACTTTGACAGTGAGCCTGGAATGGTGTTGATCTCATTCACGTAGAGTTCTTCAACACCGTCAGAAAGAAAATCGATTCGCGCCAACCCACGCACCGGCAATATTGCTCCCACAATGCGCGCATATTTCATCAAGGATTCCGATAACGCTTCGGGAATCATCGCAGGCAGTTCACGCGGTGCAGCCACCATGCCCTCACCGGCCACATATTTGTCCACATAGGTGAGGATCTCCGACCCTGATCCAGATCTGACCGGCTTCTCAATTGCGGACAGCTCAAAAGACGGATAGCTTCTCACCGCTACCTGGAGATCAAACAGGTCAGGGCGGTAGGGTTCCAAGACCGCACCCTGGCGCAGATGTACGTTCGACTTCAGCCTGGCCATAGCAGTCTCAAAATCGGCAACAATGTCAATGCCAATCGACGAGCCGCCATACCTTGGCTTTACGATATACGGACCATCAAATCCTGGGTGACCAACCGCATCGCACAAGAGTTTTCGCGGAAGGGTCGGGACGTCGTGAGAAAGTAACAATCCTCCGAACGCCAACTTATCCATGCCAACGGCCGCACTCTTTGAACCCGGCCCGGTATACGCGATCCCAGCGAGGTCGAGGAGAGCCTGAAGAGAACCATCCTCGCCAGCTCCACCATGAAGACACACCACCACCACCTCGATCTCAAGCTCACGCGGTTTAGAGAATCTCCCTCCTCCGCCTGCGACAAACCCTTGACCCAGACTGAACGAAACCGGACGGGCACCAGAAGGCACCCCGTCAGAAAAGTCCTTGGCCTCCAGCGAGATCTCGGTCTGAAAGAACTCCCCAGTCTTTGACCAATAAAGCGAAATAACCTCGTGGGGGGTGTCTGCCAATCCCCTAACCGCCTGAAGACCAGTCAAGATACTTATGTCATGCTCAGGTGACACGCCACCAAAAAGAACTCCGACCTTGGCCATCCCTGTTCCAATCTCCACTTCTCTAGATAAAGATCCTCGCAACCGATATAGAGATTAGCCGTGGAACCGGCCATCGTGAAGCAAAGGCAAGAAGTAGTCGCTTAGAGAAAGTGGTCAGGCAGATCATTCTCGTACAGCACAACGTCCCCAGAGGTGAGGTTCTCCCGAACCCAACGAACGGCCTGGCCCCGATTCTTCATTAGAACCACATTGGGTTTGAAACCCTCCACCTCGGCACTATCGACTCCATGGAGCAACGCACGCCTATTTGTGAACCCGACGATTACAACATCGGTGGCAACACGCGCGGCGGCCCGACCAAAAAACGAGTTCTCCTCAAACTGTCTCTTCCCTAGCTCAATCATGCCCGGTGTAACCACGACGGCACGGGAAAGTGAGTTCTTACGGCGCTCAAGTGCGCTAAGCGCCAACCGCGATCCGGCGGGGTTGGAGTTATATGTGTCGTCGAGAACAGTTATTCCGGCTTCATTAGTAGATATGTTCAACCGATTCTTTGCAACCGGCAAAGTCGCCAACCGTTCTGCGATATTCGGCTCAGGCACACCAAGTTCGAGACAAACGGCAACTGCAATAGCAATGTTTGTCCTGGAAACGTCAAGAAACGGCATGGAGCACATGCGCCTCTGGGCCGAGTAGACAATTAGGTTGCCCTCATCGTCATCTTTGACTGCCACATCAGCATTTATGTCGTTTCCCGATACCATTCGAATCGTCTTGCCCTCACCGCTCAACTTACGTGCCAGATTTGCCAGGTGGTGGTTGTCAGCATTAAGTACTACTACCGATGCACTCCTGGCAATCTCAGACTTGGCCTCCAGTATGTCGTCCTCGGTGCCGAACCGCTCAAGGTGAACCGGGCCGATTGAGGTGATCACGGCGATGTCAGGAGGAATCCAGCTACACAGATCGGCGATCTCACCTTTCTTGAAGGTTCCCATCTCGGCAACCAGAATTTCCGTTCCGGGAGACAGACCCTCATTTATGGCACGTGCCAACCCGCCACGATTGTTGAACGAAGCTGGAGAGGCGTAAGTGGAAAAGGTACTGGAAGCGAGATGCGCTATATAAACCTTCGTCGATGTCTTCCCATAAGATCCGGTAATCGCGACGACTCGGGGAGAGATCCTCGAAAGCTTTCTTGCTGCTCTCGCAACAAATTTCGACAGGTTTCGATGTTCGACCGGAAACGTGACCACAAGCGCCAGATCCACCGTTGCTGGCAGCAGGATCATCGCTATGACCCCGAAAGCCATGCCCAGGCTAAACCATGCACCTACGGCAATGAAGATAGCGCTAACAAGCCAGGTCAAGACGGCAAGGGTTGTGAGCCTCCTGGTAAATTTCAACGGTGAAGTGGAACCCCGGTAGCGCAACCCCCGCGGAACAGTCAGAGTGCAAACAAGCACCACAACAAAACTCACGCCCGCCGACATAAGCTCCGCAGGCCTTGCTACGCCAACCAGACCGGCAAGCAACGCAACAGCACCCAGAGCAGGGTTGATGATCCGGTGTCGATCCAGAAACCATCGCAACGCGAACCTCAACGTGTAGCCAGGTATATAGTGCTCCCGCTGGGCAACACGGAGCCACCTGACGCTTGAAATAATCACAGCAGCCATTGCGACAATGGCCCCAAGATAGGAGTATGTGACATTCATCTTGCTTCCAAAGACAAGGTGGATGCCCAGAAGAGTTGTCGACACCTAGCTCTTAGTCCTCTGAACCAAAGCCTCTGCTGACTCCAATAGCAGCTCCGGCGAAGTCAGGGCAACAAAGTGATCCCCCTGAACTTTCCGCAGTTCGATGTGCTCTGGACACGATTTAACCGCCCTTTCGGCCACCCTCAGGGGTGCGGCCTGATCGTCAATTCCCCAGAAAAGACTCACTGGAATTCTCAAATTTGCCAACAACCCTCTGTAGTCTTCGTTTACCAGTTTAACGAGGACCTCCCTCATTACACCAACTGCATTCCTGTAATCGCTGGACCCATACCTTGTTCGCAGACTGTCCATCCGAGAATTAGAAATCAATCCGAATCTCGACATAAACCTAGCGATCCTGAAGCCGATCTTCGGCTTGCGCACAACATCAGGATCACGTAGCAAAGGGACGCCACTTATTAGCAATCCCACCAACTGAAACTCCGTCAGAGCTTGACCGGTAAGCCCCAAGGCGACCCTGCCTCCAAAAGAATGGCCAATAACGATAACCCGCACCTTGTCCGGATCCGGCATATCAGACACCACCTGCGAAATCGCCTGAGCGACAAAGCCGGCGTATCCGACCGATCCTGCCGAGTCTGTCAAAGCCGGAGAGGTGCCAAATCCCGGCATGTCAAACCTGGCTATCCATGGCGCGTCTTCACCGCTGGCAACCAACGCACAAAAGGGCGAGAAGTCGGCCATTGACCTTCCCCAACCATGTAACAGGACCCACAGCTCACCATCGCGCGTTCCAGGCTGGACTTCCCCAAATATAAGACCGCCAACAAAGGACTTAAGCAGAGTTCTTCCCTTCTAGCGCCGCAATGAAAATTGCAGACAATTAGAGGTTAACAATCCAAAGGCCAAACTCAACCCAAGATTGATTCGGAGAATTTCAAAGAAATCAGCTCCGTTGATCCAACAGTTCAGGCGCTAACCGCCATTTCCTGGCTTGGGCGTCTACACCATGGAAAATGAGTTAAAGGAGCCCTGTAGAAACGGCTTGGGGTCGACACCGAGAACCTTGTCGAACAAAGTGGCATAGACCGTACGAAAATCCGTAGTGAAAACGAGGTTTCCCTCCTGGAGACGGGCCAGGTCAGATGGTTCTCCGTAAAATCCACCTTTCACCGTGGGTCCGGTGATCAACACATTATTTGCCCAGCCATGGTCGGTTCCTGCGCTTGAATTGGCGGAAACACGACGGCCAAATTCAGTGTAAATCATCACAACCGCGTCGTTTCCCTGCGGCGTATTGGCCATAGCTTCCACAAACGCGGTCACTGCTGCGTCCAATTCTCCCAGAAGCCTTTCTTGGGTTGTGAGCTGGTTTACATGGGTGTCAAAACCTCCAAGCTCTACGCTGTAAACCTGCGGCACAGCACCCGCAAGAATCAGATTCGCCACAATACTAAGTTGGGTCGCCAGCACGTTTGGCGTGGACTGTCCGCCACCACCATTGGCAATCGCCAGTGCGGCCCCACCGTTGGCGGCAAGACTGTTCGGGTTGGCGTCTTTGAGATGCAGAGGGTCGCTCGTTGCGGTCCTGGACAGCGTCGGACCCATTTGATGACTCAACTGGATCAGGTTGCTGCTCGCAGCAGCCGCCTCCGACAACAGCTGAGGCTCACCAGAGTTGATTTGCGAAAGTGTTGCAAATAGCAGTTGCTCCGTAGAGTCACCTGGAAGCACAAGCTTCCCTGGGGGAATCGCCGCACCCTGAACCCTAACTCCGGTGAGAAGGGTGGGCATTGTCGGGCCTATGCTTACGGCTTTCAGCGGAGAGGAGTTAGTGGCGTCAAGCCAACGCCCCAGCCACCCGGAACTCACCGGTTCGCCTGGAACACCGCTTTGCCAGATGTCCATCGACTCAAAATGGCTGTAATTTGGATTCGCGAAACCAACCCCCTGTATAACTGCGAGCTGTTTCGCATCCCAAAGCTTCTTGAATCCCGGCATGCTAGGATGAAGACCATACCCATCGCCGAGAGGCAGCACCTTCGAAGGGTCAATCGCCAGTGTTCCACGGTTCGATTCGTAGATGGAAGTCTGATAGGGAATAACGGTATTCAGTCCGTCATTGCCACCGTAAAGGGTCACCAAAATCAGCGGCTTCTTTGCAGAGGATGACGCCTGGGATACCGCTGGCTTTGGGGACAACGCCAACTTTAAAGGTGCTGGTGCTTTGGAGGGAGAGGAGAAGAAACCCTCCCACAGCCGTGGTCCAAGTGTGGCGCTCAGGACTCCCGCAGTGCCAAGACCCCCGGCAAGTGCCAGGAACTTCCTACGGTCGACTCCCCATCCGACCCGCGCCTCGTTTGGATGGTCAACATCTTCTTCGATTGGCTCGCCGAGGACCTCATCCGTTGGCCAGGTTTCACTGCTTTCAAAGTCAGTCATCAGAACACCTCAATTGCTCACGTATTCGGGGGAAACCAACGCCAGCGTCACAAGCGTGTGCGGGTTGACCGAGGCCTTCTTTAGCGCCGCGGCAGTCGATGGCGACCAGCTGGTTACCGAGAGAAGCTCTCCTGCAGCCTCGACCCTTGAAGCGGGTGGCGAATCGGCGACAAGTGAAACATCACCGATAAGGGCCAGCTGGTGCGCGAATCTCCATCGTGCCAGCGCCGCTGACGTGGAGAGCCAATACTCGTTTTGTGGCCAGCCACCAACACTTGGCGGGTCGAACAAGACCTGACCCAAGCTGGCAAGTGCGTTCATGATCGGTGGCCTGATCGCAGGAATTCGGGCTGCTGGAATTTTCAGGGCCCGAAGCGCGCCCACCACATATTCAACCGGCTGTTTGATCAGGCCAGTGGCAGTGGTAGCGGAAAGGAAGTTCGGATGTTCAAACACCGTCCTGAGAAGATTGGTCAAATTTCGGTCATTGGAGTAGGTTGACGCCAACTCAACAACGAGTGGATCAGATGGCTTGACTGGATATGCGAATCGGCTCCAGACAGAGCAGACAACGAATTGCGCACATGCACTCGTCCTTGTGACAATATTTATGACTTCCTGGCCGGTGGTAATACCCTGATGACCAAGGAAAGTCTGCGGAGTGTTTGAGTGAAGCTTTGGAGCAATTGCGAACTGTCCAGTGGCGTTGTTGAGGTGCCACCCAGTAAAGGCAAACGCGGCAGCCCGGACGTCAAATTCCGTATAGGTGCCAATGCCCATGGTGAAACGTTCCATGAGTTCACGTGCGAAGTTTTCGTTGGGATCCGGCATCCGGTCTGTTCCTGCATCGAGCCAGATGAGCATGGCCGGGTCAGTTGAAACCGCAGTAGTCAGATTCGCAAAATCCCCACTTCCAAGGGTGCGGAAAATCTGATTCTGCCTGTACATATAGGCAGGAAACCTCACCTTGGAAATCGCAGTTGGAAAGTGGCAGTGCAGAAAAAATGTCAGCTTTTCTTTTAGCGGGTTGTTACTGGCCACCATGCGCCCAAGCCACCAGTCAGTCAATGCAATCCGCTCCTGGCTCAATGTCTGGTTCAACTGTGCTATTGCAGCCGGGGTGTTCAACGACTTCGGCTCGTAAAAAGGAGGCTGCAGCATCGTCGGGACTTCAATCGCATCGGCGGCAGGGTCTGCCTGCTGTAATCCGCCAAGAAGTTCAGCCAATGTGGCACTGAAACCCAGTGCCGATGCCTGGGAAAGCTCCGATGAAGATGCTCCAAATCCAGCTCTCCGGTACAGCAAAGCCAACGCAGATCTCGTATCCATGCGAATTTGGTATCCTTGCTCTCACAATGGAGCAGTGGCACGCCCCATTTGAAATGATAGATCCCATGAATTTCGACTTTCCCTAAGATCAGCTTAGGATTTCTTGAGAAAACTCAGCCTGACACAGTCCCAAAGACGCGTTCCGGTGAAAATCCAGCCTGGCTAAAACCTGGACACACTTTGCCTGCCACCAGGAAGTTAGTCAAGGATGTCCATAGGACTGGGCTTAGCGAAACTGCCACCCATCACAGAATGTTCTCAGCTCGAAAGTCGGAAGGACTTCAAAATTACAAAAACGGTTAAAGACTTGGGCTTGAATGTTTGCCTGGACCAAATTCCTCTTCGTCCTCGACATCCTCAACTCCGGCTAAACACCAGGACGCGTGACCACGCTTGGAATCACCGCCGCATTCAACACACTTTTCAACTGGAAAGTTAAATGCTCGCTTGGCTTGTCTTGCTTCTTCATATCGCCTATGACGTCCCTTTTTCACGAGCTACTCCTAGGTGGTCAACCCTCAAGGACCCACCCAAACATTTAGAGTCACCGATCATATTGTTCGACACCAGATGCCAAAAACGGTGAGTCGGTGGACTTGACTATTCGTTGCAACACATGCATTCTAGTGTAATAGTTGGCCACTTTGCCCTGCACTGACGACGTAATCCCCTTACGACATGCAAATTTAGTACCAATTCACCGAAATGGGTAACCGGATTGAAAGCTTCCTCTCTCACGGTAAACGCAATTCAATCCAGCGATCCTCCCCCTTCGCGGCCAGAGAAGACGTAGGACATTTATCCCGTGTGCTCAACCTGAAATGAAAAATCGATGTGAAAAGCCCCCTTGCTCTTTGGCTTGAATCAATCTGCTCCCCTGACCTTGCTCAAAAAGACGGGGACGGATATCGGTACCGGCAAATCCGCTAATTGGTTCAGAAATGTAAAGCCTTAGCACCCTCCCTGCAAATCAGCCCAGGGGATTTTCGAAAACCAGCGGCTCATGCCACTTCTTCTTCGAGGGGTTGAGCGCACGGGGCCGATGTGCACATGTGGGTGCGGCGTCGCTCTGCGTCTTGCGACCTCCCATAGCAAACCCAATCCCACAGCGACAATTTTGAAGTCAGCGTGGATGTCCACGTTGGCGCTATAGCCACAGGTGGAGCAGGCAAATACCGCCTGACTTTTGCGGTCATGGGCGATTGTGCCTCCACAGCGTGAGCATGTCCGTGATGTTGGCTCTAAGTATGTTCCTATGACAACTAAGAGAGTTGACAATGGTTGCATGGTCCTGTAAGTCGTTTGTAACGAGTGACCACGATTGCGGTCCTGGTTGTCCAAAGTGCCATTTGCGCTTGGGAGCATGTTTTGAACCTTCAAGTATTTAATGGCAATCAGGTCGCAGTCGCGTGCCAGCGTCAACGCGCATGTCGGCACAGCACAGGACATTTTCGACGCATGCAATGCGACTACCAAAGCGCCTCGGGGCCTGATCAGAATGCCCCTTTAAAACCTCAACCCCAAAGTAGCCCTGGCACAGGTTGTCGACTTAACCAGAAACTTCCATTCGTAATTAATGGGGGAAAATCAATACCGCACCCAGACAAAGCTTCCAAATCCAGATCCTCTAAACTCTATATCCATGACCAATGAATTCGATCCAGCAGCCATGATTTCGCGGTTTCAAGAGAGAGCTAAGGCGGTGCAGAATCGCGGAATTCCTCCGGTCGAAGGACCTGAAAGAAGGGCCTTCGTGGAAAGAGCCAAAGTTGACTATATGGACTACGCAATGCTGGGTGATGCAAGCGCTGAGCTTAAAGACGGTGTTCTCACCTTGACAATTGACCTACGGGGAGACAAGAGCTAAGAGGCTGGTTACCTTCAGTCCCCAACGCGTTGACACACACTCTGGCCAGGAGACATACTGCTCTTACTACACCAGAAAACGCCAAACGGAAACCGGCGGCAATTTAGCAGCCTCTTAAACGTCCCGGCCATAGCGCAGATAAGACCTCTGCTCAAGTTCCAGCTCTCCAGTGGCAGTTACAGCCAACGCCAGTTCACCTCTTGCGAGTTTGGTGATAGGTTCGCCGAGAACTTCATTCCGCCAACCGCTGGCGAGTCTGGAGTCCTGGTCGCCATTGAGGAATCCTGTTATATCGGCTCTAGTAGCTAGAAGCAGTGGATCGATCTTCAGGGACTGGGCCAGCTGTGTAACCCAGGTGACCGCCAGGCCGACAATCGGCTTTAGCCTCTTTTCCGACGTTTCAAGAGCGGGTGTGCAAAGGTCACGCTCCGCCATCGACCTGCCTTGACCCACAACCTCAATTATTTCCCGATCCACCCCTTGAGCCAGAAAGCGGTGCTCCACCCCTCTGAGCGTCGGCAGGTCTTCCGCAACCTTAGGCAACTCCTGGGATATGACCGCGATGGCCAGATCCGAAAGGATGTAACGCACCGGAACATCGAGGTCAGCAGCCCTTAGTTCACGCCATGCGGCCAACGACTGCGCCACCTTTCGTGAGTCACCCTTGAGATGCCGACACTCCTTGATCTTCCACCAAGCCCTTTCAACTGGGATTACTGTGCGGTCCTTCTCGAGCAGCAGTTTCGACTCATCCCAAGCCCACTCAAGACGTCCAATCGCACCCAGTTGTCTTTCGATTTCCCTTTTGAGGACGACAAGATGTGCGACATCGGACGCTGCATAGCGAAGCTGGCTCTCCATGAGCGGCCTTTTCGTCCAATCAGTGAGGCGATCTCCTTTTGGAAGATTCACCCCCAACAGCTTTTCGCTCAGCAGCGCCAAGGAAGGATTGGAAAAACCCACAAATCCTGCTGCCAACTGGGTATCAAATATCGACCTCGGCAAAATGCCCACCACCCTCGATAGGATCTCCAGATCCTGGGTTCCAGCGTGAAGCACCAGCGTCATAGGACCGGAGAATACCGTGCTCAAAGCGGTGAGATCGAGTGCGAAGGGATCCAGAAGTGCAATCTTCTTGTTCCAAGCGATCTGAACCAGGGCGAGCTTTGGATAGTAAGTCCTCTCGCGATGGAATTCCGTATCCAAGGCGATTTCACCCGCACCACACAACTCAGGGAGCAGTTCATTCAACTGGATTTGGCTGTCAACCCAAATCCATTCCCGGCTGGATTCTCTTGTTTTCAGCACTCTAGTCCAGCCATCCGAACCTCGTCTCGACTCTCGCAAACAAAAATATACAACCAAGCTCGATCTCCGCCAGCAAATCTGAATATCGTTGAAGATCGCTGCGGACTAGTACGTGCCGCTCCCCTCAGAGACCGAGACATCATATTCAGTTCGCACCCATCCGCCAACGGAGGCGTATTTGCCCACGCCAAACCCACCAATCCATTAGGCAGACTTCCCGTTGCAGAAGTGATGCACTCAATCACGCAATTTCCACCGTTGCCTGCCAAAGGTGCCGCTTCATGGTCACGCAAAGCTGATGTGACGCCCCTATGTTTTGGAAGGGAACGGATGCTCATAAACTCACTCTAGCTTCCAGTGGCCACAACGTCCTAACCTCACTCATTCGTCAATTGCCCGGCCCTTTACGGGCCGAGGCTGCCAAGCCCGCTCCAATAACACCAGGGCCGCTCAGCACAGAAATCCCGATGCGACCACATCACGGCAAACCTACATCATCCCCATCAAGACTCCGCTCATCGCGGCGGTACATGGCAAGGAAAAGAATGAAAAAAAGGTACGCACAAAGACAAAGCCACCATTGGCGCGGGACCTATCACCCGCCAATTATCTGTTCCGCTATAAGACGATTACCTAGGATGTGGCTCGCCATCATGGCAGGTACGCAGCGATTCGGTTATGTGGTGACTCTAACCACTACGTAATCTTTCTTACCGCGGCGGAGAAGGAGGACTCCCCCGGCGATCAGGTCGCCAGAATTCACTTTGACATCGGGATCCGCGACTCGGACATTATTCAGATATGCGCCACCCTGTGCAATTACTTTACGCGACTCCGACTTGGATTTGGCCAGGCCCGCATCATAGAGAAGGTCGGCCAACGCAACTCCATCTGACAACGAACTGGCAGGAATCGAAATGGTCGGTGCGTCTTCAATTGCCAGCGCAAGCATTTCTTCAGAAAGCCCTAGTATGTCTTCAGAAAAAAGTGCTTGAGCTGCCACCTTGACTTTCCTGGTCATTTCCGGTCCATGCACCAAGTCAGTCACCGCTGCCGCCAAAGCGTTTTGTGCTCTGCGCTTACCTGGCTCTCGAACGGTTGCTAGATCGAGTTCCCCCAGTTCATCTGCTCCAAGCCAGGTGAAAGACCTCAGATAGGAGCCGACGACTTCATCTTCAGCCCTTAGAAAGAATTGGTAGAACTGATATGGCGACGTCTTGTCCGGGTCAATCCAAACAGTTCCCGATTCACTCTTTCCGAACTTTGTTCCATCCGCTTTGAGCACAAGCGGTGTAGTCAGCCCGTAGGCAACCTTCTGGCGCATCTTCCTGATTAGTTCAATCCCGGAGGTGATATTGCCCCATTGATCGGATGCCCCCATCTGCAAAATGCAGTTGTAATTATCGAACAAGTGCAGAAAGTCGTATGACTGGAGAAGCATATACGTGAACTCTGTGAAAGAAATTCCCTGATCCCTTGAGGCTATACGCGACTTAACGGACTCCTTGGCGACCATCTGGTTTACACTGAAATATTTTCCAATGTCTCTCAGAAAATCGACCAGATGGATCCTGCCCAACCAGTCCGCGTTGTTGAGCACCAGAGCGGAGTTCGTCTTGCTTTCAAAATCTAGAAAACGGGAAAGTTGAGCTTCAATCCTTGCCAAATTCTGCGCAAGGATGTCACCATCGAGCAGATTGCGCTCCTCACTTTTGCCAGACGGGTCACCAATCAGTCCAGTTGCACCACCCGCAACCGCAATCGGCCGGTGACCATGCTCCTGAAGTCTTTTAAGATTGAAGATCTGCACAAGGTGCCCGACATGAAGCGAATCCGCAGTCGGGTCAAACCCAATATACGCACTGAGTGAAGAGCTGTTCAACATCTCCCCAATTGCGGAATCCGTCACCTGGGCGATCAGACCCCGGCCCTTCATTTCCTCAAATAGACCCACGCCGTCTCCCACAACTCACGCTCTAAAGTCCTGTCCTGTCAAGTGCCTCTTCAGCTCGGCACTTTCCCGCCTCTAAGGCCTTCTGGTGAACTGCAACATTCTCCGAGCGGTCAGATCTGGCAATGACCAATCTGACTCCCCCCTTTCTGGAAAACTCTTCAAGCTCTCGCCGTAGGAATACAACGTCTTTGACCACTTGAGTGTATAGTCCAAACCCGCTTCCAATGGCTGCCAGATCTCCATTTTGGGGCGCTGCAAAGAGCCTTTCGAACTTATCTTTCTCCAATGAGGCGGATCGAGGCAGAAACGAGAAGATTCCCCCTCCGGAGTTATCGGTCACACAAATGAAAATATTTAATCCGCTACTTGAAATGTCAGCAAGTGCACCGATATCATGACGAAACGCAAGATCACCGATCAACAGAAAGGACCGACTGCCAGGGTTCCGCCTCTGGTGCGCCGTCGCTGCACCGTGAAAACTGGATGTGACTCCGTCTATTCCGTTCACTCCCCGGTTTGAATATACGGTTGGCAGCTTTTCTGACAGCGGCGCAAACCACTCGAGATCTCTGATTGGCATGGAAGACGACGCGAACACCATATCGCCGGATCCGGCAGCTCCATACACCTCCGAAGACACGACAGGGTCGCTGAGATCGGTGCCAAGGTTCTCCCGGATACCCTCATTTGCAGCACTGTCAATAGCCATCAACCCTTTGAGATATTCAGACGGCGCCGAACCTTCAGGCAACGACGTCAAGAAAGAGTGCACCGTCCCGAAATAAAAATCACTGACCACATTGAGCGGATCTCGCCAGTTCCAGCCCGGCGAAACCCTGATTATTCTCGATCCAGCCTTGGCGGAGTGAGCAATGAAGCTACTGACTGTTCTCGATGCGAGGTCATTCCCCAAAAGCACGACAATTTCGGGCCAGATGTGGCCTCGGATCCTATCGGAACGAAGAAACGCCTCAAAACTGCCAAGCGAACAGCCGGACGCATATCTAAAGCCTGAACTGGGACCCGCGACCACAGGCCAACCCAGTTCAACGCACTTTGCAATCTCGTCCTCTCCGAGACTCCGGTCTGACTCCCCGGCTATCATTAGCACACGTCTCGCACGCCCAAGATCCTCAAACAGCCCTTCAGCACCATCAAGGTGGGTCCTATACCAGGTTGCCTGGCCTGCCCTAGGTGGTGATATTTCCGGGTCTTCTTCGATCAACGGCTCTCTAAACGCCAGATTCAGATGAACCGGCCCCCGCGCGAGTGGGTTCGATACCGACTCATGAAAGGCCCTTGAACCTAGTGCACGCCAATGAGCCCTGTTACCTGCATCGGGCACCGACGGCGAAGATCTGAAGAGTACCACATCGGAAAACAGTTCCTCCTGCTCCATAGTCTGGGCGGCGCCGAACTTGTGGGCCTCGAGGGGCCGATCCGCGGTCAGAATAATCATCGGAACTCCCGAGTGGAATGCCTCGGTTACGCTCGGTCTCAGATTGGCAGTAGCCGTCCCGGATGTGGTGAGAATCACGGTGGGCATTCCGCTAACCTTGGAAAGTCCGAGCGCGTGGAAACCCGCCGAGCGCTCGTCCAGAACAACATGAGTGGCAATCCTTTCACTCTGGCCAAGAGCAACGGCCATTGGACCAGACCGTGAACCAGGCGATATGACGGCATCCGTGACACCTGCCAATTCCCATTCACTAACTAAGCTGAGTGCAAATCCAAGGTTCATTGTCTCTCTTCCCAACCGAGTATCTAAAGCGAGCCTAAATGAATTTCCAAATTAGCGAATCAACTCTGAGGAACACAGGGCAACTAATGGTCTCGCAATCGCCCGCAACGGCCACCGGACTTGCTCAAACCAAATATATCCGTGCGGACCGCGAATCAGAACAGAGGGTTGTGCTCATCCATGGTTTCACCCAGAATGGTGCCAGCTTTAAAGAAATCGCGAGCACCCTGGCTATTAACTTCCCGTTTGAAGTCATTTGCGTCGATCTCCCGGGACACGGGGACTCCACAGGGATCAAGGCCAACCTGGAACAAACGGCGGATTTGATGCGCCCACTGGGAATGGAAAGCATTTGGGTGGGATACTCGCTAGGGGCACGCCATCTACTTACCCTTTGCCTTCAAAATCCCGATCACAGGTGGAAAGCCATCTTGTCGGGGGTCAATCCCGGAATTGAACAGGAGACGGAGCGGCACCAGAGATATCAAGAGGACCTGGCGCTGGCGGCAAAGATAAGGCTACTCAAAGATGACACCGCGGGATTCAAAGAATTCCTGGAGCGCTGGATGGCTCTCCCACTCTTTCAGCCAAGGATTACAAGGAACTCGGAAATCGAAACCAGGCTGGCAAACAGCCCAGATGGACTGGCGGATTCACTTGAAACCACGAGCGTGGGAGTTCAACGGAATCTTTGGCCCGAACTTGAAAAACTGCACGGAAATCTGACGCTAATTACGGGAGGGTCTGATTCAAAATACCTGAGAATCGCCGAGAGAGCCGAGTCATTGCTAGAGAACCGCGAAGGACTTGAAATCAGCTACAAGGTGATCGCCGGTCTAGGACATGCCGCCATCTTTGACCAGCCCCAAACTCTCATTGACGCCGTCGTTTCCCATGCAGGCGTATGACCAGAACTAGCCAGCCAGCCCTCAGACTTATTCCGCAGTGAAGGACAAGTCGTGGCAGAATTAATTGTTGTATAGCACAGACGCGTCGGTTGCTAGAGTTTGGTAAGAAGTGGTGCCGGCCTCTAAGGCCGGCTGGGTCGGGCTTTAACCGATCAATCCAAGTACAGACATCGCAGTCTCAACTTCGGCAAGTAAAACTCCCGAGCACTCAGGTGGACGGCCTGGGGCCTCCCTCAACCACAGCCCCAGTTTCAACAGTAACCAAAATGGGCAACCGTTGGCCTGCGCATTCGAATAGCCGCTATTTTCACGTCTTCCGACGGGTCCGATATTTGTAGGCCAAGGTTTGCCGGCCCAGGACGAGCCCAAATAATGCCCGGGGCAAGCGGAATTTGCGGCGCAAGCGACTGGAATTACGAGCTGTTTGAGCTTATGATTTTCGCGAATTCCCCGGATTTATCCGTGCAAAGAATATCCAGCCTTGCTCAGGAAGGCTTTTGTGTGCTTCTCTGATAGATTGTGCCCAGTTCAGAACCGGAGGCGGAAACACTCTTGAAGTGGCCGTTGAAATAGGACCGGGTTACGGCAGTCCAGGGAACCCTCCGGGCGTTTTGAGGTGTCAGCCACAGATATTGAGCCCTATTCAAAGCGGAAAGCCAATACGAGACGACTCCAGCAGTCTGCGCAGCCCCTCCGTCCACCGTCCTTCCGCCACTTAGTGAAAGGGCCGTACCAAACGGATCCAGCAATCTCGGGCAGTCAGCACTGGTCGAATAGAACCGGTTTGACGCTATCAGAAGCGACACCTGATCGCTCACGACACAGGCACCCTTTGGAATCACCAGGTCGGCCATCTTTTCCGGAAGCGGCGCCGCTGGGGCTACTGACTCATATGCAACCTGCAGCACCACAAAGAGCGAGAGCATGGCAGCCGCCACTGGGAAAGCGACACTTTCCCGGCCATCACGGAGTTCGCCCCAACGGTCACCGGCAGAACTTGAAACGGCCACAGCAAGCGTCAACGCCAGGAAGGGGGCCTCGAACGCCGCGTAGTGGTAGTAGAAGTCGTTTGGCCACATCAAAGCCAAAAAGACAAGTGCTGTGGTTGCCACAGCGAAAACTGAAAGAGTGGTGCCGCGCCAAATCACACGCATCAATGCGGCAACGAATAATAGCACCAGCGTCAAAGAAAGCACCACCACAACCAGGCTAAGATGGCCAAACAGCCATACCAAAGGGCCCGCGCCGGTGAGGTCGCTAAGCCGGGTTTCGATACCGACCCGCTGCCCAGGAACCCTGGAAAGTTGAACGGCAACAACCTGGTGAAAGAATTCCCGTGGGGCCAGCGCGATGAAAGGCGACGTGAAGGCCGCAAACCCCGTGCCGGTTCCGAGGATCAAAGTGAAGGGATTGCCAATGCCAGATGCCCTTGATTCCACAAAGGCCAAAATGACGACCACAACCACTGGAATAATTGCCCAGGCTTTGACAGAACCGGCGACTCCGAAAAATATGCCCCCAACAAAAATGGCAGACCTGGAGCCTCTGAAGTGAAAAGATCTGAAACAAAACACCAAGGCAAGCAGACAGAAAAAATTCAGATACGGTTCCAGGAGTACCGTTTGCGATGAAGCTATCCCCTGGGGATAAACCGCCATCACGCCGCAGGCCACGGTGATGGCAGTCTTTCCACGTGATCTGACCAGCAATCCCACCAACGCCACATTCGCCCCGGCGACCGCCACGGTGAAAACCCTTGCAACTGCCAGCCCATTCGCAGTTCCTATCGCCTTGGCAAGCAGCGCTATAGGACTTAAAAGAACTGCAATACCCGGTGGCTGCACCAGAACGTAGTCCTTATAGGGAACAAATCCCCCAATGAGACGTAGCGCCGCGCCGAAATAGACTCCGTCGTCATATTCGGTTATTCCAAACAGGTGTCCCGGCAAAGACAACTGATAACCCCTTAGTCCAAGCCCGATTGCCACAATGAGTAGAATCAGCCCGCGATGCTCTCCTGAGGAGTCAGATTCATATGATGTTCTGGCTAAAGGTAACGCCACGTTTCGGGTACATTTCTTCTCGGCCTGGGAAAGAGCGTATCAAACTAGAGAGCAATAGCGACCGAAAAGAACACAGCAAGAGCGAGTTGCATCCTGCCGGTCAAACCGAGAGCTGGAATCAGCTCCTTGCCCTTCGCTCCACCATGAATAGCCTTTAGTGGCTGAAAAGAGAATGGTATCGCCAACAAGCCGAATGGACCGAATCGATAATAGAACCACGAAAGAACCACGAAAATGAACATCAATACGACGAGGACGCTATAGAGCAGCCTCGTTCCGCTGTCTCCAATTCTAACCGCAAGCGTCTTCTTCCCTGAACTGGTATCAGATGGTATGTCACGGAGGTTATTTACCACGAGAAGACACACTGAGGATATACCTACAGGAACAGCTACCAGAAATTGACCGAGAGTCACATGTCCAATTTGAACGTATGCAGTCCCAACTACGGCAACAAGCCCAAAGAATATGAAGACGAACAATTCTCCGTAGCCGTAATACCCGTACGGCTTTGGACCTCCGGTATAGAACCAGCCTGCCAGGATCGCGGCCGCCCCAACAGCAATGAGCCAAAAGGTTGTCATCACGGCCAGAATAAGGCCGAGTATTCCGGCGAGTAAGAAAAACCCGAAGGCAGCCCGTTTCACAACCTTTGCACTCTTGAGTCCCGAAGCCACAAGACGGACTGGGCCCGCCCGGTTCTCATCGGTACCGCGAATTCCATCGGAGTAGTCATTGGAGTAGTTCGAGGCGATCTGCAGCGACAACGATACTCCAAGGGCCAGAACCGCCTCCAATGGTCTAAAGCTGCCTGCGGAGACCGCTACACCAGTGCCAACGGCAACAGGCACCACTGCCGCAGGAAGTGTCCTAGGGCGTGCACCCGCAACCCAGAGAGTTAGTGACATAAACAAAACCCTTTCGCCAACAGGAATAAGATCGTTGCCGGCTACGGCCTGCGTGGAAAACGCGAAAAATCAGCCTTGCGCTTTTCCTTGTAGGCATTGCGCCCCTCCTGAGCCTCCTCTGTCATGTAAAAGAGCATTGTCGCGTCGCCGGCAAGTTGCTGGATCCCCGCAAGGCCTTCGTCTGCGGCGTTGAATGACGCTTTCAGCATCCTAAGTGCAATGGGTGACAGGTTCAGCATCTGCTCACACCACTCAACAGTTGTCTCTTCCAACTGGTCGAGTGGAACGACAGTGTTTACCAACCCCATATCCAGAGCTTCCTCCGCGTCATACTGACGGCAGAGGAACCATATCTCTTTTGCCTTTTTGAGACCCACCGTCCTGGCAAGCAGGCCTGACCCGTATCCACCGTCGAAGCTGCCCACTCTTGGTCCGGTCTGACCAAAGCGGGCGTTATCAGCGGCAATCGTCAGATCACACACAAGATGTAGAACGTGGCCGCCACCAATGGCAAAACCCGCCACCATTGCCACCACCGGCTTTGGCAACCTTCTTATCTGGATCTGTAGATCCAGAACATTCAGCCGGCCAATGCCCGCTTTACCGAGCGAGTCCCCACCGATATAACCGTCATTTCCCCGTATTCTCTGATCACCACCGGAACAGAAAGCCAACGGCCCCTCCCCGGTTAGAATTACTACGCCCACTGACGGGTCATCCCGCGCAACCTCAAAGGCGTTTGAAAGTTCAAACAACGTCTGAGGTCGAAATGCGTTTCTGACTTCGGGACGATTTATGGTAACCTTCGCAATTCCACCACTAGTCTCATACTTGATATCCTCATATGTTCCCCGTGATTCCCAAACTGTCTTTGCCATTCGTTCTTTTTCCTCACTTCGATTGATTTCTGCAGCTCAGCAGAAACAACCCCATAACTTTTCAAATTCGAGAATTATCTAAATCTAGACTTCGATGCGCCGTTTCCGGCAAGAATAACCGTGCCTCTGGCTAGCCTAACGTTTGTGAGAGAGCTAGTCGCGCTTGACATTCCCGCCACAAATCATTTGGTCGACATCATCAATTCCATCTGGGAAGACGGCGATGCGTTTTTCCCAATCGACCAACGACTGCCGGCCAAAGTCAAGAAAGCACTGATCGACCTTCTCAAGCCATCAAGGTTGATCGATTCAACGGGAGGAACCACAAAACTCGACGGAGCCGTTCCTATTGAAGCTGATCAGCGCTTGGCCATGGCTACCTCGGGCACAACCGGATCGCCAAAAATCGTGATGTACACCATGGACCAGCTGGTTGCTTCAGCCGATGCCACCGCCGCACGAATCGGGGTAATGGCATCGGACAAATGGCTCTGCTGTCTGCCCATTGCACATATCGGAGGGTTGTCGGTCATCATCAGATCAGTGCTCCTCGGCAACCCTGTTGAGGTGCAAAACGGATTTGACGCACGCGACGTCGATGAGGCAGCTCGGCTTGGTGCCACGCTCACCTCACTTGTGCCCGCCGCACTGACGCTGATCGACCCGAAAATCTTTCGCAAAATAGTTCTCGGAGGATCGAAACCGCCCCGGCAACTTCCCACCAACACCATGGTCACTTACGGGCTGACTGAAACTGGATCCGGTGTGGTCTATGACAGCGTACCGCTTCCTGGACTCGAAATAATGATTTCTTCCCAGAGCGAAATCCTGCTGAAGGGTCCAATGATTGCGACCTCCTACAGAGACGGCAGCGCGATCCAGGACGATTTGGGCTGGTTACACACCAGAGACTCGGGAAGTTTCACCAGCAACAAACTGGAGGTGTTTGGCAGGGTTGACGAAATAATAAACTCTGGCGGAGAGAAAGTTTTTCCAGGAATTATCGAATCGCTCCTGGAATCGCACCCTAAAGTTCACCAGATCGCCGTCATTGCTTTGTCTGACTCGAGATGGGGTGAGGCAGTGACTGCCGTGGTGGTCCCCAGTCCAGAATTTGATCCGCCGACTCTTGCGGAACTCAGAGAATTCGTGAAATCAGAACTGCCACCCTATTGCGCTCCTACCAGGCTAGAGATTGTGAACGATATGCCCATGACCAACCTGGGAAAGATACAAAAGAACATCCTGAAGAAGATGCTCAGCTAAACGAGGTGCTCCGGACCAAGGCCCCTCCGTCCACGACGATATTGGCGCCAGTCATCCAGCCGGAAAGGTCGCAGGCGAGAAAAAGCGCCACGCCTGAAATGTCGCTGGGTTCACCTATACGTCCCAGGGGAAGGCTGTTTGCAAGCCGATCTCCCCAGTTCTCCCACAGCGTCCGGGCAAACTCAGTCCTGACGAGGCCGGGGGAGATCGAGTTGACCCTGACTCTGGGCGCCAGTTCGTTTGCCAGCTGGCGAGTGAGATGGATCAGGCCGGCCTTGGACACGTTGTAGAAACCAATTCCCTGCTCAATAATCATTCCTCCTATTGACGCGATATTGATGCAGCTGGCATGTTCAGTTGAGTCTTTCCAGAATGCCGACCAAAATTCTGACGTCCACATTTGAACCGCTTCGAGATTGACTTCAAGAATCTTTCTGACCGCAGATCGTTCGATGTCAACAGTGGACCCATAGTAGGGATTTGCCGCGGCTCCGTTGACCAGGATATGCGCAAAGCCATACTTGCTCTTGCAGTACGAAATTACCTGCTCCAAACCCACTGGATCCGAAACATTTGCGGCAACCCATCCGACTCGCTCGCCGCCAACCATTTCATTGATTCTCTGCGACGTTGCCACAAGGTTCTCCGGCTTCCGCGAAACCAGAACCACCGTGGCACCCGACTGGGCGAAGATCTCGGCTATTGCCTCCCCAATGCCTCTGGACCCTCCAGTGATGACCGCAACCTTGTTATTGAGACTGACATCCATAGTGAGACTTTAGGCTCATTATGAACCATTTGCGTGGAATCGGGGTTATTCGTGAATCATCTAGCGAGTCAGTCAAGTCCTTATCTGGCGCAGCACAAGGATAATCCGGTTGATTGGTGGCCATGGTGCGATGAAGCCCTCCAACTGGCTCGCTCCAATGACATTCCAATCTTTCTCTCCGTCGGGTATGCCTCCTGCCATTGGTGTCACGTCATGGCTCACGAGTCCTTCGAAGACCACTCAACAGCGGAATATCTAAACAAACACTTCGTCTGCATCAAGGTTGACCGCGAGGAACGTCCAGACATCGATGCACTCTACATGGAAGCGGTCCAGGCAATGACTGGATCCGGCGGTTGGCCAATGAGCGTGTTTCTAACTCCAGATGGCAGGCCTTTCTACGCCGGGACCTATTTTCCACCGCGTCAGACCGGTGGCATAGCCAGTTTCACTTCAGTGCTCAATGCACTCATCGATGCCTGGAACAATCGGCGCGGCGAGGTTGAGGAACAGGCTGATCAGGTCATCAGAGCCATCGCGATGAGAACCAGGGTCGACAAAACCAACTTTGGCATCGACATGGCCCGGAGCTCGGATTTCATCGAAGCTGCGGCGGTCAGAGTCTTGGAGAGCTACGACCCTGAATGGGGTGGATTCGGCTCGGCACCCAAATTTCCGCAATCAACGCTTATCGAGGTCCTGTTTAACTATCACCGGAGATCGGGCTCTCCTCAGGCATTGGAAGCGGCAACGACAACGCTCGACGCAATGTGCTCAGGCGGAATCTATGACCATATCGGCGGAGGATTTGCCCGCTATTCAGTGGACGAAACCTGGCTGGTGCCCCACTTTGAAAAGATGCTTAACGACCAGGCTCAGCTTGCAAAGATTTACGCAGTTGGGTGGTCAATCACAGGAAATCCCAACTGGAAACAGGTGGTCACCGAGACAGTCGACTATGTATTACGTGAGCTGCACCAACTTGACAGCGGACTTTATTCTAGTCAGGACGCCGACTCCGAAGGCGTGGAGGGGAAGTACTACCTCTTCAGCGTTGGCGAGCTTCGATCCATTCTTGGAAAAGATGCACAACAATTTATCGACCACTTCGGCGCTACTGAGAAAGGTAATTTCGAGGGATCCAACGTCTTGTTCCTACCAGCCAGAGGCGATCTTCTCCGCTCTTCCGAACTGGAGGCAGCCAGGCAAAAGGTATTCGACTACCGAAGCCAACGGATTCCACCTGGTCTTGACGACAAGGTCATTCTGGAGTGGAACGCCATGTTCGTAGCTACTCTTGCCCAGATTGGATTCATGCTTGACAGGGAAGACTGGATAGCCAAGAGCGAGTCGTTGATGGAGTTTTTGGAACGCAATCTTCGTCATGACGGAAGATGGCAGCGAATTTGGCATCAGGGCAAGGTTTCCCAACCGGCATTCGCCTCAGATTACGCCCAAATGGTGGACGCCTATACCAGGATATATGAGGCAACTGGTAAATCAAAATATCTTTCAAAGGCCGAAACCTGCGCCCGGCACTTGATAGACCTCTTCGAAGACAAGGATCGCGGAGGATTCTTCACCGTCGGAAGCGACCAGGAACAGTTGATAGCTAGAACAAAAGACCTCTTTGACGGTGCTGCACCTTCCGCGAATTCGACTGCGGCTCGAAGTCTTGCCAGACTATCAAAGCTGACCGATGCTCAAGAATTCAAGACATCGGCCGCGGGTGTTATCCAGCTTTTGGCAGAAGGAGTCGCCCACCACCCTGGAGCATTCTCCGTCCTTGTTCAAGCCATGTCCTTGCTGAACAACGACTCTCAAGAGATCGTCATCCCAGGAAATCTACCCCTATTTATTGAACAGCTGAAGGGCAGATGGTTCCCAGACGCGGTTGTAGCCTTCGGAGAAGCGTTCAATTCCCCGCTCTGGACCGGCCGCCAAGAAGGCTTTGCCTATGTTTGCCGCACTTTTAGCTGCCTTCAGCCAATCTCGCAACCATCCGACCTCGCAGATGCGCTAAATTCTCTGATCTAGACATTTTTTGGATGGATCTCCAGTGAGAATGGCAAACTCCTGGCCGCAACCACGGGAGTCTTCCCGGGTAGAGGACCATGAGCGAAAGCTGCGACAACTGGTTGAGTCAGAATTAAGGAAACGCCATGAGTTGCCACCAGCACTACTATCAGCTATGCGCCACAGGAAAAGGTCTCAACACCCATTGGGTACCCGTGGAATTCAGTTCCGGCAAGGGTGCCGGTGAAAACGAGGTATTGATGACCGCTAAGTTTCCTGGCGCCAGAGAGAAAAATCACAAGGGCATGGAGGCATCGATGGCCCTCACGGCGGCTGAAGGGACTATTCACGAAAGTCAGCGGCCCCTTCAGGGAGCTGCGGCATGAACCGTCTGCAAAATACTGAATTCCCCGGTACTACCTACAGGAAGTACCGTCAATGAGTGCGATTAGGCCAAGCTTCGGAGAAAACACCTCTCTAGAAATCATCGTTCTTGCATATTACGCCAATGAAATATTTGGGGTAGACCAACAGAGCAGAGCCTTTGTCCGCTTTGAAATTGAGTCACAGGAGTTTTCCCATTTGACTTTCAATCCCTTTGCGCTTTGGGAAGTCCGTCTCAGCAGAGAACCCGGTCCAAGCGACCCCAGTAGACCTGAGCTGATTGAAGTGACTGAAATCACTCCGTTGGGTCAGATACACAAAAAGCGGACAATATCACAGCTAGGAAAAGAGTGCTCGAGTCCAAGCTCGATTCCCATTCTTGGATTCAACGGCCCCTCGATCTCGTACAGTCAACTCAGCGGGCGATCGCCTTCAGTCACGATCATCGAACTAAAAAAACGCCAGGCGATACGCAGGAACAGCTATGGGGAGATCACCGTCAGCTTCCCGTGGGGCCAAATCATCGCCTCGGTCCCTATCGGCAATGAGGCTGAATCGCAGATCTTCCAGAAGACTGAGCGGTCACTTAACAGTGACAAGGAAATCGCCTCGGTTATAGGCTTCCGGCCAAAGTACGTTGTGGTGGGTCTTGCCAAACCAAGAGCCGGCTACTGCCGAAAGATGGCCGTGGGTCTCCTGCCCGAAAAAATCTCCAGAAAGACCGCCAAGGCACTTAGAGCCATGCAACTTGAATCGGCCTCTCTCGAGAGAAGTGGTGGTGACCAGGACCCGAAGCCGCTTATCAGCGACTTTGGAGACGAACCTGACAGGTAGGGCCAGATGTATCAGGGGTGAGTGGAAACATGGCTTAGAGGCATCTCCCCCTGCGGCTTCTTGAGATCCTTCAATCCAAAGTACATGGCCAATCCAGCCGAAATGAACACCACAGGTACGGCAAGGAAAAAGCCCACGTCAATCTTGGAAAGGTTTGGAATGTGTATCGCAGTTGCGATACCAAGGCTTGAAAGCCAAACTGGAAAGATAAATCCAATTATCCCAACTATTGTGAAGGCCAAACCAGAAGCCAGAAGAGTCGTGGAGCTGACCTTGATGGCAAATTTCGCCTTGTCGCGTTCGCTAACGTGAATTCTTTCAATGAACGCTCCAAAGATGCTCCCAATGAGCATCTGGGTCACCATTGTCCCAAGGCCGAACAGGGCTCCGGGAACCCATGCAACGTAGCCGTTGGGCATTGAAGGCGACAGGACTCCGTACAGGATGATGGCGAACGCGCCAATACCCCAACCTGCAATGAATCCGTGGATCATTGGCATCACGGTTACCGCACGCGAATGCTTTTCGATACTGGAATAGCTACCCTTCGCAACCTTTCTTTTCATGTAAAGGGCGGAAACAATCATGACCAACCCTATCGCCGCATAGAGGGTGAACCCTTGCCTGGCATCCGCCAGAATAGCGTTGATGGCAAAATACGCAATCTCGGATCCGATGGCCCTTTGAAGTATGAACGTCAACGAGAATCTGAATCCAGCCTTTCGGCCACCCTTTGAGGAGTATGAACCTATGGAATACGAAAACGTAATAGGCCAAGTGTGTTCGTCCGGGGTTATTCCGTGCAGCAGCCCCAGCCCAAATGCGATCAGCAGCGCGAGTTCCCAGACAACGGTATGAGTCGGAAACATCACCCCTCCTCCAGGGTGCTACAACGCTGACATACGCCTGATCCTGAGAAGAAGTGGCTCTTGACAAGGAACCCAGTCACAGACTGGATCGCCTTTTTCAACTCGTCTCCAAGCACACAGTCGAGTGACACGAACTGTCCACACACCTCACACTTCAGATGCTCATGGTGGCCGTCATTTTTCTCAAAAACAACTTTGTCCGATTCCGATGCAAGCTTCCTTAAAAATCCGTCCTCCGCAAGTTGGTTCAGAGCGCGAAACACCGACGAATAAGTGACATCCCAACCTCTCCCACTCAGTTCACAATGAAGCTGGTCAATTGTCCACTCGTGATAATCAAGGTCATCGATCAGGTCGATCAACTTCTCTTTGGTTTTAGCCGGTCTTGCCATAATGTTCACCTATTTTGCAATCTATTTGCATAATAATAACGCAACCGATTTGCAAAACATTCCATAAAATGGATTTTTTTAGACATCTGGTGAAATCGGAATTTCCAAGGCCCTTGGATATGTTGGCAGTTGCGACTTTACGCAGAACTATAGCGCCAATACACCCAATGGAATTTTGACCAGGTTCAACGAGTCAGGCGCAAAAAGAAGCGGGCTACGCGAAAGAGAATGACAATTAGCACAACGTCGAGAAACATCCTCACCGGCAGCAGAATCAAAGAAGTCATCAAGCCGGATAACGCGCCCAATAAAATCAGACCCGTGATGCCAACTACCACCGGAATCATCAGTCCCAGTCCACTCCGGTGTCTTCCAACGCTTGCCGAAACAACTTGCACCTCGCTACGACGCACCTTTTGCCAGGGCTTGTAAGTATCAATGCATGGCAACTCCCGCAAACATCTCCGCAGATCGCCATAAGTCTTTGATACAAACACTTCACTTACCCGTTCGGAAAGCTCCTCCATGGTGAGGCGTCCCTCCGCGGCAGCCTCCCGCAGTAGATTCGTGACATCGGCGCGATCTTCATCGGATGCACGAGTACCCATCCATGCTTTGTCCATAGACCTATCATTTCACCTTTGGCCTCAAAATGATATATCACTTGGCAGATTCAGTAGGCTCGGTCGATCCGTGTCGGCACGGACCGTCTCATCTGGGGAAAATACAGGCCAACTCGCCGCACAAGTGGCGGCCGAGGCCATCGCCCGGAAAAACGTGAAATAGCTCCTGTTATCCAAAGTGCAGCCATCCCTACGCCACATCACCAAATTTAGAAAGCACCGACGTAGTCCTAGGATCAAGTTCCACGCTCATCTCCACCACAGCGCCTACGGCCAGTTCTGGATAAGTCTCACCTAAGTCTAGCTCTATGTTCAACTCCCTTTTTGAACCAAAGACAGCTGTAGTGTAGGTCCCAAAATCTATAGTGTCCAATATCAAACAAACCGCTTTCATGGTGACATGACCATCACTTATATCAAAATCTACGCCCAGTTCAACACCTTCAGACCTCACCTCCCAGGCGACAATCCTGTGCCCGGAACTCTTGAACACAATCGATGCTCCACTATCCGACTCGTGGTTTGCGGCATCCCCGAGTTCAAATCCGCCCGAAGTCCGTTGCACCAGTGGGAGAATATTCTCATAGCCAAGAATTTGGGCGACCTCGACAGTGCCCGGATCCTTCAGTAGATCTCCGACGCTTCCCCGCGCCATGACTCTCCCCTTGTCTATAATGGCCAGCGACTCCGACAGATAGGCCGCCTCGGTGATATCGTGGGTGACTACAACGAGATAGAGGTTCAGCTCCATCACCAAACCGCGGATGAAACGGATTTGACGATCCCGTTCAAAGCGGTCCAGCGCGCTAAAGGGCTCATCCAGAATGAGCAGATCCGGACTCGACACGAGTGCCCGCGCAAGAGCGACTCTCTGGCGTTGTCCGCCTGAAAGCGTGGAGACGCTCCTACTGAGTAGCGCCATAATCCCAACTTGATCAGCTACCGCCAGCACGCGCCTCTCTATATCACGGCGATCCCTGATTCCACCCGCCCAGCGAGCCGACGTGGCCATCTGAGCATAGACATCGAGATGGTCAAAAAGCCCCTGACCCTGAGGTACCAAGGCGATCTTCGGACGCTCCACGCCTCCCAGTTCTAGGCGCTTCAAAAAGGTCGGCAGAAGTCCAGCAAGGCTGCGCAGTGTCATTGACTTTCCAGCCCCGGAAGGACCAGTGATAGACAACGAGCGACCAGTGGACAACACCTGTACAGCGAGGTCGAACTCACCAATGCGACCACTGACTTCGAATTCAATTACCTCATCACCCCTCCTGGCCGGGATGGTCCTTGCAACAGTGGCGTCCTCATTTGCTTCCCCTCTCCGATCGCTGATTCCCAGAATCAGCTTCGATGGAGTGACCAACCTGCCAATGACTGCGACGGCAGCGGTGGAAACAATCAGAACGGTCGCGACTGGAAGGACCGCAGAGCTGAGTCCAGTTCCCGAAAATTGACTAAAGATGAGTACCGGAAGTGAAGTCGGGTGATATGCCACCAGGACGGTTGCGCCGAACTCGCCGAAAGCCCGCAGCCAACCCATCATTACCGCAGTTCTGACAGTCTTGATTGAAAGGGGCAACTCAACCCCGACGATCCTGCGCCAATTCGGTATTTCCAATAAAAAAGAGACCTCAAAGACTTCTGAAGGTAGCGCGGAAAATGCCGATCGGGTGCCTTCTATCACGAATGGCATCTCCACGAACAGCTGTGCCAGCACGATTGCAGCCATCGAGCTGACCAATCTACCTCCAAACAGTCTGCCAATAGTCGAGTATGGACCAAATGCGATCAGCAACATAATCCCCGAGACCAAAGGAGGAATTCCCAACGGAAGCCGAATCAGCAACCTTGCAGTTCTTGAGACTCGGGAGTCATTGTGCGCGAGATAACTTGCTAAAGGAATCCCGAAAACAACAAGGACAACTGTGGTTATAGTTGCGGTAGCTGCTGAAATGTATGCGGCGGATAGGACTCCCGGCGTGCTACCGACGCCATGGTAAACTACATAGACTGCCAGGCCTACAAATGGAATGGCCAGGTAGACCACCAGCCAGCTCCCAAAAAAGCCCGGACCGCTTCTTCGCAAGACGCTTTTACGGGGCATAGGTCGGCTGCAATTCTTCCCTGTCCGCGCATTGTCGGTGTCGCGATGTGCTGGAACTCCCTGTCAGCGCCGCGGCAGCAGATCTGGTCGGCATATTCGCCCTATCTGAACTCAATCTGAGAGAACCCCCCTGGAAATTGGCGCAGTGGTTAGAACTTCACACCTGCCGGAACCCCAGTCCCGTGCACGCTTGGCTTTTCCGGCATCAGGCCCACCGATTTCATCAACTGCTGGCCATGCGACGAATATAGAAAATTGACAAAGGACACCGCTCCCCTTACGTTCTTGGCATTATTGAGTATTGAAATCGTAAATGCCGCCCCAACGGGAATTCCAGTCTGGATAAAAGGTATCTTTGCCAGCTTGGCCTCATTCTCATAAAAGAAGCCTGCATCAAGCTGACCCGACTCAAGCCTACCGACAAGAGTTTCTTCGGGAAATATCTGTGAAGTGTTCTCTACCGAACCCAGGATCTGCTTGAACAATGAGGGATCACCAACTTTGGCTCCTTCATCATTTACGAGCGTATCGGTAAGAACCCCTTTGGGGTCCAGCTTTGGATCCGTCCGGCCTAGCAGAAAACCCGGCTCCTGCATAACCTTGTACCAGTTTCCGCTGTTCAACTGTGACGCAAACCTTGAGTTTGGATTGTATCCAATGACAAGAGGCGACGACGCCAGATCCGAATACCAAGAGACATAGTTTCCATTGGCGGCGCCAGACAAAGAACTGTTTACCGAAGGAACTGCCGAAAGAAAAAGATCGGCCTGGCGAAGCTTTTCCTTGATCTGGTTCGCCAAGGCAACGGAACCCCCTGGATAACCACTGATCCTGTATCCCGAACTCTTTAGAAAAGCCGGGGCGATCACGTTTGTCATGGCCCCGACCAGCGAGGCTGCGTACGACAAGGTCACTGTGCCATCCACGGGAGCACCAGAGGCGGCGGAAACCGCTGAAGTAGACCCAGATGATCCGCATCCAGCGCAGACTCCAGCGATGATGAATCCAGAAACCACTACCTTAAAATTCTGCCTGGTAAAAGCCCAAGCACCAACAGTAGACAACTCTTCTCCAATCTCAATCGACAACGATCAACTCACTAAGAGGTAGCCCCCCAGTGCGGCCACCTCCCTGGCAAACGTTGCTGAAGCTATAAGATCGAACAGTCCACCGGCAACGGCAAGGTCGTAACCATCCTTTGAAAACACCAGTGACGACTGATGAGCGCCAACAGGGATATGTCCAAGTCCCTGACTTTGCGCAATCGAAACGGGTACTACACCCGCGTCACACAGTCCAAGCCCGACAGCCGCGGCCACCTGATAGTGATCGTGAAAGGTTTTGGGGGCGACAAGCCCAGCTTTGTCAGAGCTCAATTGTGCAAGAGCGCGATCCAGAAAATGCCTGACTCCTGAACCTTCCTCCCGCCAGGCAAACTTGACGTCCTCCCTGACCACGTCCGCCAACGACAAGATCATTTTCGGATTACCGGGAGAATAACAAAGAGCGAGTTCCCACTGTCCGAAAGGCACGACAATGACATCGGATTCGCCTATTCCATCTATAATTTCATCCGCCTCGCCATGGACCAATGCACAGTGAGTCAAGCGGCTTGTCAGCTTCTCCATCGAATCCTTGTTAGAACCATAAAACCACCGGACCCTGAAACCGTTTGAACTCTCTGCGCTACGAGTAGATATGATCCCCAGGGCTGGATCACATCCGTCCATAAAAAGTCCCGACCTGCCAAGCTCGCACTCAACATCAAAATTGGAGCCATCCCACCGAACTATGGCGTCGGCTGGAACGACAGCCGAGCCAAAACCAGCCGACAACGACTGCCTGATGACAGTCTCCCCTTTGATCTCGGCTAAACATGCCCTAAATACTCCCGGTACATGATTTTGAACATCCACACGATATGCCGCACTTGGTTCACCAGGAAAAAGTTCTGTCACCTCGATTCCAAGTGCTTTGGCAATAGAGATGGCGAGATACACCTTTGGAACCTGCTCACCCGCCTCAATCGCGTAAAGCGACTGTCGGGAAACTCCGACCACCTCCGCAAGCTGCGAAAGTGAAATCCCTCTCCTCAGCCTGTATTGAGCGATTTTGTTGCTTCCCATAGAACATCCCAACTCCGTAGAAGTATGTAAAGTATACATACTTTTTGACATGTATACCTGATTCTCACTGACATACGCTACCGGAATTACCGCCTTTGGCAAGCAGGGCTACCCGGGATTCAAGGCGGCTATCCGTAGTACTTGGGTCCAGGGTTGCTCAAAAACAATTTTCGACTTCGCGGTAATCGGTCAGAACCATTCCGGCCCCTGGACCATCGACATTATGCGGTCAGTCCGCCAATTAGATTTCTGGCTGGCAGACACGAGTGATGGCCATTCACCCATTACGCCTATTCAACGGTCATGGCCAAACCCGTGTATGCGACCGTGTCGATCCGCTGTGACCGAACAGTGGCCAGAATTTAGTGAATATAGTCCGATTGAATCCCAGTTTCTCTGCTTCGCATTGGCACGGACTGTCCACTACGCCTTTGGCTGAACGGTCTGTGTTCAGGACCTTCGAAGTCTCCCCCTGCGACCAGTTCATAGTCCCGCACCAGAGTGGTAGTGATCTTTTCTGCCCCCCCAACTCGGGGCCTATTGGCTCTCCTAAGGGTTCTTATTGGTGGGAACAGTGGCTGTGTGAAGCTCGTGTGCCACATGGTCGAGTGGCGGTGGGCACCTCTGGCTGAGATCAAAACTTCTGTCAATGTCCAGTCGTAAATTAAACAGAACCGTAGCCATCCGGCTTGGTGGGACTTGGATTTTCCTCAATTATGGTCAAGTCTTTTTGCTGAGGCAGAAGCCCTCATTCCGTCCGGTCTTTCGTCGAGTGGGAGGACAAGCGTAGTGCTCCGGGTTGTTCCCCTGGTTTCAAATATCCGGTTTAACTCTTTGAGTAGTGCATTTAAAATGAAAAAGACCTGTAACGGATCAGGTAAGGCTTCTACATGTTTTAGCCAGCTCACGCGTTTCTGTAGCGGTACTGATCCTTATAGAGTGTCTTAGCTTTAATGGGTTTTCTGGGAGACCCAGCTTGTAGACAAAACAGGCATCGCAGCAGTGGCTGTTCAAGGGGGAGCTAGAGCTGTGACAGGGCTACAGTCTCTGGCGGAGGCTAATGGGAGTGTCCCAATTTCTAAGTTTGGCCCATGGCGGTGGCGCCACTTGCCTTGACTCCACAGACTCATCTGTGGACTGTTAGGGTCAGAGTACTTTGGGTTGGCCCATAAAACAACATGCCCGAATGTGGGGCTGACTCCTATGGTTGAGCACCAAGAACAATTACTGTGGAAAACTTTCGGCCATGTCGCAAATATGTCACACTCACACTGGTGCCAGGCGCATGGGTGAGAGCAATCGCCACCAATTGGTCCGTGGAGATAGCTGGCTTTCCTGAAAGCATCGTCATAATATCTCCCGCTGAAATTCCGGCGCGACTTGCAGGCCCATTCGGGTCCACGGCGGTAACCAGTATTCCTGTAGATGTTCCCGCCTCAACGGAGGAATCAGACGGAACCGGCTCAGCGGTCAACCCCAGATCAGCATGAGTTACCTTGCCTGTCTCGATGATCTGATTCACAATCGGTACCATGACATCAACTGGTATAGCAAATCCCAGACCGATACTTCCACCGCTGGTCTGGCCGGATTCATTTGGAACGGTTGCACCTGCAGATGGTATGCCAATGAGGCTGCCGCTGCAATCAACAAGTGCACCTCCGCTGTTGCCGGGATTTATTGCAGCATCCGTTTGTAGTGCGTTGAGGAGTACCGCAGACTGCCCTTTTTCCCCTGGAACACTAATCGTACGGTCGAGAGCACTTATTATTCCACTTGTCACGGTGCTTGAAAGGCCCAGCGGAGATCCGAGCACAACAACAGGTTCACCGATCTCAACTTGCCCAGAAGATCCCAAAGCAATATTCGACAAGGGTCGTGCCACGCTCACCTTCAACACCGCCAGGTCGGTCAGCGGATCACGACCGACAATCATAGCCGGTGCGACAGCGCCGTCGTTGAAACGAACCTGCACCGAACCACCTTCCGCTGCGATCGAAACAACGTGGTTGTTGGTGACTATATACCCGTCTGAGCGTATGACTTCACCTGATCCAGTGTCACCAACCACCTCACCACTAACAGAAGAGGTTCCAGTTGCACTAACGGTGACGACAGATGGCAAATCTTTAGTGGCAACAGCGGTCACCGAGCATGGGGTATTCCCCCCAGTAGCGGCAGTTGCAGCGCCACCGGCATTCCCAGGCGGATATAGCGCATAGGCGATCACTCCCCCTACGAAACCACCCACCAAAGCAACGAGCAATATGACTACAACAAACTCACTCCGCCGACGCCAACCCGAACTCTCCGATTCACCCATCCACTTGCTCCCCCTGATTCAGCAAGCCACAACGTGATATTATCACTGAGCACCACCGGCGATACACAACGAAATCCGAAACAACCAGCTGAGTCAGCCTATCGTTAGGCACCGCCATCATGGTTTCATTCGCGCAACAGCGCCTTTGGTTCTGTTCGAACCTTCAAGAAGTGACCAAGTTCAGTAGGCCCTTGCGCCAAAATCTTAAAACAAGAAGCGGGCGCCCGCAAGACCAGGCGAATTAAATCAGGATCCCACAGCGGATCAATCGAAAGTGATCATGAGAGCCAGGAATTGGTGCAGCTCACCGCATTGCTGTCTGCGATCAAGCAAGAGTATTACCGAAGAACAAGACAAGTCCCCGCCTTTGGATCCGCAGGCGGGGACTTTCACAACTCGAAACTAGAAATCAGGTGCCTCTACGCCGCTGCCTCGGACTTTTCATTACGCATATAGCTGAACCAGTAAACAGCTGCTACAAAGATCCAACCTCCAATTGCATTTCCAATGAAAGCAGCGCTCAACTCGCTAAAAGCACTGCCCCAGCTGATATTGCCATGGACGAAAATCGCTGCAGGAATGAAAAACATGTTTGCGACAACGTGCTGGAAACCAACTGCAACGAAAGTCATTATCGGAAACCAAATCGCGAAAATCTTGCCGATTATATCCTTGGCACCAATTGCCATCCAGACTGCTAATCCAACCAGCCAGTTACATCCAATTCCAGACGCAATTGTCGCCAGATAGGAGAGATGAACCTTGTCGGTAGCCAATGCAATTGTCGCCGTACTCCAAGGAGCCGCGGTAAGCAATTTCGCCATGTAACCGAACACATACGCGACAAACAGTGACCCTATGAAGTTGCCAATGGCAACCCAGAACCAGTTGTAGATTAGCTTGATTCCGGAAATCTTGCCGCTGTGAAGAGCCAATGGAAGGCTCATCATGTTTCCCGTCAACAGTTCCGCACCAGCGATGACACAAAGAATGAGTCCTACGGGAAAAACAGCTGCGCCGATAAAAAGCTTTAACGTTCCAAACGTTGCCGGAATCCCAGCCGTTACACGGATATCGACAAGGCCTCCCAAAGCGATGAACGCACCGGCCAAGAATCCCAAAACGAGCAACTTACCGATGCTCAACTTCGTCTTTGCCACGCCTGCTTCAACCGTCGCTGCGGCAATTTCCGGCGGTGAAAGGAAGTTATTCATTAATGACCCCCCATAATTGAGTTATTCCAAATTGGAGGTTATACCCCATGTAGTATTCTTACAAGGACTGAAGCCAACAATTTCCCCCGCGAGCCGTTGATGTGGGACCCAACCAGGATATCCGTTGAGATAATGGCGGGATCATGGCCACATTTCTCCAAACATTTGGGCGTCAAGATCCCTCTCAGTACACGCGGGATCCGCGGCCAAAGACAGACGTTAAACGGAAGTGATACCCAATCGAAATTATCAAACGGAAGAAGCTCCAAGTCCGATTAAAGACGGAACTCGTCTGGCACCTAGTCTTCTTCAACTCTTGCGACTAGAGCCAGGTCTTCGGCCATCACCCAGCCGAACGCGCACACGCAGTCGAAACGGGTTGCATCAAGTGGCTCGAAAAATTTGCTGAACTCGTCGAACTTGCCATTAAGGCTACGATCAGTGAAATCGAT
The DNA here is from genome assembly GCA_027366165.1 of Actinomycetota bacterium. Lineage (GTDB taxonomy): Bacteria > Actinomycetota > Acidimicrobiia > Acidimicrobiales > Acidimicrobiaceae > SCQM01. Next base: position 55,192 of record DAHXKX010000100.1, read on the forward strand.
ATACCCGTCAACCATTCCGGTGCCCGCCAAAACAAAAGTTCTATCATCGAGCCTGTGTTCGCCACCAAACCTCTTTGCCAAACGCCGCGCCCAGGCACGCTCCTCACCAGTCGGCTTATACCCGGGACGTGGTACGACATCAATGAGGGTGTCCAAAAGCGCATACCCATGTGCTGAAATGAGCCTGCATCCTATAAGAACATCCTCGTCGGGAAACGCAAGAACGGCTTTCCGGTACTGATCCTGGAGCATGGACTTCAAGATCTCAGAGCCATCCTCACCATCTCTAATGGTCAGGATCCCCATCACGATTGCTGGAGTCCCGCCAATCCTCTCCAGCGTGTAGAACGCAAAACCAACCAGTTCGTCACCAATATGGGCATCAGTGACAAGCACCCAGTCTTCTTGCTGTTTAGATAAAAACCCTAGATCGAACCCAGATCCGCCCTTTTCTGCCAAGTCTGCCATCGCAGCCAATTCGGCATCACCTAGTGCGGTACAGTCTTTGGTCGAAACATCAATCGGCATGGTAATACAGAATCTCCTGAAGATCTACCTTCGATCATTCTAGTCGTTCAGATGAAGTTTCAGAACCATGGAAACCCAGCTATGCACTCAGACTGGCCATTCCGCTTGCATCGAAGATCGCGTTGGCTCCGAATAAGACCCGCAGTTCGCCAATTAGCCCACCCCTGTCATTTACCCTATATTCAATGGGCAGTTGGTAGACATCATCCCCTATATGCAGACGAACCGGGACATTCCCCTGGTGGTCACTAAGCAGGCTTTTCAATCTGGCAAGGTTGCTCTGGGTAAGCTGGGTCAATCCAATTCGAATCCCCAAGGGCTGATTTGAACCTGAGGTCAGATTTGGCCGCGAAAGCGAGTGCGCAACAATTTTCGCCTGATCATCCCGTGTGTCCACCCTTCCTTTCACTACGAAGATGGCATCCTCCTCGAGCATCGCACCGAACTCAGCCATCTGGCGCGGAAAAAGGAAGACCTCGATCGAGGAGGTTAGATCTTCAAGTACAAAGTTACCCATCAGGTCACCACGTTTGGTGTATCGCCTACTCACGGTCGTCGCTACCCCGCCAACAGTTATCATTTCGTCGCCCCGTTGAGTGGTTGGAAGTTCCAGCGCTTCGGAGATGGAAAAGTCCGCAAACCTGGAGAGTGCCTTCTCTAGACCGAGCAGGGGATGATCAGATACATATAGACCCAGCATCTCCTTCTCTGATGCAAGTAGCTCCGACTTTTCAAACTCGACATCAGGGATGGTCACTTCAATGTTGGGAGAGGAATCCGGCTCATCAAACGGCGAGTCGAAAAGGCTCATGATTCCGGCCTCGATCTCCTTGCGTTTTGTCAGCCCCCGGTCGATTGTGGTTTCGTATATCGCAAGCAAGCCCTTCCGGGGATGGCCCAGCGAATCAAACGCTCCAGACCGGATGAGCGCCTCCACGCTTCGCTTATTCAAGGCCACTGGATCAACCCTCATACAGTAATCCACAAAAGACTGAAATGGGCCATTCTTCTCCCGCTCCGACACGATCAGCTCGACTACGGACTCACCCACGTTGCGTACCGCCGCAAGACCAAATCGAATTGACCCGTTGCCTTCCGATGAAGGAATTGCTGTGAAATCCGATCGTGAGACATTGACATCTGGCACCATCACCTGAATCTGGTGATCACGGGCATCGGAAAGGTAGACCGCAGTCTTCTCTTTGTCATCTTTGACAGAAGTAAGGATCGCAGCCAGAAACTGTACCGCAAAGTTTGCCTTTAACCAAGCCGTTTGATATGCAATGAGACCGTAGCCATAGGAGTGGCTCTTATTGAACGCGTAATCCGCAAATGGTTCAATTATGTCGAATAGCGCTGTTCCTATCGCTTCTCCATAACCCGATCGCTGGCAACCCTCGACAAACTTCTCTCTTTCAGCCTGGATCATCGAGCGAATCTTCTTGCCGCAGGCCTTGCGGAGATTGTCAGCCTCGGCGAGGGTGTACCCGGCAAACTTCTGAGCAACCCTCATCACTGACTCCTGATATATCATCAATCCGTAGGTGTCAGCAAGAATCTCCTTTAGATCTTCGTGGATATAATCAATGGACTTTCGTGCGTTCTTCCGGTCCGCATAGTCATTGTGCATGTTCGCGGCCATGGGCCCAGGCCTGTAAAGCGCGACCAACGCCGCTATGTCATCGAAACTTGTAGGCGCAAGTGAACGCATCAAAGCCCTCATTGGACGACCCTCAAGCTGAAATACCCCTATTGAATCCCCTTCGCGAAGCATTGCCAGGGTCTTGTCGTCGTCCAAAGGTATCGAATCAATGTCAGGCCTCGCACCAGTCGTCTCAGCAATGAGATCCAGAGCCCGCTCGATAATGGACAGGGTCCTCAGGCCAAGGAAGTCCATCTTAAGCAGGCCCAGCTCCTCCACGCCGTGCATCTCATACTGCGTGACTATCGGCGCCTGGTCGGCTGGACTGCCCGGATCGGGCTTACGCTGAATCGGCAGATATTCCGTTAATGGCTCATGTGTAATAACCACCGCTGCAGCATGAATTCCGTCCTGGCGGCGCAGCCCCTCGAGGCCGCGGGCAACTTCAATCACACGCTTGGCGTCAGAATCGGACTCACACATCTCCCTGAGGTCCGAGGCCATATTGAAACCATCCTCATATCCTTCAACCCGGTCGAGGCAGGCCCTCAATGGGGTATCCCTGCCCATAATGAGTGGAGGCATGGCTTTCGCAATCTTGTCGCCGATTCCATAGGGATACCCCAACACCCTGGCCGCATCCCGCACAGCTGCTCTGGCCTTAATAGTGGAGAATGTGACGATCTGCGCTACCCGATCCCAACCATATCGCTCGGTGGCATAACGAATCATATCCGAGCGATACCGCTCGTCGAAGTCCATATCGATGTCAGGCATCTGAATTCGACCCGGATTGAGAAACCTCTCGAACAGAAGGTCGTATTTGATCGGATCCAAATCGACAATGCCCAAACAGTAGGCGACACAACAACCGGCAGCCGAACCTCTCCCCGGGCCTACCCTGATCTTATTGTCCTTGGCGTACTTTATAAGATCCCACACAACGAGAAAGTAGGCTGAAAACCCCATTTCCGAGATGACAGAAAGCTCGTAATCAAGTCTTGTCTTTACTTCTTCGCGCAGGTCGGAACCATATCTGACCGCCGCTCCTCTGTAAGTGAGATGCCGTAGATACTCTGCTGCCGACTCCTCATAAGACTTCTCGCTTTGAAACTCTATGGGAACCGGGAACTCCGGGAGTTTTGGCTTTCCAAATTCAATCTCAACCTGCGCCCTCTCAGCTATCCACAAAGTATTGTCGCAGGCTTGCTCAACACCGGAAAATAGCTCCCGCATTTCGGCAGCACTCTTTAGATAGTGCTGATCTCCGTGGAACTTGAAGCGCTTCTCATCCGCAAGAGTTGCACCGGTTTGCACACATAAAAGAGCGTCATGGGCTACCGAGTCTTCTCGGGAGTTGTAATGAGAATCATTGGTTGCCAATAGAGGGGCGTCTAACTTCCTGGCCAGTTCGATCAGCAGCGGATTCGTGCGCTTCTGCTCCGGAATCCCGTGATCCTGGAGTTCGACAAACAAGTTATCTCTCCCAAATATCTCCTGAAGGTTCCCGGCTATCTTGCACGCCTGCTCCTCATCACCTTTTAGTAATGACTGCAGCACCAGGCCGCCCAAACAGCCTGTAGTCGCAATTACCCCTTCGTGATACCGATCGAGCAGCTCAAAATCAACCCGAGGTTTGTAGTAATACCCCTCCAAATATGCGGCAGAGGAAAGCTTCATCAGATTTTTGTAACCTTGGTTGTTCTCCGCCAGAAGGATTAAGTGGTAATAGAGTTTTTCACCGCCGTCGGAGTCCCCGCCGGTATCGTCCACCTTGCCCCGTCTAGCCGGACGGTCAAATCGCGAACCGCCGGACATGTAGGCCTCGATACCAATGATCGGATTTATCCCCTGGGATCTGCACTCCTTGTAAAAGTCCAAAACCCCGTACATGTTTCCATGGTCTGTTATGGCTAAGGCCGGCTGGTTGTCGGCCTTAGCCTTCGCCACGGCTTCTTTGATTCTTGCAGCTCCATCAAGCATTGAAAATTCTGTGTGTGTGTGCAGGTGAACAAAGGATTTCATTTTCCCGGCCCTTGCCCAAACATATAAACCCCTTTTAGACACCACAAAACGACAGTTCGAAAGTTCGACAGTTCGAAAACCAGTTTTTCAACTGCAGTACAAACTTACTCCGCAATTGAATTCGAGACTCTCCAAACAGTCGAGAATCGGGAAAAATTACACATCTGTAATCTAGTGCGCAAAAGCCGGCATAATTGTCGGCAAAGCCTTCCGACAAACCAATCAGCACCCTATTGGGAAACAAATTGATCGGGATCCCCGAACAAACACAATCCACCTGGCCAGCCGGCTTCGCAAATCGATTTCACGGAGTAATCCCCCATAGCTCTGAAGCCCTTTTCAATGAAATCAACTTCATCATCGCTGATCGCCTGATGGAGCTTCCTTCTCTGCCCAGCTGATCGTCAACAAAACAATGCCATTTGCGACAACAACATGCCGCAACCTCCACATCTCATTGACATTTTCAGCTAGCCGCTGACGGACACATGCCACCTAATTTCCGTTCTTCCATATAGAGCGCCTTGCGTGTAAGATCTGCGGAATTAGAAAGGGGTCAGGGAATGAAATACACTGCTATGGCATTTGAAGCCTTTGGCGATCCCAGTGTCTTTACTAAAAAGGAGTTCGATCTGTTTGAACCAGATGACTCTCAGGTGGTGGTGAAAGTCGAAGCAGCGTCTGTGAACTTCGCCGACGTGATGGCCAGGAAGGGAAAATATTCAGTCGCGGGGCCACCTTATGTGACCGGTCTTGACTTTGTAGGAAGAGTCACCCGCGCCGGAACTGAGGCTGGCGCGGTACTGGTGGGGAAAAGGGTTGTAGGCTTTGGGGACACCGGATCATACGCTACCGATCTTCTCGCAAATGCCGATCTTGTGTTTGAGATACCGGAAGACATGCCCGTCACAACAGCCGCGGCCTGCCCGCTTCTGATCGGCACCACCTATGCCCTTTTAACACGAAGGCAAAAGCTCCAACCCGGCGGACGCATTGTCATTCATGCGGCAGCCGGAGGAATAGGGCTCACCGCGGTCCAGATGGCGAAGCAGCTTGGAGCCTTGTCGGTCATTGCCCTTGTCGGATCCAGTTCGAAAATCGAGGCTGCACGTGCCGCTGGAGCCACGGAGGTCGTGGCTCTGGACGAATCCCCGAACTACCCAGAGGTCATCAAGGCACTTATTCCCGACGGGGTTGAACTAATCTTGAACTCGGTGGCCGGACCCACCGTTCAGCAAGACCTTGAGATCCTAAAATCAGATGGCCAAATCGTAGTCTTCGGCATGTCATCAGGTGTGCCCGGCGTAGTCACAACGGATCAGCTTCATCATTCTTCAAGGGCGGTGTCCGGCTTTTCCTTTGGACATCTCCGGAGAACCGACCCAAAGGGCGCGAGCCAGATCATGGAACAGGCTCTACCCTATGTCACCAGTGGCCGGATCAAATTTGACAATGTCACTGAATACAGCCTCTACGACGTTGCCAAAGCACACCGAGACTTGGAATCAAGGGCAACCATCGGAAAGTTGATCCTCATTCCTTAAGGATCATACGTCTCCCAACCGCTCCTCCAAAATTTGCGCCAAACCAACCAACTCCTCTTCAGAGCCCGGCTTGCCAACCACCTGCACCGAAAGCGGCATTGGTTCCACCCCATCGCCACAAAAACCCATTGGGGCATATTCTCTTCTGAGTTCGAGACGACTCCTAAGGCCGCCGCCGAGAAAAACCGGTATTGAAACCGCCGGCAGACCGACAAGATTGAACGGAAGCGTATTCGCGTTCAGCGGTGCGGCCTTTGCTTCTCTGAATGTTGGAACTGGAACCTTGAGAGTCGGAAGGGCAAGGAAGTCATGCCTGGCAAAAAGATCGCCGAGGTTGGATTGGAATATGCTCTTCGCGGCCGCTGCCCTCTCAATGTCTTTTAGTCCATAGTTGCGTGCTTTTTCGAAACGGGCCACTATCGCCGGATCCAACCGGTGTGACTCGGCGAGAAGCGTCCTGTTGCTCTCCAACGCCTCTACCATCATCACGCAAAGTCCAGCTTCCCATGCAGACCCAAGACCTGGATCCGCAACACGATCCACCTCTAATTGAAGCATGACCAGGATTCGTTCAATCAGAGTCAGCTGTTCGGCCGGCCCCGAACCGGTGAGGATCGCTATTTTTGGCTTGGAAAGGGACCTGGACATGAACTCCGGCTCCAGCATTCTCATACCCAAGGCCAATTTCGTGCTGTCCGACGCCATGGGCCCAACCGTGTCAAGCGAGGGTGCCAACGGCCAGACTCCGCCGAGAGGAATTCGGCCAAATGTGGTTTTCAGGCCGAATACTCCGCAGCATGCGCTTGGAATTCTTATCGATCCGCCAGTGTCGGACCCGAAGGCAACGTCGAGTTCACCAGTGGCCACGCCGACTGCGGACCCGGAACTTGATCCTCCTGGGATCAGGTCTGGATTCAGTGGATTCGAGGGAGTCCCAAACCAGGGATTGACACCCGTGGCACCGAAAGCCAACTCGTTGAGATTCGTCTTAGCGACTATTTGAGCGCCTTGATCCCGCGCCCCCCAAAGAAGAGGGGCATCACTGGCAGCGGGTATTGCCCTCGTAAAAACCAGACGTGATCCAGCTGAGGTGAGAGTTCCCTCAACATCGATGAGGTCCTTGACTCCCAGACGAAGACCACTCCCCTTTGAACCGAAGTAAGAGATAGCCCACTCGCGCATTCGTTGGCTTCCAATCAGCTGAAACTGTCGGTTCCTGCAATGTTGCCGGCTGCGGTCATTACCTTCATGGCACTTGCTTCTCCCTTGAGATAGTAGTCCAGGAATGACCCCGTGACAGCCTGCACAGCCTGGGAATACGCGCCCACTTCCTGGTAGCCATCCAAGTGGTCGGCACCTGTCAGGCTAAGATAGTATTTCGGTGAACCTGCCGAGGCGAACACCGTCTGAGACTGGGAGGGCGGATTTATGGTATCCGCGGTTCCCTGGACGACCAGAAGCGGAGGACCTGCAGTAGTGAAGTACTGTCCCGGATACGAGCTCAGTTCGGCCCCCGACAGACTGATCACGGCTTTCACGCGCGCGTCTTTACAGCACGAGTTATACCCAACCGCAAGGGCGTCGTCTGCGCCATCGCTCTGGCCAGCCACAGCAATTTCACCTGTATTGATCAAACCGAAAAAGACCGATGCCGCGGTCGCATTCTGATTCATCATGAAACTAATTGCGGCTGAAAGGTCACCCGGCTGATTCAAGATATCGGCCTCCCAAGGTCCTCCAACTGAATTTGGCTGCGAGAGCGGGAACTGTGGGGCGGCCACGATGTAGCCCTCGGAAACCCAGTAATCCAATATGAGCGAATAGGCACTTGGCGGTTCAAGATAACCGTTTCCGAACACAACCAGAGGAAACGACCCGGCAGCGCGGTCCGGCTTAGCTCCGTATTGTAGCGCTCCAGGTGTCCCTTGAACGGGATAATAGACATCGAGTGGCATCGAGCGCACAATGCATCCTGTCAACGCTCCGCGGGGAGCACACAGGTACTTGCCGGGTTCCGACAGTGTGAAACTCGTATCTCCAACTGCAAAAAGTGGTTTGGCTGGCTGCTGCGCGCCTGCAGTCGTTGTTGTCGTGACGATTGTCGTCGTAGTCGAGGTGGGCGACGTCGTCGTTGTGGATGGGACCGGAGTCACAGGGACGATCGTTGGGGTTGAAACTGGACTCTTTCCACTCATGGCCGAGGAGTGGGCGCTCGCTACGATGTAAGCTGCAACACCAAACAGAGCCACAATGACAGCAATCATTGCTATGCGTGAAGCCAGCGGCGGTGAAGATCTGCGGTTGCTATGCCTAGGGCGATTCTGTGCCAACTAAGCCTTACCCGACTGGACTTTCTCAATCCTAGCGATCTTCTCCAACCTGGCGACGTGACGACCGCCTTCAAATGGTGTCGACAAGAAGACCTTCAAAATCTCCAGTGCGTACTCTCTGGCCAAAATCCGGGCGCCAAATGAAATTACGTTCGCATCGTTGTGTGCGCGGGCCAGATGCGCCAAATACTCATTTACGCATAACGCTGCCCGAATCCCGTGAACTTTGTTGGCTGCAATTTGCTCGCCTTGACCTGATCCACCAATTACAACGCCAAAATCAGCCTTGCCGGCGACAACGGATCCTGCCGCGGCAACGCAATAGTCCGGATAATCAACGGGATCAAGGGAGTTGGTTCCGTGGTCAATGACTTCGTGACCCATGGCTATCAGCTCAGGCTTCAAAAACTCCTTGAGCTCATAGCCAGCATGGTCGCATCCTAAAGAGACCTTCAAATCAGTTCCTTCCATGCACGATGCGCAGCTACGTTACAAATAGGTGCCTGGCATATGGGCGGCTGGCTCGTCACCGGACGGCAAGCCTCTTCGGCGCATATCTTCCAGCTGGGCCCTGGCCGCCGTCTGCTGAGCAAACAGGGTCGCTTGAATCCCGTGGAATAGGCCCTCCAACCAACCAACCAGCTGCGCCTGGGCAACACGAATTTCAGCCTCCGAAGGTGGCCTGTTATCGGAAAACGGAAGGCTGAGCTTCTCCAACTCCGAACCCAGATCAGGTGACAAACCCTCCTTAAGCTCATCCACAGAAGTCTGGTAGATCTCGGCCAACCTATTGCGGCTGGCTTCGTCCAACTCCACACCCCGAACCTCGTCCAGTAGAGTCTTGATCATGGAGCCAATGCGCAGAACCTTCGAAGGAGAGTTGACAGATTCCCGATTTTGAAGATCCTGGTCTTCTAGCCCCTGCTGGCCGCTGGTCTCCGGAATCAGCAAAACCTTCTCAGAATCATTAACGGATCCAGTCATAGTCCTCCTTCGGACACTACGCAACACTCAGACACCCTAAGAGTCTAGATCGCAACTTATGCCAAATAGCTCAGCAAGGGAACCTGTAGTTCATCTTCAGTGAGCGACCCATGCCGACAGACGAGATTGTAGGGTCCGGTATCGAGCGGATCGTAAAATGCCACATTCGTCTTGGCGATCAGGGCAACCTCGCCAAGACGCGAGACTTGGAACCCATTCTCAGCCGAAGACCCGTAATATCCACCTTGAATTAATTGATCCCTGGTGACCACCCAAGCATCGCTTCCATACAACTCATTGCAAATCTCGACAACTTTGTCTAGATGACCACCTTTCAGGTGCAGCCATCGAAATCTACCTTCCCCGCTTAGCACCCGGGTGGACTCAAGAATCCTTTCGTCAAGTTCGATTGGTGCGGCAGGCACCTCCACCTGACCATGATCCGAGGTTACCAACAGCAGAGCCCCTCGGGGCAACGAGGAAACTAACCTGCCAAGCAGGTAATCGACGAAACGTAGCTCTTCCAGATAACAGTCTCTCAGGCCGTACTCATGAGCAACGGTGTCGATTCCTTCGTAATATGCATACACAAACGCCTCACCGCCACGAAGCAACTCTTCCACGTGATCCACCATGGTGGACGGCAATCTGTAGTCGAATATCTGAGTATTGCGCAAATGGGCCTTGGTGAACCCAGTGTGCTGGTACTGAGCCTTGGTGACCACCTTGGGCCAAAAATTCAAAAAAGGGATCTTGGATTGGACGTCCTCTGGTTTGGGAGCTCTCGAATCCGAGTCGGGCGACATGGACCAAGAAAGCGAATTCATCACCTTGTCACCATCGAGCCGCATGCGATATCCCAAGAGCCCGTGTGTGGCAGGCGTAGCCCCCGTACTGATTGATGTCAATGCGGTTGCTGTGGTCGTCGGAGCCACGGATGAGATTCGGCGCTGCGAAAAAAGGGGCAGATTGGACAGAGCATCAGAGCATCGCACCAACTGCGTAAACCCCAAGCCATCGAGTACAAGAAGAACGATCTGGGAAGCATCGCTGACCTCTTCTGGCACCCAAGATTCCAAATCAGGCGTAAGCCCGGGATTGATAGTGAAGACCTTCTCCTCTATCTCACTGCTGCTTCGACTAAATAATGAACCGCGGGTCCGGGCCAGATGAAGAAAGATGGACGGCACAACGTTGGTGATTCCCGCGCCCCGATAGTCTGGAACAGGAGGCATATCAAATATCTGCTGGGGACTCTTCTCTGCTGTCGATTCCAATTCAACCCCATTGCTTATCACCAGTAGTGGTTCAACACCTGTATTAGCATCTTCCAACTACAGATTAGGTCCGTTAACCACTATACGGCTATTCAAAGTGACTACTATGGATACGTGAAAGTCTCGACACGAGGTGACTATGCCTCTAGAGCCCTATTATCTTTAGCTTTGCACTCGGACGATCCCGGTCCAACTTCCGTCAAAGACGTCGCGGACAGGACGGGCTTGCCACAACCCTATCTCGAACAAATTCTTCTCGCACTTAAAGGCGCAGGCCTTGTCAGATCGAAAAGGGGCGTGGGTGGTGGATATATCTTAGCCAGAAAACCGACCGACATCACGCTTGCGCAAATTGTCTCCGCAGTCGATGGCCCAATAGTTGCCGGAGATTTTGGTTTGCCTCACGAGAACGGGGCCTGCGAGCATGAAGGACAGTGTGTCCTCCTTGCCGTCTGGGAAAGTGTGGGCGAACATATGCGAAAGCACCTCAACTCATTCACGTTGGAAGATATGGTCAACCGTGCGCGTGGCAATGAGGGCGAGTCCGAGAACATAGGTGATCTCGTCGATGACGACCCTTTCGAACACTAGTGGTGACTCGCATACCAGGGAAGACATTGACCGACTGATTTCACGTTGGGAAACCGATGTTGTACTCTCCGATGGAGGAACGGTCAAGATCAGGCCGATACTTCCATCTGACGCGCACCTGATCGAGAAGCTGCACGCTTCCCTGTCGCCGGAAACAATCTATTTCCGCTTCTTCTCCCCCATTCCTAAGCTAAGCGAAACAATGCTACAAAGGTTTGTGAACGTCGACTACTCAGACCGCATGGCCTTCGTGGCGATCTTTCGGGAGGAGATCATCGCGGTGTCAAGATATGAACGTCTCCCTGGCAGATCTGAAGCCGAAGTGGCATTTTTGGTAAGCGACGCGCATCAAGGACGGGGCCTAGGTTCAATCATGCTGGAGATGCTCGCGGCAAGAGCCAGTGAGGCAGGTATCACAAGGTTCATGGCCGACACCCTTCCCGAAAACCAGAGGATGCTCCGGGTATTCAGGGGAGCCGGATACAAAGACTCGCGATCCTTTGGAGACGGCGTAGTTCGGGTGGTGTTTGACATTGAACCCACTGCTCAATCCGTCCAGAAAATGTACGACAGGGAACGAAGTGCGGTTGCAAAGTCAATTGGTAAGATTCTTTCTCCAAAGTCGATCGCGGTCGTAGGAGCGAGCACAACAGCTGGATCAATCGGCAACCTGCTGTTCAGGAACATACTTGAAAGTAGTTTCAACGGAACGGTATACCCAGTCAATCAGCACGCCGACTCAGTTTCCAGCGTGAAGGCGTACGGTTCGCTGGGTGCCATACCCGACGAGATCGATCTCGCCATAATCGTCGTTCCGGCCAATGAAGTCCAGTCTGTCGTGGCCCAGGCTGCGGAGAAAGGGGTAGGAGGACTGGTCATCATCTCCTCCGGCTTTTCAGAAACCGGGATCGAAGGTGCAAAAAGGGAGCGCGAGCTTGTGCGCTTCGCACGTCAAAACGGAATGCGGATCGTCGGACCAAATTGCATGGGCGTGGCGAATACAGATCCCACAATATCATTGAACGCCACCCTGGGGCCTAATGGACTGCTCCCCGGAAAGGCGTCGCTTATAGCCCACTCCGGAGCACTCGGACTTGCGATAGTCGAAGAGGCAAGGCGGCGCGGAATTGGAATGGCGACCTTCGTATCGTCAGGCAATAGGGCCGACGTTTCAGGAAATGACCTGATGCACTACTGGGAACAGGATGCGAATACCGAGGTAATTCTTCTTTATCTCGAAAGCTTCGGTAATCCGCGCTCTTTCGTACGAATCGCTCGTCGCCTTTCCAAAGACAAACCTATCGTGGCAGTTAAAGCAAAAAGAGTTGCAACAGTTCCACCAACAATGTCAATCTTCCAAAGGACCCGTCCAGTTGAAGACCAGTTCACTCCATCAGATGCCTCGGGAATGCTCGGCATTCCCGCTCTAAAGGGACAGGAGTTGGAGACCTCCGCCATCACCGCCGACGAGGCGGTTGATGCTATGTTCTCCCACACCGGCGTGTTAAGAGTGAGTAGCCTCCAGGAACTCTTTTCCCTTGGCCACGCTCTTGCAACCCAACCGTCACCACGTGGACCCAACGTAGCGATCCTGTCCAATACTGGGGGTCCTTCGTCAATCGCACAAGACTCCTTGGAAAGGGCCGGGCTCAAGCTTGCCTCCTTTACCCCACTTACGGTCGAAGCTCTGGAAAAGAGTCTTCCCCCTTTAAGCAAATGCTCGAATCCCATAGAGCTTCCAACCAACTCAGATCCCAGCTACTACGAGCTTGCCCTCCGAACGGTCCTGGCGGATCCCAATACAGATGCGGTGCTCGCGCTATACGTTCCCACCGTGACTTGGGACAAAGACACGCTAGGGTCCGGCAGTTCGCCATTGACAAGATTCAGGCTGAACGGCTCCTCTGACGCGGCAATAGTCGTTGCAACCGAGGTGGCCGCCAGGATCACTTCGGTCACCAGCTCACAAGATAAACACAGTGCCAAGACTGTATTGGCTAACTTTCTGGCACTGCCAGCCATAATCCCCGCCCTCAAGAGGGACGACTGCGAAGTCCCACTTTTCACTTTTCCCGAATCCGCGGCGCAGGCCCTCGGAAGAATGTGGGACTACCACCAGTGGAAAATAAAACCAACAGGCGAATTCTTGGTTCACAACGGAATCGATCGATCCGCAACCACCACCGCCATTGCCAATTACCTCAACGGCGCAGAGGAATTGTCAGATGCGGTCAGGCTGGACTACCCGATTTCGCGAGAGGTGTGCCTAGATAGTGACAGGAGCCTGGACCTTCTTGCTCTTTACGATATACGCGGCGTCGACTCGATTGTGAGGTCCGACGCCAAAGGCAACCCGTTGACAACAGAGATCAAGCTGTCAATCGTCCACGACATGGTTTTTGGGCCGTTCGTCACCATGCAGCTGGGAGGCCTTCTATCAGACCTCCTGGACTCAAAGGCAACGAGGGTACTACCCCTACGAGATCTGGACGCACAGGAGCTGATTGCCTCAATTCCCGGATCAAGGATCTTCAACGGTTACCGGACAGTCCCGCAGCTGGATGTCGAGGCGCTAATAGATCTTGTCTCAAAATTGGGACAGATGGTTGAAAACCATTTCGAGATTGCAAACCTTTCTCTCAATCCGATAGTCCTAGGTGCGAAGGGCTACACAATCGAAAAGGCCCAAATTCGACTGGTGGACTGGGCAGCCCAAGCCAACTATCTAACACGCGGTCTCAGCTGACCCCAAAGCGTGGTCACTCACACCGGGAATACCTTCCATCAGACACTCAGGAAGCCACCCAATATCACATGCATCGGCAGCTACACCAAAAGGAGGGCCTATCTGGCAGGACCGGGCTTTGGAGATGGCTTATGTGCAAGTGGTGCAGCCATCCATGATGTCCTGAGGATAGACGCATAATCTTAAAACAATCCAACCTGCTGACTCGCATCAGAGTGATGCCGGCCACCGCTCCGGCCTTTTCTCCCTTTTATAAGAGCTGAGTTCCATACCCTCAGAATTCCCTGTCCCACAGCCCGCGCGGGTCAGCTCTTCTCGCACCCCGATCCAACAAGGACCTGAACTGAAACTGCCACCGTCCGATACCGAAAGCTTGGCGCACCTGGTTTTTAGATAGGTGGAAATTTTCAACTCCCAATGTCCGATTACTTTTGCGGCCTCTCAGGTCAACTTAGACCAAATATCCGAAGACAAAGGGAAACACTTTCAGGTTCATACCCACTTCCCGAAGCCTTTGTGAAAAGAACCACTTGCTCGGTGGCACGGCTGCCAGAACGAAGACGGTCACTGCGCCACTGACGTCGCTAATGCCCTAAGGGCGCAACCAGGGCCGACCACAGCTTCATGAACGATCACCGAACGATCAGGAAGAGCTGATGGACAAAATAAGGGGCGTACGTTACGAGGCGTTGTCGTCAGAGCAGACGTGAAATGGTCGCATTTTATGACTTACACCTACAAAGCTGGCTGCCATGGGAGCTGGAGGCTCAGATACCCTGACAAACTTAACTCAGGAAGTAATATCCTTACTCTGAAAACGAGCTAGAGCCAGGCTGAAGGCGAATGCTAGCCAGATTCCTTGGTTGATAAAGTCTTTCCCAATCTGTCCAAGATTCATTG
>DAHXKX010000131.1 GCA_027366165.1 Actinomycetota bacterium
GGAGGGTATTTCCGTTGCCAGATACGAGCACAAGATGGGTTTACGGGCCTCACCAACTGGAGACGTGGTGCTCGACGATGTACGGGTTCCAGCCAGCTCGGCTATTGGCAAGATTGGAGAAGGGGTTGGTTTGGCACTCAGCACACTTCGCTGGAGCCGCCCGCTCATCGGTGCAGTGAGTGTTGGTGTCGCCCGTGGAGCTTTTGAAGAGTTGCTGAGGGTGGTTGGGCCGTCAAATGATGAGCTTAGAAATCTGACCAGCCGCCATCAGGCCAAGGGTCACAAGCTCGCGGAGCTTTTGATGCAGGTCTTTGCCGCCCGCGCATTGCTTTATGACGTTACTACACGCGCAGATTCCTCCGGAGAACTTCCGGCGATGTGGGAAGCATCGAGCGCCAAGGCATTTTGCAGTGAGGTCGCCATGAAGGTGGCCAGCGAAGCGCTGGAGGTGGCCGGCCGCGAAGCTGTGGCTGTGGGTGCACCTCTGCAACGGTACTACCGCGATGCAAAGATACTCCAGATCTTCGAAGGAACAAATCAAATTCAGAAGAACGCCATTATGAAAGAACTCGGCTTGGTGAATTTTGCAGTCAGATGATGCGTTAGAAGTTACTTTTGGCAAGATCTACCCGCTGGCGGACCGCCTTACTTGTTGGAGATCCAGATGAACTGTGTCATGTTCACCGAGATTATGGACGCCGCTTCGAGATCGGCCATTGGGCCATGAATGGTCTCGGATTATTGCTTCCATTTAGGGCTTGTGCGGCGAGTGACGCGATCCGTTTGGGAGTGGAGGCGGAAGGCCTTGGATATTCGGCCGTCTGGGTTCCTGAGGTAAGCACTTTCGATGCGATTTCAGTGGTGGCCGCCCTGACGGGATTGACTGACAGGGTCAACCTCGGTACGGCCATTGTCCCGCTTGACAGCCGCTCCCCGGCCTCTTTGGCAATGAGCGCGGCAACCCTGTCTGAGTTGGCTCCAGGTCGAATAACCCTCGGACTTGGGGTTTCCACCCGAACCATCATTGAGGATTGGCATGGGAGAGAGTTCGGGCGTCCTCTGGCAAGAGTCCGCGACACAATGGAGATAATTAGACAGGCACTTGGTGGAGAGAGCACGAATCACGTTGGTTCGGTGTGTCACTCAGTTGGATTCAAGCTAGATCTTTTGCCTCGGGAACGCCCAAAGATTTACCTTGCGGCACTGGGGCCGGCCATGAGAAAAGTGGCGGTTGAGCTTTCCGATGGTCTAATATTCAATTTCCTGCCCAGATCAAAGGCATCGCTTTTGGTGTCACAGGTGTCGAGCGCTGGAAGTTCGTTTGGCAGGACATCTTTTGTCAGGGTCGCTCTTTCCGACAGCGGAGGGGCTGCAGAGCGCCGCATAAGAAGAGAGATGGCCTCATATCTCCGGATCGAGCAGTATAGGAACTGGCTGAGTTCCTTAGGACTCAAGGAGTTCTCTCCTATGCCAGGCAGTGATCTGGATTCAATGGCTGGGATGCTTCCGTCTGAGTTCGTGGATGACGTGGCTGTCATTGGAGACGTTGATTCATGTCGCGAGAAGCTGGATGAGCTGCGGCAAAAGGGGATCGATCCCATCGTCGTTCCATCGACGACAGCCGGTGACTTGGAGGGTTTTAGAAGACTTATGGTTGTGTTGGCGGGATGAAACGCGACAGGCTGTTGAAGCGCTTCGGTTTGGGAGGAGAAGGCATATGAGACACGCGAGGTTTACAGTGAATACAGGGGGCATTATTTTCAAGAGCCTGGAGATCGGGCGATGAGTATCGAAGCAACAGTGTTGGACGACGACAGAAGGTTGTTGCGGGAAACTGTTCGCAGTTTGGTGTCAGCCAGGGTTGAGCCGAACTCCAAGGCGATAGATGAAGACGGCACGATCCCTACTGATATATACCGGTCGTTGACAGAAACAGGTTTGAATGCGCCCACCGTCCCGACAGCTCATGGAGGCGGCGGAGCCTCAGTGGTGGATGCGGCGATCCTGATCGAGGAGATGGCGAAAGGAAGCGGAGCTGTGGCAACGATCATTGCCCAGAACATCGCCGGTGTCGCCGCCGTTGTGGCGAGTCCCAATGTCAAGCTGAAAGCGGATCTCTTGCCACGTGTGGCCAAAGGGGAGGCCATCCTGGTGTGGTCTGCGGACTCTTTTGAAGATAAGTCGGGTATTTTGGCCTCAATTGACGATGACGGGATTGTTCTGAATGGCAAGTTCCACTGGGTGCCTTGTTTTGATTTGAGCGCCAAGCTAATCCTTGTTGCCGAGGTAAAAGTTCAGGCGGGTACCCACCTGGTGGCCATAGATATCGCCAACCCGCACAGAGGAACAATTGATGTGGGACCGCTGGAGTCAGACTTGGGACTGGTTGGAAGCGCTCTCAAGTCGTTGACGCTTCAAAATGTTTTCATAAGGACCGATGAGATTATTGCCACAAGTATGGGCGACAGCCTGGCGGCCAAGGCACTTCGCTCCACCGCCCAGATCGCTTTGGCCGCCTTGGCAAATGGAATTGCAGCTACGGCTCTTCGGCATGCGCAGGTCTATGCGGTAGAGCGCCATCAGTTTGGGGTTCCGATCAGTGATTTCGAGAGCACCAGAATAATGCTTGGGACGATGGCGCTTAACCTGGAGGCTGCGCGGCAGCTGACTTTTGCGGCCGCAGCTCAGTTGGATTCAGACCGGCCGGGCTGGGGGGATAAGGTCAGCATTTCAGCCAATGCAGGCGCAAAGTGGTTTTCCTCCAAGGTGGCCGTGGAGGTTGCGATAGACGCGATTCAGGTCTTTGGAGGTTACGGCTTCGTCAAGGACTACCCGGTAGAACGTCTGATGCGGGATGCGAAGATGGTCCAGCTCATGACTGGGAGCAATCAGATTCTCGAAATTGCCAACGCACTCCTGTCGAGTTGATGATCGACACAATGGTGCAGATTTCAGGCCGCGTTTTGCTGCCGTGGAAATTGAAGTGGAACCAGACGGGTTTGTTGGGTTCAGTGGGAGTGGGTGCATGTGATAGTCATGGCAATTGACGGCCATGGAGTTGAGGAGTATAGGGAAGATTTGCAATTGACATCTGTCAGATGCAAAACGATTCGGTCGACGTCATATTCAAGGTGGTTGTTCGTATGAGCCAGTCAGATGGTACAAGTCGGAATCCTGAGGGCATGGAGGCAGTCCGTGCCGCACGTATCGAATGGCGCATGGGGCAGATCCTGAGTGCGGCTACCAGACTGTTGTCCCAGCAAGGTTTTCAGAAGATGTTAATTACGGATCTTGCCAAGGAGGCCGGCGTCAGTGTCGGGACTATCTATCAGTATGTCGACACCAAGGAAGACATACTTTTGCTCGTAGTCAACGACATAATCGAGTCTTACCGCAGAGAGGTCCCAGCCGCCATGGAGGGTATTGAAGACCCGGTGGAACGTCTTGCGGCTGGATTTCGAGCCTATTGCCTTGTTGTCGATTCACATCGCACCGCCGCGCTCCTTGCCTATCAGGAAACCAAGAGCATTTCCCGTGAAGGCCGGGAAAGACTGATGCAGCTGGAAATCGAAACCAACTCGTACTTCTCAGACTGCATACAAGACGGTATGAGGCTGGGAAAATTTGTTCAGGTGGAACCCGCCGTTACTTCGGCAACTCTGACCATGCTGGCTCATATGTGGGCTTTGAAGCACTGGTATCTAAACTCGCTTTTCGACGTAAGGTCGTATATCCAAAACCAGCTATCGTTCGTTACTAAATCGCTGGTTACCGCAGAGCATCAGCAGGTTTACGCACACCTTTTCGCTATGGACTAGCACCGCATTGGGAGTCTTTCCATCCGGAGACGGCTACCGCTGTTTTCGCAGGAGTCCGCTTAGCCGGATTGTTGGTCGGTGAACATTTGATGCCAACCCAGGCGGGTCAACTATGGATGCACGGTCTGGACAAACCAATCGAGCGGAATATCAATACCAAGGCCCTTTTCCTCCGCGAGTCTTAGAGCAGCCGCACCTGCCGCAGAGAACTGCAGACCCATTCCGTTGTTGTTGACAAAAAGGGTGATCTCTTCGTCATTGTGGCGTCCAATTACGGAGCCGTTGACCAATTGCCAAAGTTCCGGGTAAGTCTTTGCCCATTGTTCTTCAGATTCCGCCAGGGCTTCTTTTTGGATTCCTTGTTCCAAAAGATCGATTGGATCGGTCCCTGAAACGTGTCCTAATCCAGGAATGTAGTTGTCCGGTGTCGCAGAGTGGACGTTCACGGCGACCCAGTCCGCTTTGGCGCGAACAGCGTCGCCTAGCTCTGAGTATTTCACGCAGAAGACGTGGCAGCCTGGCTCAAGCCAGTCGGCCTCTATCACTCTCGTCAGAGAGTTTGTGGCCGTCGATACAATCGATGACCCCCGCACTGCATCCTCGGCTGAATCCACTGCAACGACGGGAATACCAAGTTTTTTCCGGAATGTCTCCGCAAAGGCATGGCGATGCTCAGCGTTGGGGCTGAAGACCTTTGCCTGCTTCAATGGCCTGACACTGTTGACCGCTTCGATCGCTCCAGTGGCCTGCCATCCTGTCCCCACGAGTCCAAGCACATCCGCGTCGGCTCTTGCCATTCGCTTGACGCTGAGCGCACTCGTCGCTGCCACCCGCATCTTTTGAATGTACCCGTCGGGAAACATTGATCTGATCTCACCGGTGTGTGTGTCAAAGAGAAGCACCATGCCGTTGTAACGGTCGCCGTCGGCTGAGCGCAGCTTGGCTTTCTTTGTCACACCGTCTTTCGTTGACCACTGGATCAGATCCGAGTTGAGGCGGATTGAACCTATTCCTTGCGTGCCAAGTATGCCATCCATGGTCTTGAGCACGTAGTAGGTGCCGTTACCCACAGGCATATACGTGTCCGACCGCGGCCTCGTTATCGCCTGTTTGTTGGCCAAGGCCATGTAAGCCTCCTCAATGGCGTCGATACATGCAGGCATAGTCAGCACTTGCTCGATTATCTCATTGCTGAGAATTCTTGGCATAGGTATGTTCCTCCTACACAGTCGTGAGCTGTTGAGTCTGAGACTCCAAAGATGGGATTGACTGCCTCGATAATACACGTAATATCGCCGAAGATCTGGTTGACGCCGACGTAAACTATCGGATGGGTGCCGAGCGGACGCATATGTTTATCAAAATTCAGCGTACGGCATTTTGAGGCCTAAATTGGAAGTCAGAATTCTCCGTTACGCAATTGTTAAATTCCATTCGGGTTGGCCTGGGAGGGTGCACTTGTCCCAGTGGAGGGTAAGCCCGCTGCTGGCCGATTCGATTCCTGTGGTAGTTGTTGGGTGAAAGATCACCCAGATGCTCGGTCTGTAAGCCCGTTCTGAACTCTTGGAGCGCCGCATTAACTTTGACGATATCTGCCGTGGATAGCATGAACTCCGATAAATTCATGGTGGACAGGTTTGGCGGTGCCGGTTAAATGGCGTGACTGGCACATTACAGTTCAACCAGGGGTGGGCGGCCAAATGTTGCTGACAATATACGGAGTGTCAGTTCTCACGTTGATGATGCTGACTTATGCATTGGAGAACCGCCATCGGCACTTCATCCTTGCCTTTGCCATCTGCTGCGTGTTGAGTGGACTATATGGGTTTCTGTCCGGAGTCTGGCCGTTCGGTGTAGTTGAACTGGTTTGGTCAACCGTGGCCATTAGAAGGTGGAATCGCACAGATCCAGCCCAGGGAGGAAGCTGGTTTAAGGGTTCTTGACCGTCGCAGGTCGAGTTTGCCGGAACTTGAGTTTTGGAATCCAATACCTGGGGTCTATCTTGGTTACTCATGGTGGCACTTTCGTTTTGAGACATTAAAGCTTGTCATGTTGGACAGATACCCAAGGTGCTATGGTACATCGAATGAGAATTGGTGGACACGGACGCGACTTCAGAGCGCTGCTAATTTCGCTGACGGCTCTGCTATTGAGCAGTTGCGGGGGTCCACCTGGAGTGGGCTTGAGTCTGAGGTCAACCACTACCACCCAACCCGCTCAGTACACTTCATTCGCTAGTGCTGGGTGTGCGGTCAACTCGAATCTCGAATCTGCTAATCAGGGGATTTCTCAGTCGATGAATGGCGCAATTACGGCGTGTCTGAGAGTGGGGGCCCTGAGCCCCGGCAACTATTCAATCGCTATCCAGGCAGTTGGGTCTGCAAATGGGTCCGAATCTGCCAATTCCGGAACTGGGGGTTCTGCCAGGTCAAGCGCGGTTCCCACAGTGGAGTTGACTCTTTCGCCTCCATCTGGAAATCCTGGCTCGAAATTGGAGATTACCGGGGTCATCGCCGCACCAATGGCAAGCCAGCCAAGTCATGCGCAGGTCTGTTGGGATGGGTGTGGAACTGGGCTCCAGTATCAGGGAGTGCCAATAAAATGGGTCGCTCCGACAAAGTTCACTGCCTCTATTGTTGTCCCGGCAGCCCCATGGATGAAGATTGGCGAAGACAAAGTGACGTCGTTGGCGGCTGGGGGTCACAAGGTGTCCATTGCCTGTTTGAACCTGGTCAAGGGATGTGGCCTTGGCGGTTCTGATGGCTCTGCGACTTTCGATCTTCTGACCAGTTCTAGATCACCCTCTTGGTGCACAAGTCCGACCGCGTGCGCGCGATTAGAGGTGACGCCCAAGGTCGCGCTTCCTGGAAATGTGGTCAAGATAAGCGGATTTGCCCCGCTGCAGTCAATAATCGGTTCAGATCAGCCGTACCAGTTTGAATTGATGGTAACGCCCGGCATTCCTCCAGCGGATGAAATTACCTTCAGCCCCACATCTAAGGGGGCGGTCATGGCACTTATTGGTCATGCTGTCCTGGCCGTGGGTTCACCACCATCCTTCGCCACTCTTGGAAAAGTTTCCCCGTCTGCTCAGATCTTTGATGGAGCTACGCCGATTTCGGAGAATCCGGCGAATCCTGGTCAGATCGTCTGGTGCAGCCAGGGCCAGATCGGGATCTCTGGCCTTAATGGAAACCAGGGCATATCCACTTCAGAAGCTGGGAAAGAGTTAGTTTCACTTGGATATGGGCTTATGGGGGCGGCTCTTCCAAACTGCGATTCCGTGGCGTTGGCGGATGGTGGCAGCGCTGGAAAGATTGTGCTGGCTTCGTTCAGTGTGGCACCAAAATTTCAGGCACCGCCATTTGTGGATGTGGCGTTGCAGACAGCCGATGGAGGCAATCACTGGACGCCTGTTTCCATACCTGCCGGCGCCCAGATGGGCGGATTTGCCGGATTCCGATACCTGGGGAGTTCCCTGCAGGCTTTGTTTACCCGAGGTTCTGGAGAAACGCCCACATCAGGCTCTTTTCAGTCCGCGCCGCTGGTGGAAACGTTGAAGAGTGGAGACACGAATTGGGTCCCCGGAACTTTCCAGTGTCCGTTGCAAGGTCCATGCGTAACGTTTGGTTCGTACATACCTGGTAACTGTGCCATGAATGGCAGTTTGCAGAGCGTGCTCCACTCGACGGACAGTGGATCGAGTTGGTCCCAGCCAGTATGGCCCACTGAGGTCCAGTCCTGCTGGCCCAGTGAGCTAATACCGATTTCGATTCAGACTGAACTACTGATCTCGTCGGGTTCGAAGTATTTTGTTCGCGAATCGGTCGATGGAGGGTCGAGCTGGAAGGTGATCAGCCTCCCTGCGATTCCTGGAGCGACCCCAGGTTATGGATTCTCCGGAACCAGTGCGGAGATACAGATGCTTGCCAACGGGTCATTGCTCGCGACCGGTCAGCGTGGCAGCCGATACGGCTGGGATCTGCTTAACCCCGGGTCGAACATTTGGTGCCCTGTCAAGGGTCTGCCTGTGGGCGTCCAGAGCTCCTCCAAGTTCGCCCCGGTTCGCCAGCTTGGCGATACTCTCTATTGGATTCCGCCTTCAAATGGCTCAAATGCCGTCTTGAAAAGTGTCAGAACAGCTTCGGTGAAGTGCTGATGTGCGTGCGTTGGTGAGGGTGTATCTTGTTTCATCTGTAAGTGAAAACGTAGAGCAGGGGAGTATATGCTGGTCAGCTCGAACGGAGTTTCAAATATGGTATGAGCCAGTGCTGGGCCGCCCATAGTCGTTGCGACCGGCGGACCACAATCGCATGGGCCGCCAGAACTTCTAACCATGCGGCCGACGGTGCTGTGAGCATGGTCACTCCACCTAGTCAGTGCACGCTCGAGGTTGCGGGTCTTTCAATCCAGTTCGGGTTACAAAGTCATCGCTGTGTGGAAAACTCAAGCGATCGTCCGCACGGACATTCCAGAATTCGTTTCACCAGCAATATAAGTGTTTAGATGACCTAATAGCCAATGCCATATTCTGTCCTCCGCACACCGCCAACACAGGTTCCAGGCCTATCAGAACTTTGAAAATAGTTTTCCCAGGGGTTAAATGGAACTCGCCTGTGCCTCACATTGGTACAGTGCTGAGGGGATAATGGTGCACCAGGTCGAGCGAATTGAAGTCAGGCTTGACTCGGCGCGACGAACAGGAACGAACTGCATGTTCGCAAAAAAAGCGGCAGAATGAAGTGTCAAGTGGTGAAAAAGCCAGTGGCACAAGCCACGGTCAATGGCCGCGGGTCCTTTTCGGCGGCGGAGGGGAGGCGGTCAACAGATTTGGAAACCATTCCGCCGAGACTGCACTACTGAAATTGAACCCCTGGCCGAAGTGACAGCCCATTGCTAGCAGTTTGTCGGCCTGGTCCTGTAGCTCAATTCCTTCTGCGACCAGCGTCAGGTTCAGGTGATTTGCCATATTGATTATGGCCTCTATGGTGAATTCGCTCTTTGTTCCGAGTTGGTCAACAAAGGACTTGTCGATCTTCAGAATATCGATTGGCAGATTAGTGAGCATGCTGAGTGATGAATATCCAGTTCCAAAGTCGTCTATAGCAAGTAGTATGCCAAGTTCAGAGAGTTTGTGAATGATCTGGTTTCCCGCATTTGAGTCGTTCAGAAAGGCTGTTTCTGTTATTTCGATTGACAGCCTTCTGCTGCCCAAGGCGAAGTCATCGAGTGCGACTGCGACGTCTCGCACAATCTGATCAGATTGGAGTTGAACTCTTGATACGTTGAGGTGCATCGTGAAGTTGTTGCCGACCTTTCCTGTCGTCACCCACTCTGCGAGTTGCCGGGAAGCCTGTCTGACAACCCAAGTTCCGACCGGAATAATCATTCCTGTCTCTTCGGCGACAGGGATGAAATCGTTCGGGGGGATTGGACCCCGTTCCGGATGATTCCACCTAAGCAGCGCCTCCGCGGATTCCACGCGATTTGTTCTTAGGTCGACGATTGGCTGGTATTCAAGGTGAAACTGTTGGTTCCTAAGGGCTCGGTTTATGTCATCTTCCAGCTGGAGGTGCCGTTGGGCGGAGCGCTTTTGGCCCGGATCAAAGAACGTTATTTTGGAACCGTCTGATGTTAAACCACCGAGAAGGGCGTTATTGGCTCTTTGGAGGAGCGTTTCGGCGCTAATTTTCGGGACGGCGAAGGCAACTCCAAACGTGGCGTCAACCTGGACTGCAATTCCATCCAGGTAGAAAGTCTCTGAAGCGCGGTCAAGCAATTGTTGCACGTAACTGAGGGTGCGAGGCTCCGAGAGATCTTCAGCCAGTACCGCAAATCTGTCCTCACCAATTCTTGAAAACAGATCAGCCTTTTTGATCTCGCTATTCAGCTCCTTGATGACCGTCATCATCGTTTTCTCTTTGTCCGGTTCGCCCCTGAGATCTGAGACAAACCTGTAATGGTCCAACTCGAAGACGATTAGGGCGACCGGGACCTTTGTGCGCGAGTTTCTGACGACCGCTTTTCTGATTTCATCCAGAAGGTTTGTCCGGTTTGCCAATCCTGTCAGAGGATCGAAGTTGGCATTGTCCGCCAGCCTGGCTTCAAGTTGTTTCTGCTTGGTGATGTCTCGCAGAGATACTGTGACAAGGTGTTTGTCGGATTGCGAATGTCCCTTGGAGGCGATGACCTCGACTTCGAGGCGGGAATTGTCGCTGCAAATAGCCAGGCTCTGGTACTGCACCTGGGTGCTTGTGGTATCCTCGCTCCTTAGCAGTTCGTATACGGGATCCGGATCCACCAAGATGTCTTGAACATGCATTCCAACCAGGTTTCGCTTCTCGAAACCGAGTAAGAGGTCAGTACGCTTGCTGGCAAGAATAACCGTCTCATTCTCATCCAGCACGATTGTTGGGTTTGGCGAGTCTTCGATCATGGCGTTGAACTGGGACAACTGTGAAACAAGTGAAGTGGTGAGGTGGCGATGTTCCTGGGCTAAGCTGCCTGCTGCCGCCAGCAGTTCAAGCGCGGTCAGTTCCTCGGCGAAAATGTCCCGTTCGGTCAGACTTCCGGCGATGAGGACAGCGATGATTTCTCCAGCACTCCACATTGGGATGCCGACGGTGGTCCGCAAGCCCAGTGCTTTGATGCTGGGAACCGCCTCGTTAAATTTTATGTAGTCGATTATCTGCGTGTTCTTACTATTGAGCACTACTGCCGATGTCCCTAAAAGCGGCATGTCCTTGTTTAGGAGGTCTTCAGGCACGGCGGGCGAGGGATTAGAGTAACGAAAAGTCCCGTGCTCCTTGTCGAGGAGACTAATCGCTGAGACCTCGTAACCAAGAGCAACCGTAGCTTCTACTACGGCCCTCTGGATTTCCGATGGGTCCACCGTCTCGGCAATCTGGTGGGCCTTTCTGGCAATCTCGCTCCAAAGGTTTGCCTTGGTGGCCATGTACTCCGCAAATTCCGATTTCTTTGCCATCTCATCATGAATACTGGCGGCGAGGAGGGTAAACACGAGTCCTGTGACACCGAAGATACTCAAATGGACTGCAATTCCAAGAATCGAACTTGAATCATGGTTATGCCAAATAACCGCGAGGGAGTAACTGATTGCAACCTGGAACCCCAGGACGACCTTCACCATTGTACGATTCAGAGTGCACACCGATGTGATTTGGCTGATATACAGGAAGGACATTCCGGTGCCGATCGTGGCGTCAACCCCAGGTGTTGTATGGCCGAAACTGACGTAAGTGCCCACCCCGAGAAGCACTGTGCTAATAATGAGATAGACGACGGCCGATCTTGCTGACACCCGGGCCCAGGATCTTGCGAGAGTTTCGGAGGCGACCTCACGCCGGGCGAGAGCGAGGAGGTTTCCAGCAGCGGAGGACATGACTGCCAGGCTCAGTGTCGCCGCCAGGAGGTTGCCGGCCACACCTGTACTTAACTGGCCCGATACGAACAGCAGCAGAATCACCGCGGACGCAGTCAGGCCGATCACGGAGTTCCAGACGGTCCAGATTGGGATGGCGTGCACGGCGGCGCTGTGATGTCCCAGGTTTCGCTGTTGAGGATTTGAAATTGGGTCAGCCTTCATAAGATGGTTTCTCAGGGTCTAGTCATCTCTAGAATGCGAAACCCACCTGACTCTGTCCTGCTATTTATCACGGACTTGCCACCCAGTAAGTCGACCACCGATAGCCTTCCTCTGACAAGCCGAACCCGCAACCAGATACGTGATGGTCCAAGTCCGGGAGATCTCTACTCTCAGTTCACGCCGTTTACAACTTATCAATCCGAATGCCGACTGTCATCAAGCACAATTGGAAAACTTGCTATGCAATTGGAAGGGCATCCATAAGAACCTTACCACTTCTTGTGGGATGATCTCCAGAAATGTCATACTCCACTAGATGCTGTTCAGGTGATTCTGGTTTTTCAAGCCCAGGTGGTACTAATTTTCAAACGTGAGAAACTCCGTCTTGTCGGCGAAGCTCCGCAATGAGTTGATCGAGGGAACGAAATAGTACGATCCCGTCAACGGCTTGGAATAATAGGTGAGGGCGTCACGGGTTCCATCGGGAATGCCCGACATTCGTTTCAGCATTTCGTGGAGTCGGTATTGATCGCTGCTGAACCCCACAAAGACGGTGCCATTTTCGGTGGGCGTACCGTACGCTGTGTTCCTTCTGAAGATCGGAAGTTCCTTGCCGTTTTGATTCAGGGTTGTGCGTGCCACATGGGAGTTCTTTGGCAACTCCTCCGGCTCGAACTCTTCGCTGTCCAATTTTGTCCGACCGATTACCTTTTCCTGATCCTCTGTCCTGAGACTCCCGAATGATTTGAGGTCATGGAGCCATTTCTGAAACAGAAGAATGCTTCCATTTTCGCCTGGAGTTCCCGGAGGAACAAGTGCGACATCCGGCGCTTCCAACAGGCTTGGGTTTGCAGACCCATCGATGAATCCAATCAGGTCGCGGTTTTGCCGATAGCTCCATCCTTGGAGATCTTCCGCTAAGGCCGCGTAGGGCGTCAACACCTCAATTATTCCGACGGAGGCGTCAAACACTTGACTTATTGAAGAGCCGGCGAACCACACCCAGAGGTCCCGTTGCGTTGCCGGCATCGAAAATCCGTCTGGTCCCGTAAGCGGACTTGCGAAGTCGTGAACCTGTGGTGGAGTGTCGTTGGGGGCAAGGGATGCCCAAAGCGACGGTCGGATCCCGACCACCATGTTTAGACCATTGACGCTTGATTGCGGTGTCTCAATATTTGCAACAGCCCTTACCAACTCCAGGCCGTCGCCATTGGGCAGGAGGCTGAATTCAAGATAGTTGTGGGAAACGGTTCCCATTGCGAAAAGTCCCACTTGTGCGTTGCTCATGGCGTTCCTTCGCTAGCTGTCGCACTGAATTCTAGCTAATTGTGGTGGGAGAGTGAGAGCTAAAAGTGGTTTTCACGCTCCCACCGATGGCCAGGCGGGAGATAGTCTTATTCGGTCAAATGAAATATCATTGCCTAAAGTAGCGTTTTACCTATGTAGCTATCTCAAGTCAGGGGCAATTATGCAGGTGGAAATTTGGTCCGACGTGGTGTGTCCGTGGTGTTACATCGGCAAACGGCGATTTGAGGCGGCAGTGAGACAGTTTGAAGGACGGCTGGATGTTGAGGTTGTATGGCGATCTTTCGAACTTGATCCGGCTGCTCCCAAGGTGATCGGCAAAGACATGGCCACGTTATTGTCGGAAAAGTATCGAATGAGCAAAGAAAAGGCTACGGAATCCATCGCGAATATTACCAACCTGGCAAGTTCGGAGGGTCTTGAGTACCATCTTGAATCCGCCAAGATGGGGAACAGCTTTGATGCGCATCGGCTGTTGCGGCTGGCGGTTCTCAAGGGACTCGGAGATGCGATGAAGGAGCGTCTGCTCAAGGCCTATTTCACTGATTCGATGGAGATTTCAAGTCAAAAGGTTCTGGTCGAACTCGGTACAGAAGTGGGGCTTCGGGACACCTGGATTCTGGAAATGTTCGCCGGCGACAGTATGGCGCAGGAAGTACGCGATGATGAGGCGTTGGCGTCAAAATATGGGATTACAGGGGTTCCCTTCTTTGTGTTTGATTCAAAGTACGGGGTTTCCGGTGCGCAGGCCACAGAGGTGTTTGTCGGGGTCCTGAACAAGGTATGCGAGGAGTCGTCGGCTCTCAGCATTTTTGGAGAGCCTGGTGCTTAGGGATGCACCGATGATTCATGCGCAATCTAGCCAGTAGCTGGAGACAACTAAGTGAGAGCGGTCCGGGCGCTGAGGTTTCGCTTGCAAGGTTGCTGCCATGATGGAAATGCGCGTTGATTTGCTGAAGGTGGTTGAAACGCGTGGCCCCGAACTTGGGAAGTCGGTTGGTTTGTGGCTGTGCTTGATTGAGGGTGGAAAATCCGCCCAGGTAAGGTTGTTGATTACGGGTAATTAGGTGCGGTGCAGCCTATCCGTGAGACTAGAAAATTTGGCAAGGTCAGGGAGTTGAATATGGAAGAGCGACAGCTTGGATCGTTGGGCCTCAGGGTATCTGCTTTAGGCCTTGGCTGCATGGGAATGAGTGAGTTTTATGGGCCATCAGACAGCGCTGAAGGCATCGACGTCATTCATCGCGCGTTGGATCTCGGGGTCACTTTCCTCGACACTGCCGACATGTATGGGCCCTTTACAAACGAGGTGTTGGTCGGAAAGGCCATCGCACCTCGTCGTGGCGAAGTCATCCTGGCTACCAAGTTTGGGAACGCCCGTGGGGAAAACGGCGAGTTTCTGGGCGTGAGAGGTGATCCCGACTACGTCAGGAAGTCTTGCGACGCATCGTTGAAGCGGTTGGGGGTGGACGTAATAGATCTTTACTACCAGCACAGAGTTGACCCGAAGTTGCCGATAGAAGAAACAATTGGCGCGATGTCGGAGTTGGTCGAGGCCGGCAAGGTGAGGTATATCGGCATGTCAGAGGCTGCTCCAGCAACGATCAGAAGAGCCCATGCAACCTTCCCTATATCGGCACTTCAGACCGAGTACTCGTTATGGAGCAGGGAACCTGAAGACGAGATTCTACAGACAACTAAGGATCTTGGGATCGGTTTCGTGGCGTACTCTCCACTTGGCCGCGGCTTCTTGACTGGTCAGATAAGAAACGTTGAGGAACTTGACGATGAAGATGCCCGAAGAAGGTATCCGCGGTTCCAGGGTGAGAACCTGGAGAAGAACCTTGCTTTGGCGGAAAAGGTGCTCCAAATTGCCAACGAGAAGGGTGTAACACCAGCTCAGTTGGCACTGGCATGGGTGCTTAGGCAGTCCGAGCATATCGTTGCAATACCGGGAACCCGTAAGATCAACCGTCTGGAGGAGAATATTAAGGCGGCTTCTGTGTCCCTGAGTCCAGAAGAACTTAAAGCGATTGACGCCGCGTTCCCCAAAGGTGCGACCTCGGGGGATAGGTATGCCGTTATGGATAGCGTCAACAGATAGCGCAAAGCTACACCGTTGGGGTGGGGTCCTGCCCTTATGGCTTCCGCATCAAGAGGGCTTTGCGCATAAGGGAATGACCTCCATGATGAAGATTTGGCCCTCCGGTGCGGGGCGCTGACCATTGAGTGATAACCAGTGTTTTCCAAGCTGATCTTTGTCTTCCCGTGTTCCCGCTAGATGTCGATGTCCGCTGCCTCCGGCCTTGACACGGTTTCCCTGTATGGAAGATTGTTGAAGTATTCTGGCGGATCGCTCCAGACACTCTGCGCCTGTCCCTTTGATGCGGCGTCTATGGCTCTCCAGACTTTCTCGGGGGTGCATGGCATGTCGATATGGGTGACACCAAGGTGTGAAAGGGCATCTATGACTGCGTTGTGCACAGCAGGCATTGCCCCAATGGTACCGGATTCCCCGATTCCCTTCGCCCCGAGAGGATTGAGGCTGGTGGGCGTCTCAGTGTTGAAGACCTCGAAGGACGGAAACTCGGCTGCGCTAGGCATGGCGTACTCGGCAAGCGTGCTGGTGAGCGGATTGCCATAGTCATCGTATACAAATTCTTCCCAGAGAACCTGCGCCATACCCTGGGCTATTCCGCCATGTTGTTGCCCATGCACGAGCAGTGGATTGAGTATCCTTCCGCAATCATCGACAGCTATGTGACGCAAGGGCGTCACTTTGCCGGTCTCGATATCGACCTCGACGAGGCTGACATGGGATCCAAACGGGAAGGTTGCACCATTTTGAACGAAGTCAAGACTCACAGCCAGAGGATCACCTTGCTGGTCGGCGTGCAGGGCCAAGTCACCCCAGCTTACTTTGGAGGAGGGAACTCCGGCGACCGCAAGACCGTTGTCGGTTAGGACGATATCTTCTGAACTCGCCTCAAAATAGT
>DAHXKX010000137.1 GCA_027366165.1 Actinomycetota bacterium
AACGATGCTTACGATGACCTCTCTAGCTAAAACCACAGCTATGAGCCACCTGGGCACGATTGAAAAATACCAAAGCCCAGCTGAAGCGACAACTAGCACTATTCGATCGCAAGTTGGGTCAATTGCCTTTCCCACAGTCGATACTTGCCCTATTCTTCGAGCTACATATCCGTCAAGAAAGTCGGTGATCCCCATGAGGCCAGCCAGCAAAGCAGCAAACAGCCTGTCCTGGGGAATACGCAGCCAGAATATAAACAGAGGCAGGGCAAGGACCCTTGAGACACTAATGAAATTAGGAAAGGTTATGATTTTTGATTCAACGGAACGATTCGAAAACGACACTGCATTGATTCTACAAACCCGGTTCTGCTCAAAGCCCTCTACATCGAACCAATCGAGATGGCAAACTCCGTCTGTCTTTTCAGCAAGGCCGCAGCGAGCTGGGTCGATCTCTCCTAAAACTCCGAGCAGTCTTGATTAGCGATGCACGGTTGCCCGCTATTAGGGCCCAAATAGAACCCGAGATACCCTGCGCAGTTTACGGGAAATAAAACCCGACGACTTCCAACGTAATCACGCCCTTACCTCGGCGTTCTTGCTTAGTCCAGCCTAGATCGACCAAGTATCCAAAAAACCTTCTGACTTCGGATCAGAGGGTTGGGGGTTCGAGTCCCTCCGAGCGCGCCATATAAGAGCAGGTCACAAGCCCGATTTTGTATACTTTTCCGGAACCTCACTCCAGTTAAGACAGTAGTGTGACAGTAGTTGCGGAAATTTTCTACTCATTTTTGTTACCGTAGAGACTCTCCATGGAGGCCGCCAACAGCTCGCTATCCTGATCTGTCAAGTGCGTATAAACGTCCATCGTGACCGTGATCGAACTGTGACCTAGAGCTCGTGAAACTATCTGCATTGGAACGCGCTTGCTTAGCAGCTGACTGGCAGCAGTGTGCCTCAGTTCATGCACGCTCCACGCTTTCCCGCCCTCGTGGGGTTCGATTCCTGCTTTTTTGCACGCTGACGCAAAACGTTTTTGGAGGTTATCGGGACGGACATGAGAACCCTGAGAATTAGTAAAGATTAGTTCTGGTGCCAATCTGCCGCCAGCCTTGGCGGATTCAACCTGTCTGGCCCAGTGAGCCTCTAGATCTGCAACCAGAAAGTCAGGCAGCCTAAGCCGTCGCTTGGATCTGTCGGTCTTCAGATCACCTCTTGTGACCCGTCCGCCCTCGATTTTAAGTTGGCTCGTTACGGTGATGGACTCCCCGTCAAAGTCCTGCCAGCGGAGTCCTAGCGCCTCTCCTCTTCTAAGGCCAGTGGTCACCATAAGTGCCCACAGAGCGCCCAGGTCCGACCCCCTCGTCGCTTCAATCAGCTTTCTAGCCTGATCTTCGTTTAAGGCATGCTTTTCTGGCCCGGGTCTCCCCCCTGGAGGCTTTGCTTCGCGAGCAACATTTCCGGAAACTAGACCTTCACTATTCGCCCATTTGAGGGCCATTCCAAGCACAACCCTGCAAAGCCGGAGCGTGTTGGCTGAATAGGTGCGCGTGCTCCTTCCCTTGGTGTAGGCTGTCTCCTCCATACTTCGGAGCCATTTTTCGACTTGAGCCTTCTTTAGGTCTTTCACCTTCGCGCGGCCCAATGCGGGAATGATGTGGGTGTGTGATATGTCGCGGTATTGTTCGAATGTCCGAGCAGCTAGACCATCGCTCTGCTGCTCGTCTCGTATCCGCAGTGTGCCAAGCCACTCTTCCATAAGTTCAGCGACGGTTGATATGTCATGGGCAAACCCACCGCCAGAGTTGAGTTTCTTTAGATCTTCAAGTGCATGAATTGCCTCATCCGGTGGGTTTTTCGTCTTTCTGTCGACCCGTACGTAGCTCATCTTTTGTATCCGTTTGCCGGTGCTGTCAGTAATCGTCACTTGTGCAACCCAAGCTCTGCGATCAGCCCGATAAAACAGCGACCCTTCCTGAGGCTTTCGTTGCTCTCTTTTTACCGCTGCAACGTTCTTGTTGATCAGGCCACTCTTGACTGTCTGTCCGAGTGCCATTGACAGCACAGACCGGACATTGGAGTCGCCGCCAGTGGCCTTCTCCACGAACTCTGGGGTGATTTCTGCAAGGTCCGTAAAGGCGAGGACTTCTTTGAGCTTGGCTACCGCAGTTGAGTATTTCTCATACGTCCTCGGAGTGATAATCTTCGATTCCAGCCACGCGTCGAGCCATTCCCCAGTGTCCATATGCGAAATCGTAGCACTGGGGAAAGTAAAACGTGATTTTGTTAGTTTTGGGGGCTAATGAAATCAGAAGCGTGTTATTGAATTGATATCGAGACGGAGATCTCTTACTTAGAGATGGACCTCACGGCTCTGTTAGAATCTTGCCCAGTCCGTGCGATCATCTTGTTTTATTTGGTGGGGGTCTGCGATGTTTCGGAAAAGAAAATCTTCGGAGACTGAAACAGATTCATTGGTCGAAATGGTCAGCTTGAGGCTTATTCCGGACAACGGTTACTTCACCGGTGAGGCTGGTGAAGAGCTCGAGGTGCGGGGGTTTAATATCCTGTCTTTCGACGGTGAGGATATCTATCCGTCAGATTACGATATGGTGCTGAACGGCCTTTTCTACTGTCGCTTGGCTGGAATCACGCATAACAAGGATGCCAATAATCTTGTTGGAGATGCAGGTCAAGAAGTATTGTTCGTTCGCGAACCAGATAATCCTGTAGATAAGAATGCAATCAAGGTTCTGTATGAGGGGAAAACTGTTGGATATGTTCCGGCGACGCTCACTCGCGAAATGACTCCTCATCTGACCTCGGTAAAAAATAAGGGTGGGGGTGTCACCACTGGAGCTCAGGGTGGAGTCGTCAAAACTTTCCACAAAAAGGGCAAGGTGGTTGGAGCCAGGGTCATTATGGTAGCTAAAGGGTATGGAGTGACGGCTACCGAAAATCCAGGCTAAATACTCCGTTTTTAGTACCCATACACAGTCGCATCCTGCCCAAGCCGCGGCCCTCCTCCTCCGCCCATCGCGCCGGCGCATTAAAGGACTTCCCGCCTGTCTGCTCCTTGCATTTCGAAATACAGCGCCACTCCGCGAGTGCTTGTAGGGCTTCTTGGATTCTTCCTCCACTGAAAGGGGTAGCACTGGGGAAACCGAGATGTGATTTTGTTAGTTTGGGGCTAGTTGATCCCCCGGGGATACGCAACGAGGCCCGTTTTTACGCCTAGTTCAAAGCCGCAATGTTCGTAAAATTGCAGGGCACTGGCGTTTCCCGTCATCAGCATCACTTTGTAACAGTCATTTTGCCAAGCGATTGCCAGCGCCCCCTCGACCACCTGCCGACCGTATCCCCGACGCCTCATCTCCGCCCGTGTCACGACGTTCTCGATCAACCCGTAGGGACGGGCACCGTGTGTCAAATTGCGGACCAGAACCAACGTACACGACGCAACAAGGCCCGCATCCGCCACTGCGACGAGGATATGCATGTTGTCGTCGGCCAGCATTTGGCGCCACTGAGCCCGCAGCCGAGCATTAACGATGGGCAACGGGTCGCGTGGGTGCAAGTGCCGATAAAGCTCTAGCAGCTCCTCGAGATCGCCGTTTTCGACGTGTCTCAACGTGTGATCAGTATCCGTACACACCCCCGTCCCCACCTACCAACCAGTACCCAATACCGTTACTCGCCATCCCGACTACCGGCGCATTCAACGGCTTGCCGCCCATGGATCCAAGGAAGGTGGCAGAGCCAAAGTCAAACACTCCACCTTCAGCCGCGACGAACCTGTAGCCCTGGCCCGAACTCAGTGCGTCCATCCCGACAATCGGCTGTGCCAGATATTTCTCACCCATTGAGCCGTAGAACGAGGCGTTGAATGAGAAGATCCCGCCGTCAGAAGCTACTTCCCAATATCCATCGGTCTTCGGATCCGCAGCCATCCCCACGATCGGCTTGTTGAGCGGCTTTCCACCCATCGACCCGTCAAACTTCGCGTCGCCAAAGGTGAAGATCCCGCCATCGGACGCAACCAGCCAATAGCCCTTGCCATCAGGAGTGGATGCAATGCCCACGATGGGGGCATTGAGAGTTTGGCCGGCCAAAGAGCCGTAGCAGGGGGCTCCGCTCTGCGTCGCGATCGTGCCGCTCGAGCCCACGACCCAGCCGCCGCCACTCGGGTCAGCTGCAGCTCCAACTGCTGTGCCAACGGAGGGCAAACATTGATTTGCTGGATCCTGCGACTGCAGATATTGGGCCCAGGTGTAGGTATAAGCAGAGGCGGACGCTGGTGCCGTAGTTCCGAGCACAAGGGAAGAGTTGTTCTGCCCGTCTGCCCAGGGACCGACCGCAGCACCAAAGGCCAGCGGAACTCCAGCATTCCACAGGATGAACTGCATGTGACCCCAGCAAGCGGCGGCAGCCGCTGAGGTACAGTCGTAATTGTAAAACGAGAACTCCCCGGTGGGGCCGCCACCCCAGCCATCCTCGTACATGTAGCCATAGTCGCCCATAAGAGCACTGCCACCTCCGTACCAGTTGCTCGCGTAGTACGAGCTAGATGTGTAGTGCTCGACATCCATATGCGTCTGGGTCGCCGTCACTGCGTGAGAATCGAGCGATGCAGTGATTCCGACAGCCGGAGACAAACCACGGGAAACCCGTTCGAGGTTCGTGATGATGAATGACTGCACGTCATAGGGCAACGTTGAGTAATCGGCAGGTAGAGAGATAGGCGGAATCCCCTCAACACCATGTGCGTGGTTGATCGCCTGGAGGACCTGCTGATCGCATACCGCAACCCCGGCCTGGCCTTGATAGCAGGGTGGAACGACGGTGGAATAGGTCCTCGGTGCAAAGTCCGGGACGGGAAAGATGTTGCTGGCCGGAACGGGATATCCACCCCACACGTTGACCGGCCAGCCGGCCTTGAGCTCCTGAGCTGCTACGTGCACTGACGAAGGGCCGCGATATGTCGACCCTGTCAAGATAACTAGCCCAACGAGAACAAGAACCGCAAACCGAAAGAACCTGCGCATATCGTTACCTCACTACTGACTGGACGTACCGAATAGACAGTACGTACTATCATTAATAATCTTAATCGGGTCGCGGGGTTATTCGGCGCAGAAACAACGAAGTTTTGTCCAAAAATGTGTGTATTCAGACTACGTATGGCAGATGTAATACGTGATTGTATAATGGAAGGCGTGAACCTATTTGAGCTCTTATGGGATGAGGCCAATGAGAGCCATATTGCTCGTCATAAATTAACGAGGCAGGAAGTCGTTGAAGTGGTGTTCGGTGCTGGGGCGATCTTTGCGGTCGAAGACGATCATCGCCGGGGTCGACTATTGGTTTTCGGCGTAACCGCAACGAATAGACACATCCTGGTGGTGCTCGATGAGCCGACCACATCAGGAACGGCCTACGTGGTGACCGCTCGGCCCATGACTGCCAGAGAACGTCGAGAATACAAGGAGGTTATGAAATGACTAAGACTGAAGAGACTTTGACCGAAATCCGGGAACGGTATGACTCGGGCGAGTTCCCGTTGTCAACACTGCGTCAAGTAGCGGTAAATCGGCCAGGACACCCTCAAGAGGCGTTTGCTCTCCGACTGCCGCCAGAAGTGGTGGAAGAGTTGAAAGTACTCGCAGATATTCGTGGGATTGGTGTGACCCAGCTCGCGAGAGAATGGATTGTTGAAAGACTAGAGCTGGAACGTAGACGGCCCGAGACATCGGATCCTTTACTCTGGGAACGGACGAAAGCCGTTGTTTGGCGAATGCTTCCTGAGATTGCCAGGCAGGTTTCAGCGCCTAGCCAAAGTGCTTAGGACGTATACTCGACTCGCTTCCAGTCGCTGCCAGCCTCACCCCTTCTTCTTCACTGAGCTTGCAACCTGGGCCTTATCTTTCATCAACTCGAGTTCGGGCCCTGGCCCCTGAAGGTGGAATTATTTGCCCCCTTTATCCCCATGGCGACACCTAACGTATGCCAGAATTCGGGGGATTGCATAACCCACCTTCCCCTTATAAGGCCGTGAACAAACTGACAACCGCTTGGGTCAAAGCTGACTACAGGGAAAGTCTCTTCTTTGCTGGAAAACGTGAGGTTATAACCTACCCCGAAAGCCGCCGGGCAGTTTATGGACGCATGCGATCGGTTTATTGGTAGTGCACACAACGCTTTGGCGACGTCTTGCACTTGGGCTTGGTTCGAGACCGTAACATCTGCTGGAAATGTGAATGTCATATTCCCACCTGTCCGGATAATGGTCAATTTGCTCAAGCTTGGAATCGATCGGCAAAGAAGCGGTAGTGGAGCCGACGAAGTCTTAGCGAACGGGTTAATCGAACACGACGCCAATACGAATGCCGTCAGCAGGAGAGGAACGATTCTCCGAAATACCCCCGTCACCCCATCAATTCTATCACTGTTAGGGCTCGCTAGGAAATCAACCCGCCCAGGACATCACCTCTTCTTCTTCACCAACTTCGCAACCTGCCCCTCATCCGCCATCAGCTTGTCAATGATTAATCTCAGAAACCCAGACCCACTCTCCCTGTTCTGCCACGCAACCTCTTTAAGCCACTCGTACTGTTCGGTCGTCAGATCAAGGCTCATCCGATGGGGAAATGAAACCCTGCCGGTAGATTTCCTGAACGGCTCATCTGGGGCCGCTGTTTTGCGTATCCTGTCTCCTGTTGCCATTTATGCTGCCTTTCGTAGTTCTTCTA
>DAHXKX010000139.1 GCA_027366165.1 Actinomycetota bacterium
ATTCCGGCAAGTTGGTTGGCGCTCGTTATCTTCTGGCCGTTTGCAGATACAATCAAATCACCTGGTTGAAGCCCAGCTTTGGCAGCCGGGGCCAATTGAGCATCAAAACTGCTGATTGCCGCTATCTGAACCTTTGCTGTATTGGGTACTCCAATGAAGCTGAAAAGAGTCCACAAAAGCAGGAACGCCATCACAAAATGCATGAACGATCCAGCAACTCCAACTATTATTCTTCTGGGGAAAGTGGACTGGCGGAATGTGCGGGGCTCGTCCGCGGGGTCGACCGACTCCATGGAATTCATACCGAGGATGCGAACGTAGCCACCTGCCGGAATGGCCTTAACGCCGTACTCTGTCTCGCCTTTTCTGACCGACCAGATCCTTGGACCGAAACCCACAAAGAATTCGGTCACCTTCATTCCAGAAATCTTGGCGGTGATAAAGTGGCCCAACTCGTGAATCATGACCATTGCTATCAAAGCGGCTATCACAGCGATCGTGACCATGGAGTGGGTAAACACGCCAAGTACCACAATTGCGGCGATTGCAACAGCCAACCTGATCAGTGATCGAACTTGCTTTGACTTTTCCGAATTTGAATGGTCCAGATCGGGTGCGCCCAAACTCCTTTCCACATCGTGGTTTTCAGTGTTTGTCATTTTCTCTCTATAAGGGTCTGGGTTATTCTGCGAGCTTGGCTGTCCACTTCCAGGACATCCTCCACTGAATCAAGCCCAACGTCTTCGTACTTTTCCAAACTCGAACTAACTATTGAATAGATGTCCATCCACGGGATCCTGCCTGCCAGAAATGCGGCAACTCCAACTTCGTTTGCCGCATTCAACCAAGTTGGCGCACCGCCCCCCCGTCGCCCTGTTTCAAACGCGAGCGCCAGTGCAGGAAAGTTGTCGGTGTCGGGAGATTCAAACTCCAATTTTCTCGACTCCGTCCAGTCTAATGCTCCAAACGGCCGTCTCAGACGTGAGGGATAGCCAAGCGCATATCCGATTGGAAGCCTCATATCGGGACCTGAGATCTGCGCCACAGCAGAACCGTCCGTGAATTCCACGATCGAGTGAACAATTGACTGTGGATGAACCACCACTTCGATCTTGTCATAGTCGATTCCAAACAGTTCATGCGCTTCGATGACCTCCAGCCCCTTATTCATCAGCGTGGATGAATCAACGCTGATCTTTGGGCCCATCGACCACGTCGGATGGGCTAGCGCCTCCTCGAGTGTGACCTTGGACAGAAATTCCCGATTCTTGCCCCGAAATGGTCCTCCCGATGCAGTAAGGACGATCTTAGAAACCTCCACATCTGCAAAAAAGCTAGACCGCAACGCTTGATGTATCGCCGAGTGTTCCGAATCAACGGGGATGATCTCACCACCGTTCGCCCACCTTACCTTTGCCACCAGGTCACCAGCCGAAACCAGCGATTCCTTGTTTGCCAAAGCAAGGCGCTTGCCAAATTCGAGTGTGGAAATGGTCACCGGAAGTCCGGCAAAGCCAACGACGGCATTCAGAACCACGTCTGCAACCTCCGCCATAGCAGTTAGAGCCTCATGACCGGCTACAACCTCCGGAGAGTAATCCAGCTGCCCGACCAGTTCGTTGGCCAACTCCTTGCGACCGATTCCTACAAG
The DNA here is from genome assembly GCA_027366165.1 of Actinomycetota bacterium. Classification (GTDB taxonomy): domain Bacteria; phylum Actinomycetota; class Acidimicrobiia; order Acidimicrobiales; family Acidimicrobiaceae; genus SCQM01. The sequence continues at coordinate 1,652 of DAHXKX010000139.1, forward strand.
CTTTGGTCGAAAGGAATTAGCCTGCTCGGCCAGGAGCCCGACACTCGAGTTGGCGAAAATGGCTGCCAAGTCGAACTGGCTCCTGCTACCCGAGATCACATCCAGCGCCTGAGTTCCAACCGATCCGGTAGAGCCTGCGATGCTGACTTGAACCAATGTGATCTCCAAAGAATGCGCTGATTAGATTTAGCCTAGATGAAGGATCTTCAACAAGTAGTAGACGGTAGGCAATACGAATAAAAGACCATCTATCCTGTCGAGCATACCACCATGCCCGGGCAACAGTTTTCCCATGTCCTTTATCTGCAGATCCCTCTTTATCATCGATTCAGCGAGATCACCCAACGGTGCCACAATCGCCACTACAATTCCAAGAATGATCGCATTGGACACGGTCCATGGTGAGATTTGAGACACGATCAGGGCGCTAGAAATCAGTGATGCGATAGCGCCGGCGATCAACCCTTCCCAGGACTTGGTGGGGCTGATCTCAGGTGCGAGTTTGTGTCTGCCAAACCAGGAACCAACGAAGTATGCCGCAGTGTCGTTAGCGACTGTCGCGATGATGGCACCCATCAAATATGCGACTCCATGCGAATGAGGGAAATCTTGCGGCCTAAGCATCGCCGCACCGAACGATCCGAGCCCGCCAATCCAGAGGAATCCCAGGAAAGTAACTGAGATATTCAATGTTGGCTGGCCACGGATAACTCCAACCAGATACCACAACATTGAGGCTAAAACCATCGACGCGAACACAAGCGCGATACCGTTGGCGCCCTTTTGATACGTGGTGATAAGCAGGGATACAGTCCCTGCAATTCCAAGGAGCGCCGCGGGTTTGAACCCTGCCCTTCGCAGCGTGTCATAGAACTCGATAACAGCCAGGACAATTCCAATAGTGACGGCAGCAAGAGCAGTTGCAGATCCAAAGTGAAATGCCAGCAGGACTATCGCGCCAAGTCCAATACCCGTCGAAACGCGCAGGTAAACTGGACCCTTCCGGCTAGATCGGCTCGAAAGGTCGTTTGCCTTTGCCTGGGAAATACGTTCCCTTCGAGAGGCGAATGAACTGGGAGCAAATTCATCGAAACCGCTGTCCTCTTCGCCTCTGTTAGGAGTCGTGATTTCATTACTTTCTCCTTGCAGCGGAGCAAAAGAGTCGAATCCTGAACTAGTGGCTGACTTTCGCCTGCGTCGTCGCGAGAGTTTTGGCATTGACACGTTGTATCGTCTCGATGGAAGCTCGATCTCCTCCGGCGGCCGAAACACCTCGTCGGAAACTGCTCTGGACTGTTCTATGTTACCCAACCTTGATTGGCGGGTCGAATCCGTCCGAGAGGAGGTCTTCAGTGCCTCCGGGCCTGAACTCCTAATGGCAGGACGTCTGTATGGCCGCGTTTCCCGCGAGTGACGTCTGGGCCTGGGAATAACGTCAGATTCTTCGGAACTTTCCCTAGCCGAACCATCCGACCTTTCGGTATCGAGAGAGGAGGTGTCTTCTGCTGCAGAGTTGAATAGGGAAGAGAACTTAATCGACGATAACCGGAACTTTGTGGAATTTTCGTCGCCGTCCATTTCCGAGAGCACCGCTGGAATCTCTCCCGTAGGAGGGTCGGTCCAGGGAGGCAACTGAAAGCCGTCGTTACCTGGATTCTCCACGGATTTCGATTCGAATCGATAGTCCCCGTAAACGCTGGACTTCTCATCCTCCGAATCAACTGGTCCGACATATTCCGCCATGCTACCTCCAACCCCGCGATAGAGAGCGACCAAGCCCTAGTTCAGACCTCAAGCAGCTCTTTTTCTTTCGTGGCAAGCATCTTGTCTAATTCCCCCACGTACTCAGATGTCACCCTGTCGAGTTCCTTCTCGGCTCTGTCCAGATCATCAGTGGTAATCAATCCGTCCTTTTGCACGATTTCGAGCTCATGCCTAGAGGCTCTTCTGAGATTGCGAACTGCCACCTTTGCATCCTCAGCCTTTGCCCGGACGACCTTGACAAGCTCTTTTCGCCGCTCCTCATTGAGTGTCGGAAACACCAGTCTAATAATTTGACCGTCATTAGATGGATTAATTCCAAGATCTGAGGCCTGGATTGCCTTTTCAATGGCCGACATGGCACCCCTGTCGTATGGCGTTATAATCAGTACCCGTGCCTCCGGCACTGAAATTCCGGCGATCTGCTGCAGTGGAACGTTGGTTCCGTAGTACTCAACCTGAAGACGCTCCACAAGTGCAGGCGATGCCCTGCCAGTGCGCACATTCGCAAAGTCTTGCTGAGCATGGGCAATTGCCCTCGTCATCTTTTCCTTAGTTGACTCGAAATTTTCGGAAATAATTGAATCTTCCATTAACTCACCAATGTACCTAACTGCTCACCGATCAAGGCTCGCAAAATGTTCCCCGGTGTCATTATGTCAAAGACCAAAATCGGCAACTGGTTGTCCTTGCAAAAAGTGATTGCGGTAAGATCCATCACCTTCAACTCTTTGGCCACCACATCCATGAACGAAACATCGTCATAGCGGACCGCAGTTTCATCGAGCTTGGGGTCGGCAGAATAGATTCCGTCGATACCGGAATGGGTGCCTTTCAGGATTGCGTCAGCGCCTATCTCGGCGCCCCGGAGCGCCGCCGCCGTGTCCGTCGTGAAGTAAGGGCTCCCAGTGCCTGCGGCAAAAATTACGATACGCCCCTTTTCAAGATGCCTGATCGCTCGGCGTCGTATGTAAGGTTCTGCAAGCTCAGCCATCTGAATCGCACTCTGAACCCTTACAGCCTGCCCCTTGCGTTCGATAGCACTCTGAAGCGCCAATGCGTTTATGACCGTTGCAAGCATTCCCATGTGATCAGAAGTGGCCCTATCGAGAGTCGCCCCAACACCGGTGGTCCCTCTCCAAATATTTCCACCTCCGACCACTATGGTTATCTCCAGACCCAAAATCGCCTTAGCCGCCACGATCTCCGTAGCAAGCTGATCCAAGACGTTGGCGTCGACAACCTCATCGGAGGCCGAACTGGCAAGTGCCTCGCCCGACAGCTTCAGGACTATCCGATGCCATCGGGATCTTGACTTTTTAGCCCTTTCGAGCACCTCCGAATAAGACAACTCAGGCTCCGACGATCACTTGGCTGAATCGAACAATCTTGTGTTTGCCAAGCACCTGCGAAACGCTCTGCTTATCGTCTTTTGCGTAATCCTGCTCGATAAGGCAAATCTGCCGGAAGAATCCGTTCAAGCGACCTTCGATAATCTTTGGAAGCGCTGCCTCCGGCTTGCCCTCGTTTCGCGAAATTGCCTCAAGTGTGACTTTTTCGGCCTCGACAATAGCTGCGGGAACATCGTCGCGGCACAGGTACTTCGGTTTGGCGAAGCCGATGTGAACGGCGATATCGTGTGCCAGCTCCACAGGGCCACCATCAAGTTCGACCAGAACTGCCTGGACCCCGCGTTCGGCTTGAATATGCAGGTAACCATCCACGATGTGGGGTGCCTGACTCACAAATCGTGACACTCTGCCCAAGGCGATATTTTCTTTGAGAGTTACCTTCAGTGCCTCTATCTCATCATTGAAACCCTCGGTGACCGTCTCCGAGTCATTTGAAGACTCGACCAGCGAGGTGGCGATCTTGGTGGCTAAGCCAACGTACTCCTTGCTCTTGGCCACAAAATCCGTCTCACATTTGAGTTCCACAATCGCACCGACCGTGTGGTCGGCATTGAGAACCATCGCAACCGCGCCCTGCGAATTCTCTCGGTCCTCTCTCTTGGCCGCACCAGCTAATCCGCGCTCTCTGAGGAGTTTTGCGGCAGCATCATGATCTCCGCCCACTTCCTCAAGGGCCTTTTTGGCATCCATCATTCCAGCACCAGTTGCCCGGCGTAACGCCTGAACATCGGCTGCGGTAATCGCCATCTGACTCTTCCCTTTCAATCACATATTTATTGATCCACCAAGATCTCTGGCGGACTTCTCAAACTCCATTTGAACTTGTCCAAGGCCAACTAGTGCGGCCGAACCATCTACTCCTCGTCGCTCGCTCCAGTAGCCTTGCGGGCCTCTGCCTGAAGGCTTGCGATACGAGCCTCGCGCTCTTTCGCCTCCTCCAAAGCCTGGCGGCGGGCCTCTGCTTGCTGCGCGGACCTTCGGGCCTCATTATCTGCTGTTGCGGCCGCATGTGGATTGCGGAATCTCTGTATCTGTCGACCCTCTTGTACAGCGTCATATATGATACGGCACATCAAATCGCCCGAGCGGATTGCGTCGTCGTTGCCTGGGATCACGAAATCTATAACATCGGGATCACAGTTGGTATCTACCACCGCAACGATCGGTATACCCAGCTTGTTGGCTTCTGTAACCGCAATGTGTTCCTTCTTCGTGTCGATAATGAAGACCGCATCCGGAAGTCTTGTCATCTCACGAAGACCTCCAAGGTTTCGCTGAAGCTTTTCGAGCTCCCTGGAAAGAATAAGAGCTTCCTTCTTAGGCATATTTTCGAAATCGCCAGCCGCCTTCATTCTTTCGTATTCCTGCATCTTCTTGACACGTCCGGATATGGTGGAAAAGTTAGTAAGCATTCCACCCAGCCAGCGCTCATTCACGTACGGCATGCCAATCATTCGGGCGTACTTTGAAACGGGATCCTGGGTCTGCTTCTTCGTCCCCACAAACATCACCGTGCCACCCTTGGCGGAAAGGTCACGGACAAATGTGTAAGCAACCTCAATGTTTCTGAGAGTCTGCTTGAGGTCGATCACATAAATGCCGTTACGCTCGCCGTGGATGAACCGCCGCATCTTCGGGTTCCACCTGCGAGTCTGGTGACCAAAGTGAACACCAGCTTCAAGAAGCTGACTCATAGTAACTACTGGCTCAGAAGCCATTCAATTCCTCCCATCGGTTAGTCAAAACTTCCGGCTAGACGTCGTGCGACGACCGAGGGGATCCGGAAGTATGAAATTAATTCTTGTGAAAATTAGCAGCACATAGCCTAGCAGGCCGCGAACTGGCTTTCGAGCGGACATTCATTCATTGACGCGAAATAATCAGAACCACACTCGGCACGGCAAAGCTTCACCTTAAGCTGGAGCACCGCCTTTACATGGGACTCACTCACCCTACCCTCTGCAGCACCGAGAGTCGCTCCAATTTCTGAGAGCGTCAGATTCTCCTAGGCATCAAGCGCCAGAAACGTCTTTTCCCTTTCTCCAAGTGATGCGATTGGTTGACGCACCAATATTCGAGACTCCTTCCGCTCCAAGACTCGGCCGGAAAGCCTCCCCTAGGCACCCGGCTGGCCGCTAGGGACACAGACCACACTGTCCTCAAGAGCCGACAGAATCCGGTCCAACGCCATAACCCAGTTGTGAGTAACTTGCGAGAAGATCTTCTGCAACCCATCTTCGCTTACGCCGATTTCAGAAGCTACCTTTTTGGATCACTCGGCATCCCACCCCACCGGACGTCCAACAAAGAATACGCCTGTTCGACCTTTTTCGCCTGAAACCGGATCGCATGTGGAACTTAAGCCATAGCCCTCAACCCATCATTTATTCAGCCTCGAATCCTATGGGTGGCAAATGCTTCTAACTTTAACCCGCGATACGAGTCAATCTTTTCAATACCCTAAATGATCCCGAAAAATCCAAAACTCGCCAAATCTGCCTTCTCCACCTGCGGGGAAACGCCGGATCCCAAACGTCTTGCCACATACTTCACCAGCGGCGAATAGAAGGTTACAAGATCATCCCCGACAATTTACGAACGATTAGCGGAGTACCCCCCAGAAAGTTGGAGCAGCGGATCTTTCGGCGACTACCACTATCGGCCCCTGGGATGGGTCTTTTCATGCACCTCCAACAGCCGGTCCTTACTGACCTTTGTATACACCTGGGTGGAAGTGATCCTTGAGTGGCCAAGAAGTTCTTGGATCACCCTTAAGTCCGCACCGCCGTCGAGTAGATGGGTGGCAAATGAGTGGCGCAGAGCGTGCGGGTTGACTGGACTTGGACTTCTTGAGTCAAGAATCCGCCGTATATCTCTTGTACCGATTCTGAGTCCCACCCGATTAAAGAAAACCGCAGCACCAGAACCGCAAAATTTTGGGCCCAGGGCCTCAATCATGGACACCCTCCCCGACTCAAGATATGTTCTAAGCGCAGCCACGCACACCTTGTTCATCGGGACAAGCCGCTCCTTCTGGCCCTTTCCCATGACAGTAACCGACGCACCCCCTAAGTCAACCTCGTCGACGTCGAGTTTTGCCACTTCAGATACCCTGAGTCCGCACCCGTACAAAAGCTCGCATATAGCGTTATCCCGCAAGGAGATGTAGTGAGGCGTGCCAGGTTTTGATGACGCCGTCATCAATCGGTCTGCATCGGACCGAGAAAGCACCTTTGGAAGCTTGGTCTCGATGCGACCAATTGACAACCCAAGAGAAGGATCCTCTTGTATTTCGCCGAGGCGGCCCAGAAATTTCAAATATCCCCTGATCGCAGAGAGCTTCCGGGCGACTGTTCGACGGGAATTACCACCCAGAATCAGATGAGACACGTAGTTTTGCAGGACTGAACGATCAATGCTGCCAGGTGACTCGATACCTTGTTTCTGACAGTAGGAGGAAAACGCCTCTAAATCCACAGAATAAATCTCTTTGGTGCCATCGCCAAGGCGGATCGCAGACTGGATGTACTCCTCAATGTCCCACCTCATAAACCAAGCCTACATGACAGGCTGTTCCAAATTCTGCAATTGCTATCCCAGAATTACCGCGAAAACAAGCCCTTTATCCCCGGGCTTCGATAATATGTCGTCATGACCGCCTGCCTCACGGAACTAGGGAAAAGTAATTTCAACTTAGATAGCCATCCTGGGGAGCCCCTGGACTGCGTTCATCCAACTCCGATCCTGGAAACACTCGGTAGCCGTTGAAACGACCACTTTGGATAGATCAGGTCATCAGTTCAGATCCAGCGCTTACTCGACTGGTTTCCGCCATTGCGACCACTGCGTCCATGGGCCTGTGCTTCCTTGCGGAGTGGCAATTCGTCAACATTTCGGGTGCGTTGGGCACATCTAGCGCTCCGGTAGCTGGCGCCGTTGCGCTCCATCACGAAGTCGTGATCACGGCAATGCTTATCGGCGGAATCATGGCCATGATGCTTGGAACATCGTTCGACGAATCGAACCTTCAAGGTGCCGCAATTGCAACCGCGCTCCCAACGATTCCACTGCTACTCGCTACGCTTATCGCCCTTCTTCTGGGCTCAAATGAATGGATCGCCCTTTCGGTGAACCCCTTGCTCCTGGGAATTGGAACAATTTTCAGACGTTACGGATCGAGGGGAAGCAGCGTGGGAACGATGCTTTATATGGGAGGATTCTTTGGATACTTCCTAAGTGGGCAGTTTGGCATCAAAGCGTTTTGGTGGCTGGTGCTGGAGGTGATTCTGGCCGCGGTCGTCATTTACTTGGTGAGAATTCCACTGATCCTCTACCAGCGAAGATCAAATCTCGAACGCGCAGTTCAGTCATATACGATCAGGGCGAGGATGCTGACGCGCTTGGCCGTTGCAGCACTACTCGGCGAGGGCGACAAGTCCTCGAACAAACTACGAAACGGCCTCGTAAGGGTCAATGAAATGGCGCTGATAATCGAAGCCTACATGTCCAAGTTTGGCGGGGGCGAAGCAATGGAAGAGATGCGTCAGACCCTCTTCGACATTGAACTCTCTCTTTCAAATCTGGCGCGATTTTCAGACTCGCTGTCAAGGCTGAACCTCACTTCCATTGTCTCACGGGACATTGTCGACTACATCGAGTCAATTCCGGACCATAAACCGGACCATTTAGCGAATGAACTCAGGGACTCGCTCGCGAGGTGGCAAACGTTTTCCCCTTCCACTGACAGCATCACTCCTATACTTCTCCGGCGTCTTGCTGCATCAATAATAAATCTCAACTCGGCGGCACTTAGATGGAGAGAGGTCGCCGAGAATTTGAAGGGCGCAAAGAGCGGACAACCGGTGACATTGCAGCACATCCCATCGCTACGCACTGGACATCTTCCCGGATCGGCCGTCGTCAGCGCAAGCGCCTCGAGTGCACCATGGGAAAGACCCGCCGGTTCGTCCATCGGACTCACGCCGGAAGTGCGATCCGCCATCCAAATCACATTCGCCACCTTCGCCGCCACCTGGATCGGGTACTTGGTCGATCCCCAGCGGTTTTACTGGGCTTCTCTTTCGGCGCTGCTTTGCTTCATGGGTGTGAACAATGCGGGCGAACAGGTGAGAAAAGGCTTTTACAGGTCTATTGGGACGGTTCTCGGTGTAGCTCTGGGATCGGTTCTTTCAAGGTCATTTGGCCTCAACTCCACGCTGGATGCATTGACGGTCCTTGGCGCTATGTTCCTAGGTGTCTATCTGTTCAAGGTCAATTACACTTTTTTTGCCACGGGGGTCACCGTGGCAATTTCGATGGTCTTCCTTCAACTTTCCGAGCTGTCAACCGGCCTGCTGCTCGAGCGGGTCCTCGAGACAACCGTTGGTGCCATAATTGCCTCAGCGACCGCGCTTTTCATTCTCCCGCTAAGTCCACGACGGGTGATCGCCACGGCCAGAGCAAAATTCCTTGAAAACCTGCAGAAGCTCATGACAATCGCCGTCGCCTTTCTTCAGAATCCAATGTTGGAAGAAGAACTGGTGGGATGGTCGCGTGAGTTCGATTCGGATTTCCATGCCCTGATCGCAGCTGTAAGTCCATTACAGTGGTCGCTGCTCGGCGGACTGAACCGTGAAGTAAACGAACTGATAAGTCGTGCGTCTGCCGTCCGCAACTACTCAAAGTCCTTCATTGCGGATCTCAGGGAACCCTCACTGGTCTCCCCAGAGTTCTGGGAATCGCTAAATGCCGTGGTTCAAAGGCTAAATGAATCCATCGGCAATCTTTCACATCGCAATGTTGAGCGGACAACTCCCTACCTAAGGGTCTCTTCTTTCATCGAGTCAACCAAGGCGCAACTCGGTTTGGAGGCAACCCCGTTGAAGATGGAGAAGAGTGATCTTTTGCTCCGCGACTTGAGTCTGTTGGATGGATCACTTGCCGCACTTTCAAAGGCCATGGGAGTCCCGGTGACAAGCCTCGACACCGCGCTGGTGAACGGTACACTCATCAGTTGAACTGCTTCGCAGGCTTCGACGCGACGGATTCAGCGAAGTCCTGCGCGGTTCGCCCAACAAAGTGCACGACACCCGTGATCTGCCGACACCTATAATTGATGGATGCGAATTTTTGTTGCTGGGGCGACCGGGGTCATCGGACGGCGCTTGGTTCCGCTTCTTGTCTCTGGGGGGCATGAAGTCGCTGGCACTACTCGCTCAAACGATAGGGCGAGCATAATCGCACACCTGGGCGCTGAAGCGATTGTCTGCAATGTTCTTGATGCTGAGAGTCTCTTCTTGTCTGTTTCTAACTTCAAACCTGACATCGTATGGAATCAGCTGACCGACCTGCCGGACGACCAGTCCCTGATTGCCGAATTCGGCCCAGCCAATAACCGAATTCGGCGAGAGGGAACTACCAACCTTTTGAGCGCGGCGAATGCAGTCGGTGCGGGGCAATTCATCTCTCAAAGCGTTGCGTGGCAATTGCCTGGTGATGGCGGAAGAGCAGTCATGGATCTCGAAAGCGCAGTGCACCAAGCCGGCGGTGTGATCATCAGGTACGGCCAACTATACGGACCTGGAACCTATTACCCATACGCACTTCCCAAACACCCTAGGATCCACGTCGATGAGGCGGCACGACGTTCGCTCCCCGCCCTCGAAATGGAGAACGGAATTCTCACGCTGATCGACGAAATGACAACTTGACAACCCAGATTCATGCCACACCCTGCCGATCTGCACACAGATAGGGCAGGCGCGCCTACTTCCCCACCACCCAATTCGCACGATTTCACCATGATCGGCTATTCGCTGCCAAGGGCGGACAAGAGTCGCCAAATTAGCCCTCAACTCCATCCTTGCCGCTAAAGCCGAAATGTCAGCGAAACTCATCATCCAAGCGATAGCAACGCAGCTGACCGCGCCAACAACCTCCATATGATCGGCAACACGGCCATAACGGCTCCCTAAATGGTAAACAAGGCGCCGGAATATGGATCGCAACTTACAGGCCCGCAACTCCCACCGCTGCGATGCTGTAGAAAGAACTCAGACTTACCCTGGGTGTGGCTGCACATAACGGCGCTACCTTGCCCGCACACCTCGTGTTATAGATCTGATGGTAAAAAGCCTGTGACACAGCTCTTTCCTAGGTGGATTTCAGTGTATTACTGTTCTATCCCGAGGTGGACCTCGGGATAGAACCGGAACTGCCAATATCGAAAAAGTGAGAATATTTTGACAGACCATAAATAGGCCAGATTTTGACCAATGCCAAACGCAATCCCTTAATGTCTTTTAATCGTTGCCCCCGGTGAAGACAGACCCTATCCTGACGCCGAGTGCGGTGCCAAACTCGTACCCGCGCTCAGCGTGCAGGGCCAGATCCATGCCAAGAGTCTCTTCACTTTCCGATATGCGCATACCCATAGTCTTGTGGACGACAGTTGCAATCAGCCAGGTGACAACGAAGCCGTAGACGATGGTTACAACTACGGCCAACGCCTGATGCAAAAGAAGGGTGACGTTTCCGCCCAGAAGCAGCCCGTTCACGCCATTAATGGCCCTTGATCCAAAGAAGCCGATCAACAGGGTTCCGACGATTCCTCCAACCAGGTGAACTCCGCCGACATCCAAAGAATCGTCAATCTTGAATCTGAACTTTATGTGTACAGCGGACTCGCAAACAACTCCTGCCGCAATACCTATTAACAGCGCACCCCAAACGTTGACGAATCCACAAGCCGGGGTAATTGCCACCAAACCGGCGACGGCCCCGGAAACCGCACCCAGCGTGGTCGACTTACCGGTCCTGATTTTTTCGGCGACTATCCATGCCAATAGCGCAGCCGCACCGGCAGTATTAGTGTTGATAAACGCATTTGCGGACAGAAGGTTAGCTCCTAAGGCTGAGCCTGCATTGAATCCAAACCATCCGAACCAGAGTATGCCCGCTCCAATCAGGGCCAGAGGAACGTTGTGAGGCGTCATGGAGTCCTTTGGCCACCCACGGCGACGCCCAACCACCATTGCCACAGCCACGCCTGCAATACCGCAATTCATTTCGACCACTGAACCTCCGGCAAAGTCCTCCACGCCCATCTTCGCGAGCCAACCGTTAGGAGAAAATACCCAGTGGGCAATTGGAGCATATACCAGTACCGACCACGCGCAAATGAACACAATGAACGCGCTCAACTTCAGCCGGTCGGCAGTGGATCCGGTAATAATTGCAGGCGTGATGATTGCAAACATCATTTGGAAGATCACAAAGACGACAGGTGGAATCGACTGAGCCTTTGCGCCCACAAATCCCGGCACCTGTTGATTAATATGTGCGAGACCGAAGAAATGAAAGGTACCGATAATTCCAAATCCACCCCAGTCTGGCCCAAATGCAAGACTGTAGGTCACAAAAACCCAAACGATACTGACTACCGCCATTGTCACGTAGTTCTGCATCAGCATTCCGAGAACATTCTTGGACCTGACCATCCCGCCATAGAAGAACGCAAGGCCAGGAGTCATAAACAGTACAAGGGCGCTGCTAACCAGAACCCAGGCGGTATCGCCAGTGTTGAAATGCATAAGTAAACCTTTCAGAACCAATGCCCGTAGCCCCTAGGTACATCGTCTCCGCAATCGCAGGAATCACAATTCAACGAGATTAGCCATCTGCACCATCTCCCGGGTTGGCCCAACCTGGACAGATTGCACAGCGATTTCATCCAGTCTTTAGCGTCAGAACAATGTCACCGGCACACCTTACTAGCACATGATGCGCCGCTGTTCCAGAGGGTTCCAGCCATCCATGAAGATTTAACACTCACGAAACAATTCAAGCCAATCCGCAGCTGATTGACCTTTCCGGCAAGACCCCATCCGCCACAGAAGCCATTGGAAACACTTCCGGTGTCCGATACTGCCGTAGGTCGGTTGCACTCTTACGCCATAGCTGTGCAAACAGATTTGATAGAATCACCCAAAGCGACAAAAAGGAAGATGGTCTTGGCATTGGTTCCATCAGATAACGTTTTCGCCAAGAGCAACCGTTCACTTGATGGCGCAGTTTCACACTAAATTTTTCCAACCAGACTCATAGAAGTGCCAGCAGCCTCTAATTCAAGGATTAACCTCAGTGACTGATTACCATTGCGATCCTGCATGGATCGAACAATTTGCCGCATGCCTTGGGAAAGCCCCGGATGCACCGGAGGTGCACGGCTTTCTAGAAAGAGCCCACGCCGGCTATCTTGAGCGCACCTCGGCAGATGACGCGGTATTTGACCAGGTGCAGATAGCACTTTTTGAATCATCACTTCGAGGCGAGGTACCTGAACCGGAAGCGTCAGACGGTACCATTCCCGGAATTGAAGTGAGAAGCGACTCGGACTCGAACTTTATCCACAGGCTCGTCTTTGCCCCGGCAAACCTCACAGATCCCGGCACCATCCGCCTGAAGCGATACGGGGCAAAGGGCGCAGAACTCAGTGGTCTTGTCCATATTTTTGATAGCTTCGGCTTCGCGGTTGTAGAGGACACGCCCACCACTTTTTTGCCAAATGGCGATAACTCCGCGCTTATCCATCTTGATGACATAGAACTCCGATGGACCGGTCAAAACGAGATTCCCTTGGACTTTGACATTCTCGTTGACGGCCATAGGGTTACCGAAGCACTCTCAGCTGTTGACAGCGCCAGAGCCGAAGTCGACTTGCTCAATCGTCTTATCGTCGTCGCTAAATTGGCCTGGGTAGACGTTGCACTGCTTCGGGCTTACCGGCATTACCGTCTACAGCTGAGCACTTCATTCTCCGCGGAAGAACTCGACCAGACCCTATTCGCGTTCCCGTCTGTCACAAGGTCTTTAGCAAACTACTTCGATGCCAGGTTCAATCCAATCACTGCAAATAGATCAGGCGAAAAGGAAAGGGCGCGCGCCAAGGTTCTGGAGGAGCTGCAATCCGTTGCAGGTTTTGCCCACGACCAGATTCTCCGTGGCTATCTTGAGCTTATCGACGACACGGTGCGAACTAACTATTACTTGAATGGAACCCCGGGAGGGTCAAAAGATACAATCGTGCTGAAGTTCGCCCCGACGGCCAAAGAGGGCGTCATTCTCCCTCACTCGATGCGTGAAACATTCGTTTACGGTAAAGAGGTGATCGGGATACACCTTCGGGCTGGAAAAGTGGCCCGTGGAGGAATCCGCTGGAGTGAACGGATTGAAGACTTCCGAATTGAAATCTATGACTTGGCACAAGCTCAGATCAAAAAGAACGCCATCATCGTACCGACCGGGGCCAAAGGGGGATTCGTGGTGCGAAATGCCGCCAGACCCACCCCAGCACAGATCGAGATGGCTTACAAGAGTTTCATCGCCTCACTACTCGACGTGACAGACAACGTCATTCAAGGAAGGGTTATAACTCCTCAGGGAATCTTGCCACTCGACGATGACGATCACTATTTGGTTGTGGCGGCGGACAAAGGAACAGCAAGCTTCTCCGATCTGGCCAATGTCATCAGTCTCCAGCGCGGTTTTTGGCTTGGCGACGCGTTTGCCTCAGGTGGATCCCACGGTTACGATCACAAGGCACTCGCAATCACCGCCCGAGGCGCATGGACATCAGTTGAGCGCCATTTCAGAGGTCTGAGTGTTGACGTGGACAGGGAGCCTTTCCGCGTGGTGGGCGTGGGCGACATGTCGGGCGATATTTTTGGCAATGGAATGCTGCGGAGCAAACAGATCAGATTGGTTGCCGCCTTCGACCACCGCGACATATTCCTTGATCCAGATCCAGATCCTGCCGTTTCGTTTGAAGAAAGGCAACGGCTTGCTTGCCTTACCACATCCTCGTGGGCAGACTACGATCCAAAGGCGCTCTCAGAAGGTGGCGGCGTATGGTCGAGAAGTATGAAGGAAATCCCGCTCAGCAATGAGGTCCGCGCCCAATTCGGACTTACGAGCGATTCGCTCACTCCTCCGGAGCTCATCTCCGCCATTCTCTCGGCAAACGTGGATCTGATCTGGTTCGGGGGAATTGGCACCTACATCAAGGGCAAGGAGGAGTCCGACGACGAAATTGGCGATGGCGCCAATGATTCTGTAAGGATCACCGCAGATAAGGTCAGAGCCCGGGTGATCGCCGAAGGTGCCAACCTGGCCGTTTCCCAACGCGCCAGGATCACATACGCGCGCCGGGGCGGCAGGATCAACACTGATTTTATCGACAATGCCGGCGGCGTTGCGATGTCGGACTACGAGGTAAATCTCAAAATCTTGCTGGACCTCGCAATCCAAGACAAGCTTATGGAAGTTTCCGAAAGAGACGCGGTGCTCACCGGAGCCAGCGATGAGGCAGTCAGCAGGGTCTTGCGTCAGGTTGAAGCCAGCATCGTGGCACTCGATAGGGCATTTCAGACCAGCGAAAAGGATCTGGACTCGTTTGAGGCTCTGATCGAGCACTGGGAGACCTCCAACGGATTCGACCGTGAAGCTGACTTCCTGCCTGATGCGGAAGAGTTCGCCAAGCGGCGATCGGTACAAGCCGGACTCACCCGTCCGGAGCTTGCAGTTTTGCAATCCTATGCCAAGTCGGAGCTGGCTGAAAGGTTGGAGGTTGAAATCACCATTTTTGATCCAACGCTGTCTGAGCTGGCTCGCCAATACTTCCCCACTTCGGTAACCGGCCGCTTTGAATCAATCGTAGAACGGCATCCCCTGTGCCGAGCTTTGACGGCAACGATTCTCGCTGGAGAGGTTGTCGATCGAATGGGCATTGTCTGGACCCACGAGACAGCCGAGGAGCTTAACCGTTCGTTAGGGGAGGTGATCGAAGCATTTTGGATAGCCTGCAAAGTAACCGATGCGCTTGGGATCTGGAGCAAAATTGATCAACTAGACAAGGACACATCCGTCGATGCCACCACCCACCACAAGACCTTGGCAGGGGCAATTGACACACTGGCAAGGACTTACCTTGCCCGCTCCCAGAAATCAGCTCCTGGTGAGGTCATAAATAGAGATAGGAACGTTCTGTCTGCCCTGTTCGAATCTGGTTCGACGACTACTCACCCGCGCAGCACAATTGGCGACTCGTTAGCACATTCCTCTAACACAGCACCCCCGTCGCAACTGGTGAATCAACTAACCGCTGTCCAAGAAGCGCCTAGGTTGCTCGAAGTGTACGAGGTCAGCAATGGGACCAGCGCAGATATGGATGACGTGGTGAACCTTTTTGAAGATATCGATCAAATTTCCCACATTGCTGAGATTAACCGGATCCTTGCCAGTACTTCAGCAGGAAACCGTTGGACGTCTTGGCTCATTAACGGAATTCGATCGGATTTGCGGAACTGGCACGTGAGGGTCTGCCTCTCGCTAATCGACAATGTTGACACAGGAGATCTCAAGACCGCAGTCATGGCATGGGAGAATAAGAATCAGCAGATCTTCACAAAACTTGGCACCATACTCGAGGCGACAAGAAAGAATGAAGGCGACAACATGACTCTAATTTCGCTGGCCATTAGGGAGCTCCAAAGTATTGAATGAGAATTGGATGACTCGCAGTACCTGACTTTCCAAGTGCCTGCAACCTCAGCTCTACATTCCGGCCAAACGCGCGGTTTCAAAATTCAGCTATACCGAAGTGAAGCTCTGACAAAAAGCTGGAGTTGAA
>DAHXKX010000142.1 GCA_027366165.1 Actinomycetota bacterium
CCCCACCTCAATCTATGCCTGAGATTGCAGTGGTTGAGATGAGCAATGCAAGATCAGTGCTGTGGGAGTAAACGATTCCCCAGATAAACATCAGGACGGTGAATGCATTGAGAAAGGACTTACCGCCTATTCGATCAGCAAAGACTCCAACCAGAATTGCCATTAAGGAACCAATGAGAACTGAGAGTGTGTACAGCAGTCCGAGACCCGTTGAGGATACTACTATCGAGAGTAGGTAAAGCGGAGTGAGAATGTTCAGGTATGCCTGTGTGAAGGTGCCCAATTCGCGATCAGAGAGGACGCGGGAGGTCGGGCCAAACCAAGAGTAGTTTTCCCAAGTTCCTTGGTGACTGATGGGATCCAAATAGCCTCCCACCGGCGCACTGCTTTCGTGCACTTTCCACCGAAAACAGACAAGCTAATGCCTCTTTCCCTCATAATTAACTCTGCGTATGTCCCAGGGAACCTGTGGAGTTAAGCCAACTCACAATCCTGGGAACTGTCCCCGAAAATCACCTGAAGCCGAGCCAATTTTGCGGCTAGTTGACCGGAGGTGCCGGGCAGCGAGCAGTACGCACGTAAACAACTGCGACAGCCTCGATCACCGCCCCCGAGCGGTCTGCAGGTCAGCGGGTAGTATGCACGTGGACGACAGCAACCCCTCCGCCCAGCGCCTGGTCCATACCTGACTTTAGAGCGGCACCCAGATCGGCCGGTTCATCAATCGGCCCAGCTGCCCAGCATCCGTATGATCTAGCCAGTGCTGCCAGATCTATTTGAGGATCGTCAATTCTCATTCCTATCCAGGAGTTTTCCTTTGGACGTCCCCGCTGTTCAGCGACCCGGGATTGGTGAGGCTCATCATTGTAGAATGAGTTGTTGTCGTTGATCACCATAAGCATGGGGATGCCATAGTGTGTTGCGGTCCACAATGCCGACGAAGCCATCAAGAAGTCCCCGTCCCCAATTATGCCAACACCGAGCTTTCCCATTTCCATCGCAGCCAATGCACCGCCGACCATCGCTCCAGGGCCGTACCCGACACCGCCTCCGCCAGAATCACCGAAGTACTCGCCAGCTCCGCTGAATTTCCAAATTCCCTCAGGCCAGCTACGCGTGTTGCGCAGCAATAAAAGCCAGTCGATCTCCTTCACGGTTTCCCACAGTTCTCCGACAAGTCGCACCTGTGAAATCGGTGCATCATTCCAGTGTTCCTTTGTGGTTGCGGAGCTCTTGAGCCGAGCGGCAGCGATACGCTGGCGGATTGATGAAGTTCGCGCGGTAGCGGCCATCTGGTCGGCTGCTTGTCGAACAGCCTTATTCAGCTCGCGCAGTCCATAAATAGGATCAGCCAGCAGCTGAATTGTGCGTGGACGCGTAATTGCAGAGGAGTTGCTCCACGATTTCGCTCCGGTGTCACCAATTGAAAGGTCGATTATAGAAACATCTTGGGCGGTTTGATCCTGTGATCCTTTTTGCCTCGAGATAAGCGACGGCAGGTCTATCACATCGACTGAAAGGACCGTGTCTGCATCAATGATTATCGTTGGGTCAGAATTACAGTTGTTTGGGTGATCCGTCGGGAACGAGACTGTATTTCGGTCGTCCAGATAGGCTGCACCGAGAAGCTCGACCAATTCCACGAGGAGGGCGGTGGCTTCCGCCGTCCGCCCGACACGGCCACCGATCACAAGTGGGATTTTGGACCCACAGAGCAGCTTGGCGGCCGCATCAACGATGTCCGGATTTGGAGCTATGGGAGGGTTTGGCTGGAAAAGGGAAATTTCCAGCGCCGGCTGCAAGCCGCCATCTATCTCCTCCTCCTGAAGCGAACAGTCAAGCGATATGTATGTTGGTCCGCAGGGTGCTGAATTCGCAATTTGATGGGCCTTTATAAGGCTGTACACGAAGGCCGAGGAAGGATTAGGCTCATCATCCCACTTCACGTAGTCTCTGATAAGCTGCGCCTGAGTGTCGGCTGAGTGGATCCAGTCGATTGGCCTGCGGCTGAATCGGTCCCTTGGTCCACTGCCTCCCAAAATTACCATCGGGACTTGGTCGAGGTACGCGTCGTATACCGCCATTGAAGCGTGCATCAACCCAACGAGGTCATGGATCGCCGCAGCTGCTGGAAGTCCTCCAACCTTCGCGTAACCGTGTGCGACTGCAATCGCCACCTCCTCATGCAGGCATAGCAACATCTTCGGCTTCACATTTCGGTGATAGTTGACGATCGAGTCGTGAAGTCCCCTGAAGCTTGATCCCGGGTTAACTGCGATATAGCGGTAACCAAGTTCGCCCAATAGATCAACCACTGCGTCGGAACCGTGGGTGGGCACCTCCCCAACGGAATCCAACCCGGCAGAAATCTCAATCTCACGGATCTGTCGCCGCCTAGGTACGGCGCTAGATTCTCTGTCCCCCATCATTCTTTACCCCTTGTAAAAGTATGAAATATTAGGCAGTGGCAGCCTGAAACAAATGCTCCGCCTTTAGTTGTTCTGGATTCAAGGCAAGATCTTTGCTCTCCGAAAGCGCTTTCAGAGGCAATCGCCGAAGCTGCCTTCCATCCCAGCCCACACACAATTCCGCCAATTGACGATGCAGGTTGTGATTGCTGGCGAGACCACCAATTTCTGCCCAGATTCCCGCGAGTTCTTCGAGAGACATGGCGATGATCTGGGCGGAAGTCTCAAGGTCAGGGATGGCAAGTGATAAGACCAAATCTGCCCGAGAGGTGAATGCTTCGTCAATCGCGCCGGGAAAGTTGGTTGTTGCCACAACCAAGACATTTGGGGAACGTTTCATGAGACGGTCCATTCCCTCCAACGCCGCGTCACTGGCGCGATGGACGTCTATGGGGTTGGCTTCGAAAGACGCTGACGAGCGTCTTACAGCAAAGCTTTCTACCTCGTCAATCACCACAACAACGTGTGGAAATCTGAGAGCCAGTTCGGGTAAGGAATTGTCGAGAAGTCGGGCGACGTTGCGCTGACTCTCCCCCAGCATTTCACTGGGAAGAGCGTGAGGATTGACTTCCACCAGACATGTGTCGCCTTTCTCGGCCAGCTCATGGGCAACTACTTCGGCCAGTCCTGCCGCCAATGTCGTCTTGCCGGTCCCCGGTGGACCGGACAGGATGACCAGCCGCTGAAGTGCACCTGAAAGGGCGTAGAACTCTTTTTCATGCGCCAGCGCTAGTAAAGCGTGCGATAAAAGCCGGGTTTTTATCTTTTCGTCGACAATTATCCTGTCCCAGTTGCGCGTGCCACCTTCGTCCGGCAGCACCCGTAACGTCGATACACCGTGTATTGGCGAAGAGTGATGATGGTGGTCTACGGCCAAGTCGGGCGCCTAACCTCCGGCCAGACAATTGTACTGAGATCGCCGGCCTGAGCATTTCGGATGTGATCTGGTGGCTCCTCGAACAGGACCAAGGGGTCGCAGAGAGCCCTCATGGTCTCAAGAACTGTGTCGAACATGTGGATTCGCACAACCTTGGCACTGTTGTCCGGATCGTCGTTGATGTGCTGATGCCAAAGAAAATGGTCGACGATGATCAGGTCGCCTTTCTTCCAAGGATGGTTCTCCCCCTTGTCCGGCTCGGTGCCTAGGAATGAGTGGCCTGTTCCTTCGACGACATAAAGCCACGCCTCTCCTGGGTGACGGTGCATAGATTGCTGCCGTCCGGGACCAATCTCAAACATTGCCATGGTGATTCCAGAGGCCTGGTAGCCGGTTGCTTTGTCGAGAAGGAATGTAGTGCGTGTTCCTCTGGGGGTTTGCAGAAATTGCAGCTCGTCCCAGCTGGTATGCAGCCGACCGCTCCGTCTCGCCTGTTGTTCCGACGCAAGACGCCGCACTCGCCTCGCATAAGGGTCGTTTCCTGCCATTGCGACAGTAAACGGAGGCCGTCCAGGAAGCTCAGCAAACGGAGTATCCCCTCCATCCTCCAAGACAGCAAACCCCAGGATCTCGATGAATGGCTCGCTTGAGAAACTCATGTAGCGGGCAGTTGAACCACCTTCGTTACCATGACGGTGCCATGCCCACGCGGGCAGATGAAGACAGTCTCCGGGCGCCCAGTTGATCCGAACTCCATCTATTTCGGTCCAGCCTGATCCTCCGACGCAGTACATCATCGCGTCCCAGGAGTGTCGGTGAATTCCGGAGGTAACTCCGGAAGGTATTTCGTGGACCGCGGCGTCCATGGTTCTAGTGGGCCTGTCAGCGTCGGGGCCGATGTAGCCCCCGGAAATCAATCTACGGTTAGTAGGTTGCATGTCGACATCTTCAAGCCTTATGACAGTCTGCCGATTGTTCCGCCAGTCTTCAATGAACTGAGCCCGGCGCTTCTTCTGAACTTCATAATGGCTCGTTGAAGTTCTTGTTACATTGGTCATTAACAAGCTCCCCTTCGTAAGTATCTCACTGCCCGCATAAGTGGCACGATAGACCACCATATTACGGTACATTGGCTGACCAGCATCATTTGAGCTGCGAGACGGGTATCGGCCTAACGTTGGTCCGATCACAAATATCCCTATCTCGGTCCGGAATATTAGTCTAATTGTCATACCCATCGATTTGCGTGTCAAGTTTTTAAGAAGATTAGGTATTGGTCGTAGTCATATCTGGACCCCGATGGGGACACCCATGACAAAAGATGGCAAACTCCATCAAAATGCCAGTCCCGCAATCTGAAATTAACATTCCATGCCGAAAGTCGCGCGAGAATGAAGATGTAGGATGGTTTCACAGTTGCGGGCACCCTAAACGCCGTGACAAATAGCAAACCAGGTGGTAAAAATGTTTAGGGGAATAGCTGACTTGTGGGCATCGGCTTTAATTTGTGGGTTAATGTGATTGGTCAGCAAGAGAGATACGGGAGTGAAAGTGGACGAAATTCAAAAGCCTCCGACTACCAATTTGGATCACGCTATGAACCAAATGTTCAGTCCAATTACCACGGTAAGAATCTCTTCGATAATCGTAGATCGCATTAAAGCTCTGATTCGAGAGGGTAAGTTGAGGCCGGGTGACCGGCTCCCGACCGAAAGGGAACTCTGCAGTTCATTTGGAATTGGCAGGGCAACGGTGCGGGATGCACTCCGTATTTTGGAGACGATTGGATTGGTTGAGGTCCGCGTGGGATCAAGAGGTGGAGCCTTTGTAAAGGCTCCAAGTTCACTCCAGATTGGTGCAGGACTAAATGATATGCTTGCAGCTGCTGCAATCTCAGCTGCTGAAGTCCGGGAGGCCCGACTCACCTTTGAACTCGGTTTGATCGATCTGATCTGCGAACGGATAACCGACGAGGACATGCAGGTTCTTGAGGAGATTTGCGATAGAACCCGCATAGCCGTGGAAGAGGACAACTATACACTCAACCTGTCCCTTGAGTTTCATACCGCTCTGGCGAGATGTGCGCACAACCGGGCCCTTGACATGATTATTGAGACTTTTCAAATCTCTTTGGAAATGTTCGAACGTCCGGTCAAGGAAGGCGAACCCAGTCAGGGAGCTCCCGGTGTACAAGAGCACTTCGATATCGTGGAGGCGATAAAAGCCAGGAATGCAACCTTGGCCAAGACGATCATGGAGTTGCATCGCAGCAGGACGCCAAAACGGCTTAGGTTGATCGCCTAAATCCTGTTTGGTGATTAAGACGATCAATCAGGGTGTGGCGCTCTTGTCAGCTGTTCAGACACGCTTTCAGCGCACGATAGGCGAATACTGCTGCCATATCTCGCTTGTAATCGGCGGTTCCGCGTTCATCGTCCTGGGGATCAACGGCTCCACGCACCAGCTCCGCTGCTCTCAGGAGGGCCGAGTCGTCGCCTGTGGTTCCAGCGAGAGCCAGGCCGGCTTCTGAAGAGACAATCGGGACTGCTCCGACGCCGCATAAGACCAGTGTGGCGGTGGAGATACTCTTCCCGTCTTCGTTGAAGGTCAGAGAAGCGCCAGCACCAACTGTAGGATAATCCCCCTCTGAAGTTGGCGTGTACCGCAGATATGAGGAGCGTCTGTTTTGCAGGATTGGAACGGTTACTTCCGTGATAAGTTCATCCGGGGAAAGCACGGTCTCCAAAAAGCCCTCATAGAAATCTGCAAGGTTTATCTCCCTGCTGGACGAGGCGTTTCTAACCGATACCTTTGCGTCTACAGCAATCAGTGCAGGCGGTAGATCCTGACGTGGGTCGGCGTGGGCAAGTGCGCCGCCAAGTGTTGCCATTGCCCGAACTCTGGCATTGCCAATGACGCCGGCAGCAGTGCTGACACCCGGCAAGAGTCTGGCAATTTCGCGGTCGGCGGCAATTTCGGCCATCGTAACCATCGATCCGATCTTGACCTCTGTAGGCGAAGTGAAAATACCCTTCAATTCACCGACATTTCCCAGCCAAACGACCCTCGAAGGCTCGATCATCCTTGTCTTGTAGAGAAGCGCCGTTGAAGTACCTCCCCCTAGGAAGATCGCGTCTTCCAAGGCGATGCTCGACAGAGCCTCGGAGACAGAAGAAGGAATCAGAAATTCAGTATCAGTTGACTGCAACGTGGTCCTCCACTGCACTAAGAATTGTTTGATAGCCAGTGCACCTGCATAGGTTGCCTGCCATATACTTCTTCACCTCTTCAGGACTTGATGCTCCAACGGAGTCGATCGAAGCTGCAGCAACGATCTGACCAGGTGTGCAAATGCCGCACTGCATTCCTTCGTTCTCCACGAAGGAGTCAATTAGTTCAGGCATCTTTTCAGCCAGTCCCTCAATTGTCCATACATCCTTGTCTGCCAAAGTTCCGGTTAGGCATAAACAGGAACTTACCGGAGATCCGTTCACCATGATGGTGCAGGCTCCGCAAACTCCGACTCCGCAGCCTTCTTTAGTGCCAGTAAGGGAGAGTCCCCTCAGGACATCCAGCGCGAGAGCCATGGGATCGACTTCGAGTTCCATGCCCTTCCCGTTTAAGCTGAGATTGATCTTCACTTTGCGCCACCTTCCTTCATTGCCCAATAAATGGCTTCAGCCTTTACTGGAAGCTGTCTGATCCGTACCCCTGTTGCATCTGCAACAGCATTTGCAATTGCTGCACCGGTGGGGCAGTTCGTAAGTTCGCCAACAGCCTTGATGTTGTTGGGACCAACACCCTTGCCGCCGTGGAGCAGAACCGTTGAAAGCTTGGGAATATCTGCCATGTTCGGGAGTTTGAACTCACCCATGCTCAATGCCCAGGGCTGTCCAGCATCTTCCAGAAGGTCTTCCATTACTCCAAAACCAAACCCCATCACCGTGCCACCATCGATTTGCATCTGATGCGCCTTTGGATTCACAATCTCAGCCACATCCACTGCGGAGATAATTTCGAGTACTTTGAGCTGGCCGGTTGCGGGATCGACGGCTACGCGCGCCAATTGGGCTGAATAGGCTCCGCTTGGTCCGTCTGATCCTTCGTTGGTTGTTACTTCGACAGAATCTTGGTCGGGGGGCATCTCCTTCCAGAGTTTGATGGCATCTGCCACGGCGACCGTGACCCCAAGACTGACCCTGCTGCCACCAACACCGGCATCAGTCGGCAGTAATGAAGTTGAGACCTGCTTGACCTCGATCTGGTCAGAGCTGAGCCCAAGTCCGCTGCGGACCATCTCCCGGACTACAGTCTGTCCACCTGCGCCGTTCTCGGGGATGGGAACCTCTGCGATCACTTTTCCACCGTGACCTCGGAGAAGTCTCAGGCTGGTCTTCGGCACCGCCGCCATGCTGCGTGCATACAGTGCCACCCCCTCGCCGTAGAGCCAACCCTTGGGGATATCGAGAGTGTTGGGCTGCGAAGTGGCGAGGGAGAGGACTTCCTTGCCCCTGTATTCAAGCCAAGTTTCCCCGTAAGGATTGATGTCGCCTTCAGACAGCAGGTTTATCTCACGAATCTTGATTGGCCCTATCCCCGACCGCCGACCGAGTTCGTCAACGGCGGATTCAAACGCGAAGGCGGCCTGGGGGGATCCTGGAGCCCTCATGTGACCCTTCGGCTGGTTGTTTGTGTACACGATCTTTGACTCGACAAAGAACTCGGGAACGCGATACGCAATCGCCGCATCGACTATTCCATGAAGGTTGACTGTGTTAACAGGCTTGAAGCCGGCGTAAGCACCGCCGTCAAGCAGGGCTTCTGCAATTCCACCGACCAATTTTCCTTCGCTATCGATACCCAACCGGACCCGAATCTCCGAAGCATGCCTGCCGTCAGTTGAAAGTAGGTCCTCGCTATAGCGCAGGACCATCTTGATTGGTCGTCCAGTGAGCATAGATAACGCAGTGCACAGCGGTGCTTCTCCCGGTGCGCCCTTGCCGCCGAAATCGCCCCCAAGTATGGTTGGCATCACTTCGACACGCTTGGGATCAAGACCAAAGACCGAGGACAACACATCCCGCAGCCGGTAAGGGCTCTTGTTTGTGGCCCAGACTCTCAGACTTCCATCGGCGCTGTAGTCGGCGATACAAGCCTGAGGCTCTATGTAGCCTTGGTGGTCGCCAGGAGTTGTGTATGTTTCGTCGATCACGTGAACGGCGTTGCGCAAAGCAGCTTCTGCGGCCTCGCGGGAGCCGTGAGTCTCCAATGACTGGATGTTGTGCCCAGTCTCAGGAGTGACAACCGCTCCTTTATATTCCCAAGGTGTGTCATGGATGAGGGGTGCATTCGATTTAAGCGCTTCGCGGGCAGTGGTTATCGCTGGCATCTCTTTATATGTGACTTCGATTAGCTCTGCCGCGGCTTCGGCAATCTCCCGCGTTGTTGCGACCACTGCCGCCACTGGGTCGCCTACCCGTCGAACCCTTTCATTCACGAGGATGGGAACATCGAAGACTCTTCTGCCGTATAAATGCGCCCCACCCGGTAGATCCTTGGCTGTGAAAACACCAAGAACACCTTCAACCTTCTCCGCGACAGACTTGTCGATCTTCACTATCAACGCTGACGGAAAATCACTCCTATTCACAGCTGCATGAGCCATTCCATCTAGGACAACGTCGGCAGTAAATTTAGCTGCCCCCGTGGCCTTCGCAACCGCGTCAATGCGACGTTCTGACATATTCCACCCTCTATTTAACCGATTACCCTACACAGCACGTTTACCGCTAATTTTCCCAACCCGTAACACTACCCCAAATATATTCGAAAGTTACGAGCCGGATTCGCTGGGGTGAGACCCCAAGTTACCAAGACTGAAGGTTTTGTAGACTCAGTCGGGTGTCCGCTACCTCAACAGATTATCAGACCATGACCAGGGCCAGCAGTTAAATGCCTTCATAGCGGAAATCTTAATATGAATTGTAATTCGGACTCACTGCTATTACCTGGCCAATTCACTGGGCGATTCAGTGTTCCCGAGAACATATCCAGTGCTTGAATTTTAGCAAACTGCATGTGGCCAGGCACTTGGGTGCGGGTTCATGGGTTCCAGCGGCCTTCTTTCTGGGCGCCGAACTGATTGTCAATTCCCATCGGATTTTCCAACAGCGCTTAGGAGGTGAGAAATAATTATATGAATGCTTGTATCTATAGATGCTGGTTGCGCAGTCTCAAGATACGGTTCCGTTCGTCATTAAACTCAATTCGGGCAATCGCTAATATGGCAAGTTTTTTATCGGAGATCTTGATTCTTCGAGTATGAGTATTTTCATCAAGAACCGCCTTTGTTGGCACTCCTTCGTAGGTTGTTGTGTTGCCAATCAAATTGGCGATGATTTCATCGCGGCTGGAAGACGCCCTTTCCAATCGGCGGTGATGTTGCACAACACGGGATGATCAGTCTTTTTTTAACTCACTGGTTCCTAGACAGAAGTGGCTGGCCTCGATCGAGAATTGGATGTTTTCTGCCATTTTTTGGAACT
>DAHXKX010000007.1 GCA_027366165.1 Actinomycetota bacterium
CTTTGAAGTTCCTGGAGGGAAGTGGTTGACTTCGATTGACAGCTGGAATTCGTCGGCCAGCTTCTGCAACTCTCTGTGCCACAGACGCACCCGATATCCGTTGCTTCCACCGCAATCAGCAGTGATCAGCAGACGACATGCCCCCCGGTAGATAGCTTCACCCATTTCGTACCACCAGCGTCGAATGCTTTCAGCGGCAAATTCGGCAGTATCGTGATCTATGCCGACATTCACCCATCCGGTGTTGGTTGTCAGGTCATAGACCCCATAGGGTGCCACCTTGCCAAGTTCGGGATCAATGAAGTCATAAACTCTGACTTGCTCTGGCCTGCCAATAGGCTGGTATTCTCTGCCAGCATTCTTGAAGTCGCCGATCAGTTCCTTCTTCTTGGTATCGACTGAGATGACCGGATCCCCAGTAGCCTGGTAGTCGGCGACCGTCTTTGCGATGTGTGCGAACTGGGCATCGCGATCCTCATGCTTTCCACCTTCTCGGGTCTTGCGGGTCGATTGCAGACTGTAGCCCATCTGGGCAAGCAAGTCACAGACCGTCCTTTGGCTGAGTTCGTGGCCTTGCCTCTTGAGCTCCTCTGAGAGCCGGTAGGTGCTCTTGGTGGTCCAACGAAGAGGTGACATCGGATCACCACGCGTCGTGGGCTCTACCAGCGCATCAAGCGCACTAAAGAGACTGGCATCCTTATCAGCCAACTTCTTGCGACCGCCACCTACCGCCCGTACACGCGGTCTGCCACCAGTTGTATTCCCAGCGGGTGGTGCTGGCATCTCAAGTTCCGAGAGCCCAGCGTAAATTGTCGTTCGCGACATGCCAATTGCCTTGGCAACCATACTTACTCCACCGCGCCCAAGGCTGCGAGCCTCCGTCGCTGCCCAAATCCGCAACGCGGCCTCATCTAATCGACCAGACAATGCTTGATATTTAGCTTCTATCATCGCTATGTCGGCCATGCTCCCATGATAGCCGAAATCTTGCTAATGTTCACGTTATTCTTGCTTGCTTCCTTAGATAAATTATTCTCCTCAAATTGCCAAAACTGCAATTTAGAGTCCGTTCACCCAGTCAGCTCGCCTGCCTTGATCTTCCCGAGCAGCGACCCATTGACTGCAAGTACGCCACAGCCCGCCATACCCAGAAGGAGGTAGAGGGCATCGCTCTAACCCACTCCGAAACGAGAGGCGGCGAATCCATCCCCATCACCTCGCTTCATCAGTATCTCTAATCGAATTCCGCTCGGGGATGGGGATGGATTGCTAATCTGAACAAAGTAAACCCGAGGGACACTCACACTCGCTGAGGATCAGCTTTCGGGGACCTGTCGGCGTCTATCATGAATATATGCCTAGACTTGCGCAGCAACTTTCAGTTTTAGCTGGAACTCTAATTTTGTTATTGCTTGGATCTGCTTTGCTCTATCTGATCAACGAGAATGACGCAACGAGGGCCCCGTATCAAGCTATCAAGGCAAACGGAACCGTAGTGACCACGGCTCGAGAGGTTCCCCCTGACGCGATCTTTGAGGCTGGCTTTGCCAATGGAACCACTGTGATTGTCCATACAACTATACATGGCACTCCATTTCTATATGAGGTGCCGCCTCTAACGGATTGGCGACCAGGTCCGTATTCCTGGAATAAGAAAAAGAATAATTCGAGCATCTCACTAATAGTGCCGAAGGGCAGCGAGGTAGATGCAATGTTTTTAGATGGCCAAAACCCTATTCCAGTATCACGTCTGCACGGTAAGTATCGATATTATCGATCGAGCAACTCAACACCTCAGCAAAAGGGTGAAACAAAAATAACCATTTCAGTTACCGTCACATTGAAGCACTCTGTAGTAACAGAAAATAATTTTAGGTTTACGTCATCTCAACTCCTAACCACGGTTGGAAATTGTGCTTCAAGTAGCGGAGGTGAAGTTGGTAAAACTATTTTTGGGGAATATCACCCTTCTGGAGGTCCAAACAATCTTCCTTATATATCTTTGACCACATCAAGAGGAACCGCATGCGTCCATACCAGCATCAATTCAACTACAAACCTACTTCTACTTTCATTCTTTGTAAAATCAAACTCGCCTAACGTCCAAGGAACTAGCATATACAACGACCATACCTATCAGAATCAACTAGTATCACTTGGTCCGCCAAAGTCTGGACATTGGATTAAAACTGTCTCTCTTGTATCTATGAGTGGTTCCAGTTCATCGCTGTACTTATATGCCTATGCAGGCAGTGGGACCACTCATGTAGAATTTGCGGACATCCGGCTTAAACCGATAGCAGCGATAAAGGCTCTGACACTTTTGATTATTCGTCCGAACTAACCCCTTCGTCCGCAAATTACCGAGGGCCGCACGACGAGAAAGTATGGCGAAATCAGCGTTACGGGTGTATTTTCCCACCTTCTCCATGCCATCACTGCCAATGTACCTCCTTTGGTTAGGCGGCGTTAGCGGCCCCTCGAACCCTACTAAAATCCTAAGAGTCGGTAATATCGCTCGGCTTGGACGAGAGCCTCTTCGTCAGACAAGGAGAGTTCCGCCAACAGATCTGGACAACCTCGATTGTGGATTCCAAAGAAGGCTACCTGTTGGACATGGTCCCAGGTAGAGCTGCCAAAGAGTCGATCGAATGGACCAACAAGAGACCAAAGAGTTGGAGAGATGCTATCAAGTTCGGAACTATGGATCTATCTGGTCCCTACTCCAAGGTATTCGATGAAGCCCTTCCCTACGTCAGGAAGGTAGCAGATCCATTTCATGTGGTGAAGGTGCGCCATGAGGCGCCATGTGTTCCGGCGGTGATGAAAGGACACCGCCTCTGGGATGTCACAGCATCCTAGTGAAGCTGAGGGCAGTCTGACCGAGGAGGTGCTCGGGAGGGCGGGAAGCAGCCCTGACAACGACGGGACGGACTGGCACTACCAGACGGTCCGGGTCCGGCTAGCAAGACAGAGAGGTGTAACGAAAGTGAACCAGTGGTTGAACCCGCTTAAGCGTGGAACCGACTCCAAACCTGGTGGATATGGGTCGGGCAGCGGTGCGTGCTTCTTCTTATTGACGGAGGAGGCAACTCTTGTGTGGATTATTAATGTCGACCCAAGAGGTCATGGTGAATGGCTGTGGAGTAGCCATGACGAGACCGTAGCGGCAGAGCTGGGCGCCAATCCTGTCAAAGGAAACATGGTGAACATGGGAACCATCCCGAAGTCGCCCTCACCTCCGCGCAACCAGCGCGGAAACGGGCTGGCCCACCGTCGGCTGATGGCCTTGGGATGGGGCGGAGGATTTGTAGTAGTCAGAGGACGGGAAAGCCGTCCACAAGGCGAAGGAATCCAGCGAATCCGCGGTAAAAGTGCTGTAATGCCAGGAGGACGTCGGTGAATACCGACGCATGTTGGCCAACGCTTGATGAAGCCAAGGTCACAGTACTGGGAATGCAGACCAAGCTGCACCAATGGGCGACCGACACCCCTAATCGTCGGTTTTGCGACCTGTATAACCTCGTCTACGATCCCGCCTTCTTGATAGTGGCGTGGGATCGAATACGGAGGAATCAAGGAGCACGTTCGGCCGGGGTGGATCACGTGAAACCGCGTGACCTCCCCCGAGATGGGGTCCCTTTCCTGGTCCAGCTTCGAGATGATCTCAGAGCTGGCAGGTTCGTACCCCTGCCCGTGCGGGAGCGGATGATACCCAAAGCGAACGGAAAACTCCGCCGCCTTGGCATTCCTGCTGCCCGGGATCGAATTGTGCAAGCCAGCCTGAAACTGGTCCTTGAGCCTATCTTCGAGGCGGATTTCAAGCCTTCAAGCTATGGATTCCGTCCTCGTCGCTGGCCACACGATGCTATCGCCGAGATTCACATGTTCGCCACCCAGGGTTATACCTGGGTATTAGAAGGTGACATCACGGCGTGCTTCGATGAGATCGATCACACGGCCCTTATGGACCGAATACGATATCGCATTGGAGATAAACGCATCTTGAGCACGGTCAAGGCGCTTCTGCACAGCGGCATCCTCTCTGAGAATGGCGTAACAAGGAAGACCAAGAGTGGCACACCTCAGGGCGGGTTATGCGAAGCTTCGCATAAGGAACCTTATGCGAAGTAAATGATTATGCGAAGTTGAAGGACATACCCGCATGTCGCAAGGGTATTTAGGTCTGATTTACTTCGCATAACGCCACCGTGGTCCAAAGTGGAGTGGGAGATCTTTACGATCCCACCAGCCCATTGAGGAGGCACTAAGAGCCTCAGCGGATAGGCAACACGCCTGGCGACCAGCGGGTTCTCCAGTCGATAAGCTTCGCCACGAGGGGTAATGCGACTGCAAGGGCAAACTGGGCTAGACGATGGACGATCTTTCGGTCAGTGTTTCGTCTCAGCTGGCCATAGTTCGAAAGCCAGGAGTTCGTCCTCTCCACTGGCCAGCGAAGCCCCATAGGCTGGTTCGTTTTTTTCTGAGTTGATCCTCTCTTGCGTTTCTTTGCGATTACCGAGTCGTCGATTTTTCTCTCCTTGAGGCGTTCTCGTGTGACG